>JAKFCH010000308.1:0-42635 GCA_036676765.1 Deltaproteobacteria bacterium
GTGCCGTGAGGCGAATCGTGTCGGGTCCCAACGCGGCGCGCTCACGGATTCGCGGCGTTTGTCCGTCCGGCTGGGACTGGACTCGTCGGAAACGGCCCTTCCGAGGCCCCCGGACCCGACACGATCGGCCTCACGGCCGGCCGTGAGGCGAATCGTGTCGGGTTCCGGATCGGTGACGGCCCCTCAGCGGCCTCCTCCCGAGGCGGAGGCGGCGGCGAAGGCCCCCGCGCGAGGCGCGCGCAGGTCGGCCGCCTGTGGCGGCCGGTCCCGCCGCGGAGCGGCGGACCGAGCCCGAAGGGCGAGACCGGAGCGGGCCGACCCCGCGGCAGCGGGGACGCGCCCGGATCCCTCAGGCCGCGATCGGCCGCAACCGCGACATCATCATCGCGATGACCTCGTCGTCCGTGCGCGCCGGCGCGCCCGGCAGGCGCACGAAGCGGCGGGCGAGGACCTTGTACTGCCCGAGCATGAGCAGCGCCCACACCTGGAAGAAGTCGATGCCGTCGAAGACGATGGCATCCTCGCGGCCGTAGGTCTCGCGCGCGTTCTCGAAGACGCCGGGCATCTCGGTGTAGTGGGCGCGCGGCTTGTGGTGGTGCACCGTGTGGTAGCCGTCGTTGAAGCAACGCACGTTGTACCGGGTGTTGATGCACGTGATGCTGCTACGGTAGGTCTCGCCCGGCTCGGCGGCGTCGATGAACGCGTGCTGGCCCCAGTTGCCCGCCATCATCAGCGTCCGCACCATCAGGACGGGGAGGACGAACACGACGAGGGTGGCCTGCCAATTCACCAGCGCGAGCAACGCCACGGTGGTCCAGAACACGGCCTCGCCGACGATGAGGCGCCAGAACATGTGCTTGCTGCGGCGGCGCCAGTGGTAGAGCGCGAGGCGGGGGAGGCCGGTCGTGAGGAACGAGCCGAGGTAGTGCAGCCAGGCGAAGAAGCTGTCGCGCTGGTAGTGCATGGTGCTCGACAGGTCACCCGCGAGGTTGTTCTCGATGTGGTGCATGCCGATGTGGTGCACGAAGTAGGTCTGCGGGGTCTGCCCGAAGAACGGCCCGATGCCCCAGGGGATGACGTGCTTCATCCACGCGGGCTTGAACAGCGGCCGGTGGCTGGTGCAGTGCAGCATCAGGATGAACCGGTCGAGGTACCCGAGGCCCCAGAACAGCAGGTAGGCCACCGCGAGCGGCCAGAACCAGGCCGGGGCGAAGGCCTGGACGAAGAACAGGCCGATGCCCAGGCAGGCGACCATGGCGCAGCCGAGGATCAAGTGCACGAACGGGAGGTCACGCGGATCGTGGAGCAGCGACACGAGGTGTCGGTTGAGACCCGCAACTTCCATCGTGTTCTCCGAGGCGGCGCAGCCTACCACCACCGGGTCCGGCGCGCTTGCGGACGTGACCGTCGGGTACCGGGGGGTACCCCGCGGTCGGGCGGTTCCGCCCCCCTCCGAGCGACGACCGAGCCGCCGAGCGCTCGCTCCCGCCGCATCGACCGCTACGTTCGGGCCCGTCGGAGCAGGCGGGGGAATAGAATCTTTCGGCACCGGAGTCGTTCGCTTGGATCGAATCGCCCCAACCCGACGCCCCGATGGTCCCAATGCTGGCACCCAACTGTGGCGGGAGCTCCTGTTTCTGCATTGGTGGGTGCCCGTCGAGGCGCTCCGCCCGCTCGTGCCGGCGCGCCTCGGCCTGGACCTCTGGGAGGGGCGCGCGCTCGTGGGGTTGGTGCCGTTCCGCATGGAGCGCGTCCGGCCGGCGTGGTTCCCCCAGGCGCTCTCGCTCGATTTCCTGGAGACCAACCTCCGCACCTACGTGCACGTCGACGGCGACGCGCCGGGCGTCTACTTCTTCTCGCTCGAGGCCTCCTCTCGGCTCGCGGTGTGTGGGGCCCGGATGGGGTTCGGGCTGCCGTACCACCACGCCACGATGCACATGGACACGACCGACGCCACGTTCGATTACACCTCGGTTCGTCGGTCCGACCCCGCCGCCCGCCTCGACGTGCGCTGGCGTCGCGACGCGGCGCTCGGGCCCTCGGAGCCGGGCTCGCTCCAGCACTTCCTTCTCGAACGGTACCTGCTCTACGTCGTTCGCGGGGACGTGCTCTTCCGCGGCCAGGTGCACCATCCGCCCTATCCGGCGTTCGAGGCGGAGGTGCCTCGCGTCACGGAGGGCCTGATCGCGGCGGCCGGGCTCCCCGCGCCCGATCGCCCGCCCGACCTCGTCCATGCCTCCACGGGGGTGGACGTGGAGGTGTTCGCCTTGAAGAAGGTGCGTTCCGCGGTTGCGGCGGGCGGCTCCACCGCATAAGTTCGCTGCTTGATTCGCGGCGAAATACCAAGATGATCGGAATACGAGCGTACGCACGCGCGGACAGATGGGTGGGCGCGTGAGGGCGCCTCTACCGCCCGACGAGGCGGCCCGGTTGTGGGCGCTCGGTAGCTACGCGATCCTCGACACCGAGCCCGAGCCCGCGTTCGACGATCTCACCTGGCTCGCGATGCAGATCTGCCAGACGCCCGCGGCCATGCTCACCCTCATCGACGAGCGGCGGCAGTGGTTCAAGTCCCGTCGCGGCCTGGACGTCGCCGAGACCCCCCGGGATCTGGCCTTCTGCGCCCACGCCATCCTCGGGACCGACGTGATGGTCGTGCCCGACGCGACCACCGACGAGCGCTTCGCCGACAACCCGCTCGTCACCGGGCCGCCCTACATGCGGTTCTACGCCGGCGTGCCGCTCATCGACGACGCCGGGTTCGCCGTCGGCACGATCGCCGTGTTTGCCAGCGCGCCGCGTGCGCTGACCGACGATCAGCGCGAGGGCCTGCGGGCGTTGGGGCGCCAGGCGGTCGCGCAACTGTCACTGCGCAAGCGGTTGTCGAAGGAGCGGAGGCTCGCGGGCGAGAGCCGGGTCGAGGCCGAGCGTCGCCTCCGCGTCGTCGAGAGCCGCCATCGCCGCCTCGTCGAGTCCAACATCATCGGCGTCGTGGTCGCGAACGCGGAGGGGCGCATCGAGGAGGCCAACCAACTGTTCCTCGACCTCGTCGGGTACACGCGGGGGGACGTGCGGGCGGGCCGGCTGACGTGGGACATCGTCACGCCGCCGGGCGACATCGCCGAGGTTAGACAGGCCTTCGCGGAGGTCCGGCACGTCGGCGCGTGCCCACCGCGCGAACGGGAGCTCCTTCACCGGGACGGCCATCGCGTCCCGGTGCTCGTCGCCATCGCGCTGTTGGAGGGCGCCCGGGGGGATTGCATCTGTGTCGTCGCCGACCTGACGGAGCGTCGGGAGGCCGAGCTGCAGCGCTGCCGCATGGAGGCGCAGCTCCGACAGTCCCAGAAGATGGAGGTCGTCGGCCAGCTCGCCGGCGGCGTGGCGCACGACTTCAACAACATCCTCGCGGCGATCCTGGGCAACGTGGAGCTGGCCCGCATGGACGTGCCGCCCGGCCATCCCGCCCGGATGAGCCTGGACGAGATCGAGCGCGCGGGCGAGCGCGCGAAGGGCCTCGTGCGGCAGATCCTCGCGTTCGGCCGCCGACAGCCGGCCGAGCGCCACGTGATCGCCCTGGCGCCGGTCGTGGCCGAGGTCGTCACCATGCTCCGCTCGACGATGCCGCCCAACGTCGAGCTCTCCGAGCGCGCCGACGAGCCGCTCCCCACCGTGTGCGCCGACGAGACCCAGGTGTACCAGGCCCTCCTGAACCTGCTCACGAACGCATGGCACGCCCTCGACGGCCGCCCCGGTCTCGTCGGGATCCGGCTCACGGCGGTGGAGATCGATGCGGCGCTCGCCCAACGCAACCCCGAACTCCACGTGGGCCCGTACGTGCGCGTCCGCGTGACGGACACGGGCAAGGGGATGGACGCAGCCACGATGGCGCGCATCTTCGAGCCGTTCTTCACCACCAAGCCGCTCGGGCAGGGCACCGGCCTCGGCCTCGCCGTGGTGCACGGCATCATGCGCGGTCACGACGGCGCGATCGTCATCGACAGCACCCCCGGCCGGGGCGCCACCTTCGACCTCTACTTCCCGGTCGCCGTCGCCGTGCCCGAACCGCGCGTGGTCACCCCGCCGGAGAGTCCGCCTTCGGGGCGCGGGCGGCACGTGCTCTACCTCGACGACGAGGAGCCGCTCGTCCTGCTCGTCACGCGGGCGCTGGAGCGGCGCGGCTACCGGGTGAGCGGGTTCACGCGCCCGGCCGACGCGCTGGCGGCGCTGCGCGCCGACCCCGGGCAGTTCGACCTCGTCGTGACCGACTTCAACATGCCGGGCGCGTCGGGCCTGGACGTGGCCGCCGAGACCGCCCGGCTCCGCCCCGACCTCCCCGTGGCCATCGCCTCCGGCTACGTCACCGAGGACCTCCGCGAGAAGGCCGTGCGGGTCGGCGTGCGCGAGCTCATCTACAAGCCGAGGACGGTCGAGGAGCTCTGCGCCATCATCCACGGCCTGACGGACAAGCCCCGCGTGTCGTAGCGTCATCGGACGGCGGCCCTGCTACGCTCCGCCCATGATCGAGCGCTTCGAGACCTGGGGGAGGAGCCACGCGGTGACCCCAGCCGGGTGGGCCCACCCCGCCGACGAAGCGGAGGTGTGCGACGTGGTGCGCGGCGCCGCCGCGGCGGGTCGGACCGTGCGCGTGGTCGGGGGCGGGCACTCGTGGTCCGACGGCGTCGTGACCGACGGCGTGATCCTGCGGCTCGACCGGCTCGACCAGCTCGTGGCCGTCGACGAGCAGCGCGGCCTCGCCACCGCGCAGGCCGGCATGCGCCTCCGGGCGTTCAACGACGCCCTCGCCGCCCGCGGGTGGGCCCTCGCGGTCGTCGGGTCGATCGACCAGCAGAGCCTCGCCGGGCTGCTCGCCACCGGCACCCACGGCTCGAGCCTCGTCCACGGCAACCTGTCCTCGTTCATCGTCGCCATGCGCATCGTCACGGCGTCGGGAGAGGTGCTGGTGCTCGACGAGGGCGATCCGCGCCTGCCCGCCGCGCGCGTCTCCCTCGGCGCGCTGGGCGTCGTCACCGAGGTGACCCTCCGCGTCGAGCGCGCGTTCCAGGTCGCGGAGACGACGACGCCCGTCTCGTTCGAGGCGGGGGTGGCCGCCCTCGCGACGCTCGCCGGCGAGTCCGAGTGGGCCAAGCTCTGGTGGCTCCCCCACACCGACACCGCGCTGATCTTCCGGGGGGAGCGGTGTGTGTCGCCCGCCACCTACAGCGCGCGGCGCCGCGCCGTCGACGAGCGCGTGATCAACGCCCAGGTGTTCCGGTGGGTCCTGGCGCTCGGGAGCGCCGTCCCCGCCTTGATCCCCGCGCTCAACCGGCTCGTGGCCGCGATCCACTTCCGGGCGGGCCGGGTCGTCGGCCGCAGCGACCTCGTGCTCTCGCTCGCGATGCCGCCGGTGCACCGCGAGAGCGAGTGGGCGATCCCCGTCGCGCACGCCGTCGAGGCGATCCGCCGCCTCCGCGCCGCCATCGACACCCAGGGCCTGCGCGTCAACTTCATCGTCGAGGCCCGCTACGTGAAGGGGGATGCCAACTGGATGAGCCCCGCGTACGAGCGCGACAGCATCCAATTCGGCGCCTACGTGGGCGGGTCGCCCGACCGGGAGGCGTTCTTCGCGGCGGCGGCGGCGATCGCGGCCGACTACGGCGGGCGCCCGCACTGGGGCAAGGAGGGCGCCTTCGACGCCGCGCTGATCCGCCGGGTCTACCCGCAGGCCGCGGCCTTCGCGGCGCTGGTGCGCCAGCTCGACCCCACGGGCGTGTTCCGCAACCGGTTCGTGGAGCGGGTGATCGGGGAGCCGTAGCGGCGCGCCCCGCGCGTCGTCTGCCACTTCCGCACACGCCGACTTCGGAGGTAGCATGCGCGGATGCAACTCCTCCTCCTCCTCCTCGCCTGCACCAACGGCGACGACACGGGCAAGCCCGCCGACGACACCGACGACACCGACATCGGGTCCGACACCGACACCGACACGTCGCCGCCGGTGGACGAGGATCTCGACGGCTACGACGACAGCGTCGACTGCAACGACAACGCCTACCAGGTCTACCCGGGCGCCCCGGAGGATTGCGACGGCGTGGACGACGACTGCGACGGCGCCGTGGACGAGGACTTCGACGCCGACGGCGACGGCGCCTTCTCCGCCGAGACCTGCGAGGGCGGCCTCGATTGTGACGACACGAGCGCCACCGTCGCGCCCGGCGCCGCCGAGGTGCCGTACGACGGGATCGACCAGGACTGCGACGGCGTCGATCTCACCGACGTGGACGGCGACGGCTGGAGCGACGGCGAGGACGCCGGTTGGGACTGTGACGACAACGACCCGACGGTGAACCCCGACGCGATCGACGTGCCGATGGACGGCGTGGACTCGAACTGCGACGGCGTCGAGAGCTACGACGGGGATGGGGACGGTCACGACGACGCCGCGTTCGGCGGCGACGACTGCGACGATCTCGATCCCGCCGTTCGCCCCGGCGCGCGCGACTATTGGAACGACGGCGTCGACGCCGACTGTGACACCCTCGACAACGCCGTCGTGGCGTTGGCGGACGCGCCGGTGAGCATCACGGGCGAGGACGCCATGCAGGACCTCGTGGGGCAGGACGTCACCGTGTGCGATCTCGACGGGGACACCCTGCTCGATCTGGTCGTGGCCGCGCCCTTCGGCGGCGCCTACGCGGGCCAGGTCGGCATCTTCTACGGGGACGGCGCGGCCTCCTGGGGCGCGGACATGCGCATCGGCGATGCCGACACCCTCATCACCAGCGGCGAGCAGTTCCTCGGCTTCGATCTCGGCTGCGCGGACCTCGACGGGGATGGCTTCACCGACCTCGTGACCGGCCGCGGCGAGATCGACTACGACGTGTACTACCAGGCCGACTTCGAGCTGGTCATCTGGTACGGCGACGGCGAGAAGTGGCCCGCCACCCTCTCCGAGGCGGAGAGCGACGCCTCCCTGGAGATGATCCTCGGCGCGCCCGCGCTCACCCCCAACGTCTTCGGCCGCAGCCTCACGGTGGCCGACCTCGACGACGACGGCGCCAGCGAGATCATCGTCGTCAACTCGGCCGACCCCACCCTCACCGAGGCGGACGATCGCTACTACGTCCTCGGCGGCGGGCGCTACGCGGGGGTCCTCCAGCTCGCCGACGAGGCGCGCGCGGCCATCCAGGGCCAGGGCATCTCGAGCGCCATCGCGCTGCCCGACCTCGATGGGGACGGCGTGTCCGAGGTCCTGTTCGGCGAGTCGGCGTACACGGGCGAGGGCGCCACCGGCGACACCGAGGACACCGGTGACACCGGGGTCGCCTACCCGGGGCGGGTGTCCGTCGTGGAGGAGGACGCCCTCGCGACCGGCGATCTCGGGAGCCTCGCCTACGGCTTCTGGGCGGGCGTCGGCTCCGAGCAGCTCGGGCTCACCGGCGCGGTGGGCGACTTCGACGGGGACGGCCTCGTCGACCTCGCCGTGGGCGCGTACGCCGACGACACCAACGGCGTCGGCTCCGGTGCGCTCTACCTGTTCGCGCCGGCCGAAGGCGCGGTGCCGGCGGCGGGCTCCTCGGCCGAGGCGGACGGGGTGGTGCGCGGCGAGACCGAGACCGCGTACTTCGGCTACCACGTGGCCGGCGCGGGCGATGTCGACGGGGACGGCGCGGAGGACCTCCTCGTGAGCGAGGTGCTCGGCGACGAGGGCTTCGGCCGCGTCTGGCTCCTCGGCGGCGCGGGCGTCGCGGCCTCGGAGGGGCTCGACGCCGCCGCGCTGCTTGCGTGGACGGGGGAGGCCGCGAGCGCCTTCACCGGCGCGACCCTCGCCGTGGGGGATCTCGACGGGGACGGCGTGACCGACTTCGTCATCGGCGCGTACACCTTCATGCCCGACGGCGAGACGCAGAGCGGCAAGGTCTACGTGATGCTCAGCGGCTCGTAGCGGTCACCGTCACCTTGCTGAACTCGAGGACCCCGGTGGCCATGAGCGAGGCGAGCGTGTTCACGTCGGTCACGTCGACGGCCTGGTTCACGCGCAGGCCGGCGACCCCCACCCCGTAGTCGCCGGGCGTCGCGAAGACCTCCGCGGGCACGTCGACCGTGAGCACGGGCTCGGCCACGAGCATGTCGTAGACGACGCCGGCGCTGTCGGGCGCGTTGCTCCAGCGCTGCTCCTGCGTGGCGAGATCCACCACGGTGACGATGACGCCGTCGAAGTCGGCGTCGCCGAGGTCGACGTTCAACGGGGTGCCGGCGGCGTGGGTGGCGGGCAAGGCGATCCCGGCGCCCTCGGCGCCGAGGGCGCGCAGGATCTCGGCGCCGTCCCGCTTGATGATCAGCGTCTCGCCGGGGGTGTAGGACACGCCGGTGCCCTCCGCGGTGGACCACACGCCGTCGCCTTCGTTGCCGAATGCCAGGGAGCCGTTGGTTGGGGAGACCAGGTCGAGGGTGAGCTCGGTAGGCATCGCCCCGCCGACGGTGCTGATGTAGGCGGCGGCGCGACCGCCGTTCGCGTACTCGGTGCCCGAGAGATCCATGTCGGCGGGCGCGGACAGCGCCACCACGAGGCCCTCGGCCACGTCGGGGTCCGTCACGCCACCGAGGAGGGCGTCGATCTCGTCGCAACCGATGAGCAGCAGGAAGAAGGTCATGTCCGTTGACTCCGTTGGGGATTCCATCGGACCTCGGCGCGCGGGGCTTGAGGGGGAGGGGCCAGATTCATGAGGGCCGGGATCGCGACCGGTTACCGCGTGCCGATGATGGACTGGACCCGACTCCTCACCCCCAGGCGCCTCGGTCGCGACGATCGTGGCGGCAAGGCCGGCCACACCTCGTTCGAACGCGACTTCGACCGGATCCTGTTCTCGCGGCCGTTCCGGCGGCTCCAGGACAAGACGCAGGTGTTCCCGATGCCGGCGAACGACCACGTGCACAACCGGATGACCCACAGCCTCGAGGTGGCGAGCGTCGGGCGTTCCCTCGGCAAGCGGGCCGGCTACGCCGTGCTGGAGCGCCACCCGGAGCTCGCGGACTACAACGCCGCGGACCTCGGTGACATCGTCGCTGCCGCGTGCCTGATGCACGATCTCGGCAACCCCCCCTTCGGCCACGCCGGCGAGGACGCCATCGGCGCCTGGTTCCGCGACGCCCGCGAGCGCGGCGACCTCCCCGATCTCTTCGAGAGCCAGCACGCCGATCTCTGCCACTTCGAGGGCAACGCCCAGACCTTCCGCACGGTGGCGCGCCTGGAGAACCACCCGGGCCAGGGCGGCATGCAGCTCACCCACGCCACCCTCGCGGCGGTGGCGAAGTACCCGCAGCCGGCCTCGGAGCGGAAGCGGCGCCCGGGGGTCGCGCACAAGAAGTTCAACTACTTCATCGACGACCTGGATCTCTTCCACGAGGTGGCCGAGACGGTGGGGCTCGACCGGGTGGCCCCGGGTGTGTGGCGGCGGCACCCGCTCGCGTGGCTCGTCGAGGCCGCGGACGACCTCTGCTTCCACATCCTCGACGCCGAGGACGGCTACCTTCTCGGGTTGTTCGGCTACGAGGAGATCCGCGACCTGTTCGACCCGCTGGCGGGCGGCGAGCCCCCGATGCGCGACGAGCGGGCGAGCGTCGGGTGGCTCCGCGCGAAGGCCATCGGCAAGCTCGTCGACGAGTGTGTGGACGCCTTCGTGGAGAACGAGGCCCTCCTCCTCGGCGAGGGCCTCGCGAAGCCCCTGGCGGCGCTCATCCCGTCGGCGGGGGGCCTCGAGCGGGTGGGGGAGCGGTCGCGCGCGCGCTGCTACCGGGCCCCCGAGGTGCTCCGCGTCGAGCTCGCCGGCTACCGGGTGCTCGGGGAGCTCCTGGGCCTGTTCGTGCCCGCCGCGCTCGCGGAGCGGCCGAACGGGCGCGAGCAGAAGGTGCTCGATCTGCTGCCCGCGGCCGTTCGCGCGGGGGAGGGGCCCTACGCGCGCATGCTCGCGGTCACCGACTACGTAGCGGGCATGACCGACGGCTTCGCGGTGCGGACGTACCGGGAGCTCACGGGGGGCACCCTGCCCGAGATCACCGGCCGGCACCGGGGGCGGATGGAGGTGGGGTGATTCCGGGTCGAGGTTATCCATTGACTAGTCAATAGCTATGGACAACCGGCCCCCATGCGCGCCCGATGGGCTGAACGCCTGTGCGGCCCGGGGGCGGTCGGTTAGTCCCGCCCGGCATGTCCGATTCCCCCGTCCGCGCGGAGCTCCCGCTCCTTGTCCAAGAAGAAGCCGCGATCCTCGCGCGCGTCGTCCCCACCCTCCGCGCGCTCCAGTCGGAGGACGCCGAGCGGGAGCGCGCCCTCGTCGAGCGGGCCCGGGAGCTGCACCGCCTGTGGACCGACGCCCGCGGTGACATCGCCCAGCGCGAGGCCTTCGAGGAGGCCCTCGGCGAGGCGAAGCGCACCCTCGACTCGCACCGGAGCGCGCGCCGCTCGCGGGACCTCCCGGTCGGCACCCCCTACTTCGGGCGCATGGTGCTCCAGGAGGGCGCCCGTCGGCAGGAGGTGCTGCTCGGCAAGGTGGGCGTGGTCGAGCGGGGGCTCGCGATCGTGGACTGGCGGGACGCCCCGATCAGCCAGCTCTACTACACGTACGAGGAGGACGAGGAGTACGAGGAGGAGATCGGCGGGCGCACGCGGGCGGGCATCCTCGCCGTGCGGCGGCGGGTCGACATCCGGGAGGGCGTGCTCGTCGAGGTCCAGGGCGGCGGCACCACGCTTCGGATGCGGCCCGACGGCACCTACGCCGTGCCCGGGGGCGACCGCGCGGAGAAGGACGACCACCGCCTCCCCGACATCGTCTCACTCATCACGCGCGAGCAGTTCCAGGTCATCGCGCGGCCCAATGCCGGGGTGGTGCTGCTCCGCGGGCGGGCCGGCTCCGGCAAGACCACGGTCGCCCTCCATCGCATCGCGTACCTGCACTTCCAGGAGCCGCGCCGCTTCCGCCCCGAGCGCATGCTCGTCGTCATGTTCAACAAGGCGCTCCAGACCTACATCTCGCGCGTGCTCCCCGAGCTCGGCGTGCAGGGGGTCATGGTCGAGACCTTCCACGGCTGGGCCCGGCGGATCCTGCGGAGCGGCGGCATCTCGCTCGAGATGCGGGGCTCGACCCCGGCGGTCGCGCGGCTCAAGCGCCACCCCGCCGTGGGCGCGCTCCTCGTCGCCCACGTGGACCGCCTCGGGGACAAGTCCGCCGCGTGGGTGCGTGACCAGCTCGGCGAGGCCGGCGCCGCCACGTGGGACACCACGCCGGGGCGCGGTCTCGCGCGCATCGCCGCGTTCCGCAAGCGCCACCCCGGCGCGTGGTGGAACAAGTTGCGCGCGCGCCTGCTCGACCACTGCAAGGACCTCTGGGCGCTCTTCGACGACGACGCCCTGTGTCGCGAGGTGCTCCCCGCCTCGCTCCACAGCGCGTTGCCCGCCGCGCGCCGGCACCAGGCGGCGTGCGCCGGGGAGGGCGTCCTCGACTGGGAGGACGCCGCGCTGCTGCTCCGCCTCGGCCAGCTCAAGCACCAGGCCGACGGCGAGCTACCCTGCCCCTGGGCCGGGCTCTACGCCCACCTCGTCATCGACGAGGCCCAGGACCTCTCCACCGTCGAGATCGAGGCCCTCGTCGACGCCGCCGACGTCGGCCGCTCGGTGACCATCGCGGGCGATCCCGCGCAGAAGATCCTCGCCGACGCCCAGTTCGAGGGCTTCGAGGAGCTGCTCCGCCGCCTCACCGGGCAGGTGGAGGTGCGGCTCGACGCCCTCGCGGTCGGCCACCGCTCCACCCGCCCGATCATGGCGCTCGCGATCACCGCGCTCGGCCAGGGCCCCTCGGCCGATCCCGCCGTGATCGCCGCCCGCGAGGGCGAGCCCGTCGTGTGGATCGAGGGAGACGAGGGGAGCCTCGTCCCCCAGGTGGCCGAGGCGATCGCCCGCTTCCGCGAGGCCCGCCCCAGCGCGCTCGTCGCCGTGCTCGCCAAGGGGAAGGGGACCGCGGACAACTGGGCCCGCCGGCTCGACGCCGCGGGGGTGTTCGGCGTGCGGCGCGCCGCGCGGGCGGACTTCTCGTTCCAGCCCGGCGTCGTCGTGAGCAACGTCCACCAGGTCAAGGGCCTGGAGTTCGACGGCGTCGTGCTCATCGAGCCCGCCGAGTTCAACGAGGCGGACAAGCAGCTCCTCCACGTCGCCATCACCCGCGCGGCCGACCGGCTGTGGGTCGTCGCAGGCCGCGGGCGCGGGCGGCTGGCCGCGGCTGAGGTTCCTATGGAGGTTATCCATTGACTTGCCAATAGCTATGGATAACTACCGGGTACAACCGCGGACAACCCGACGCCCCCGTCGCGAACCGGAACGGGGGGTTGACAAATAGCTGGGCTTGTGGCTGCCGTTTCGGTCCTCGTGTCTAGTCTTCCGCGCGTGGAGAGCGGGATGAACGGACTGGACGAGGTGGCCGCCCTCAGGGGGGCCGCGAACCCCATCGTCGGCGCACACGACGACTACGACGCGATCCTCGACGACCTGAAGGACGCCCGCTTCGTGCTCCTCGGCGAGGCCACCCACGGCACCCACGAATTCTACCGGGAGCGCGCCCGGATCACGCGCCGGCTCATCACCCGCCACGGGTTCGTCGGCGTGGCGGCGGAGGCCGACTGGCCCGAGGCCTGGCGGGTGCACCGCTACGTGACGGGCCGCGGGCAGGACGTCGACACGGTCGACGCCCTCGGGGACTTCGAGCGGTTCCCCGCGTGGATGTGGCGCAACGCGGACGTGCTCGACTTCGTCGGCTGGATGCGCGAGCACCAGGGGCGGCACGGCGGCCCGGCCGGCTTCTACGGCCTCGACCTCTACAGCCTCCACCGCTCCGCGAGCGCGGTCATCGACTACCTCGCCCGCGTGGATCCCGACGCCGCCCCCCGCGCCCGCGAGCTCTACGCCTGCCTCGACCAGGCCGGCGTCGACCCCCAGAAGTACGGGCTCGGCGCGGCGCTCGGCCTCACCCCCTCCTGCGAGGACGCCGTGGTGCGGATCCTCGAGGAGCTGCGCGCGCGGCGCCCGCTCCTCGTCGACAAGGGCGGGCCCGACGCCGAGGAGGACTTCTTCTACGCCGAGCAGAACGCCCGGCTCGCGCGGGACGCCGAGGCCTACTACCGGGGGCTCTTCCGCCGCCGCGTGAACACCTGGAACCTGCGCGACGGGCACATGGTGGACACCCTCGCCGCCCTGTCCGAGCACCTCGAGCGCACCCTCGGCCGGCCCGCGCGCCTCGTCGTGTGGGCCCACAACTCCCACTGCGGTGATGCGCGCGCCACCGAGGTCGCCGACCACGGCGAGGTCAACATCGGCCAGCTCGCCCGCGAGCGCTGGGGCGACAAGGTGCGCCTCGTCGGCTTCTCCACGTACAGCGGCACCGTGACCGCCGCGTCGACCTGGGGCGGCCCCGCCGAGCGCAAGCGCGTTCGTCCGGCCCGCGCGGACAGCTGGGAGGCGCTGCTCCACCGCGTCGGGCAGCCGCGCTTCTGGCTCGACACCCACAACCCCCGCGTCGCGCCCGTGCTCAAGGCGGAGCGGCTCGGCCGCGCCATCGGCGTCCTGTACCTCCCCGAGACGGAGCGCCAGAGCCACTACTACGGCATCCGCCTCGGCGAGCAGTTCGACTACGTCCTGCACTTCGACCACACCCGCGCCGTGGAGCCGCTCGAGCGCTCGGCGAAGTGGGAGGTGGGCGAGCTCCCGGAGACGTTCCCGAGCGCGCTGTAGCCTGCCTCCCAATTCGGGCGCGTCCCCGCGCGGACGCGGGGCCGGGCCTCTCCGGGCTCGCGGCAGGGCCGCTCGGTTGGCGCGGCACGACGCGGGGGCGCCGTGCCGCGCCGAACGGGCCGCGCGGCGCGGCCCCCCTCCGAGCCCCTCGCGCGCGTGGCGTTCAGGCCGTCTCGGTGACCGCCAGCTGCCGGTCCACCTTGCGGAGCAGGTCGCGGGTCGCCTTGAGCTCCTCCCGGAACGCGAGGAGATCCGTCGCCGAGATCTGCTGGCCCAGCTCGCCGATGTAGTTCTGGAGCGCGATGTGGAGCCGCTCCGCCTCCTCCTCCGTCAGCTCGATGCGGATCATGGGAGCCTCCCACCCTGGAAGCTACACGCGCTCGGCTCCCGACGGTCCACGACGACGTCACGCCGTGTCAAGCACGCCCGCCGGGCGCGCGCGTCCTCGCTCGCGTGATCCCCGGTGTCACGGCGCGACCCCCGTTCCCGCCTCGGCCTCCTCCTTCGGGTGCCACACCGAGCGAAAGCCCACCCCCCACCCCGTGCGCGTCGGAAACGTCCGCGCCTTCAGGGGGCCCGCGCGACGGTAGTGCTCCTGGAGGCCGTGGCCGAGCTTGTCGTTGGGTGTCACGACGGTGGCCCAGCGGCCCGCGGCGAGGGCGCGGTCGACGACGTTGGCCTCCCGCGCGAGCACGCCGCCCGCCGTGTCGATGTCCCAGAGCGAGATGAGCGCGAACGACGGCTCCTTGCCGGCGAGCACCGGGTACCACGGGCCGTGCGGCATCAGCATCGGGCCGGGCAGGCCGCGGAGCTCCTCGACGAGCGCCGCCGCGTTCCGCGCGTCGGCTGGCGTCGGTACGTAGCGCTTCAGCTCGCCCCGCCCCTCCCAGAGCTGCGCCGCCACGACGACGGCGAAGGCGTGCGGCACCCAGGCCCGCCATCCCGCGCCGCCGGCCCCGACCCTCGCCACCAGGGGGCGCTCGGCCACCACGACCCCGAGCGGCAGGAGCCACAACATCGGGATCAGCACGTTGAGGTAGCCGCCGACGTGCCCGCGCATGAGCGACACCATCACGAGCGCCATCCCCATGACGCCGGCCCAGTAGGCGCCGCCGCGCGTGCGCGCCCACAGCCAGATCGTCGCGACCGCCACGGTGGTCGTGATCGGCAGCGCCCGCCACAGCTCCGCCTGCGCGCCCTCGATCCGCCCGGCCTTCGAGAGGTTGGGGAGCGCGCGGTCCACCACCATCCCGTGGTTCGCCGGCACCTCGAGCAGGTAGGTGAGGAACAGCCCGTGCGTGTGGATCTGCATCGCGCCCGTGAACGCGAGCGCCACGCCCGCGCTCACGCCCAGGAACGTCAGGGCGTCCCGCGCGCTGAGCGTGCGCCACCGCCACAGCAGGACGGGCAGCCCCAGCATCGCCATGTTGTGCTTCGCCGTGAACGCCACCGCGAGCAGGAGCCCGCTCCCGACGGCCGCCGCGCGGGTCTCGCCGCGGCCCACCACCAGCGCCGCCCCGGTGAACAGCAGCGCGAGCGCGTCGATGCGGACGAGATCGTAGAAGGTGCCGCCCTCCTCGTACGCGCCGACGAACAGCGCCGCGACGCCGACGGCGATCGGCCACCGGGCGCCCTCCCGCCGCGCCGCGATCGCGAGCAGCACCGTGGCCCCCGCCGTGCACGCGATGGACACGCCGCGGCCGAGCCCGTAGCCGAGCGGGAACACGTGCGAGAGCGCGCCCAGCACCCACGCGTAGAGCGGCGGGTAGATGAACGGGATGTAGTCGGGCGCCGGCGCCGTGTAGAACGGCAGCCCCTGCGAGGCGCGCAGCCCCGTGATCAGTGTGGCGCCCTCCATCCACTCCAGGTCGAAGTTCGCGCCGAAGCGTACGAACATCGCGCTCGCGACGGTCTGCACCTGCCACGCGGCGAGGGCCACGACGACGACGTCGAGCGCGATCCGGAGGGCGCGATTCACCCGGCGGCCCTAACCCGCCGTCGTCCGCCGCCGCCGCGACCTACCGCGGCTTCAACTTCTTGATGTCGTCCACGAGATCCTTCGCGGTGCGGAACCAGTAGTTGCGGAACCCGAAGCCCGACGCCTTCTCGCACACCCGCTGCTTCGCCTCGATCTTCCGCGAACCCGCGTCGAAGTACACGACCCAGGTGCAGCCCTGCTCCTGCAGCTTCACGTAGCGGTCCACGACGAGCACGAGCGCGAGGCCCTCGGCGCCCTTCATGTCGTAGCTGGCGACGAGCTCCCCGAGGGTCTCCGCGGTGATCTCCGTGGCGGCCACGATGTCGTCCCCGCCGTCGGTCCGGCGGATCTGCAGGTCGGACACCTTCGCGTTGCTCGCGGCGACGATCTCGATGGACTGGGTCATCGGGCCCGCGGCCTTCGCGGTGTCCTCCATCATCTCGCTCGCCCACAGGCGGTTCCACTCGCCCGGGTAGTAGCCGGTCACCTGGGCTGTGTCGGTGAAGTCCCCCGAGCCGACGAACAACGCCCGGGAGTAGTCGATCCCGACGAAGGTGACGGGGGTGGCGCTCTTGGCGCCGAGGAGGAGGGCGAGCAGCACGGTCATGCGACGAACGCTAACCCGAGCTCGTCCAATCGCGCCGCAACGGTGCTGTAAGTCGCGCCCTCCGCCCGGCGTTCCGGCGACGACCCTCACGACTCGCCTCGGAGCCCCGATGATCCTCGCCCTGCTCGCGCTCGCCGCCCCCAGCCACGCCTACACCGGCGTCCAGGCCCAGTTCCACTCCGCCATCGAGCGCGTCGAGCAGATGGTCTACGACGCGAACGTCACTTCACTCGCCCGCGGCCAGGGCCTCGACGTCGTCAACGTCACCTGGGAGGACACCGGCCGCTCGAAGGGCTCCGTGTGGGGCCCCAACATCTCCGACATGACCATCGGCGTGCGCGACGCCCGCGGCCTGCTCCACCCCATGCCGGTCCTGCGCTTCGACAACTTCACCGACACCACCGCCGACGTCCGCGCCGACAGCTTCTGGCTCCGCGTCGGCAACGCGCAAGGCCGGTCGCTGCGCACCGTCTCGCTCGCCGAGGTGCTCCAGGACACCCGCAGCTTCCTGTCGGACCCGTGGAGCTGGACCGGCCGCGGCCGCTCGCTCTGGAACCAACGCGACGAGACCGTCCTCGTGAGCGCCCAGGCCTGCTTCCTCCCCATCCCGCGCGACGGCGAGGCCACCTTCACCCCCGTCCTCTACAACTACCAGTCCTACCCGGAGAACCCCGCGGTGCTCACGATGGTCGCCACCCGCGAGGGCACGAGCATCCAGGTCGTCGAGAACGAGGGCGGCTACCTCTCCGAGACGCTCTCCTTCAACGACAACGGCGAGCGCGCCCCCTTCACCGCCACCCGCCTCTCCGACTTCCGCGCGCGCGGCGGCGACGGCACCTGGGGCTCCGTGAACGCCGCCGGCGAGGATGGCCTGAACATGGTCCTGCTCGTGCAGGTGCCGCTGAAGCAGAAGCCCCGCCCGGAGCGCCAGTACGAGATCTACGGCGGCGCGATGGACGAGCTGTCGGCGGCGCCGTCGTCGTCCGCCAAGGCCGCCCAGGGCCGCAGCGACGTCGAGGCCGCGGTCATCGGCCACGGCGCCGTCGAGGGCCCCTACAAGGAGATCGACGGCCTCGCGATCGAGCGCGACACCCGCTTCCCCGTCCGCGTGACCGTGCAGTTCTACAAGGCGACGAGCAACGGTATCGTGACCGAGGCCGACATCCGCGAGGTGCGGCGCCAGATCGACCGCGTCTACGCCGACGCCGACTACGTCGGGAGCCTCGTCACCGAGGGGTTCACCGGCCGCCCGACCGAGTGGGTCGCGCCCCAGCCGTACCCGTACCCCCGGCCGTACCCCCAGCCGCAGCCCCAACCCAGCGAGGACGCCCAGTGGGCCGACCCGTTCTGGAGCTGGCACAAGGCGCAGTAGGGGCGTCCGCGCAAGCAAGCGCGCCTCCGCACGGTGACAAGCGAAGACGGCGCTTCGCTCCACGGTCGGGCTACGGGTGGTGGATGCTGTTGACCCTCCTCCTCGCCTGTGTGCCCGGCCGGCCAGAGGCCTACGCCGATTGCGTCGTCACCGTCGTCACCATGGACGGGGAGGGGACCCTCGTGCAGGAGGTGACGTACGTCCACGACGGCGAGGGGCGCGTGGTGGCCGAGCACCTCGTGCTCGAGCCGGACAGCCTGAATCCGGGCGGCGGAGTGGGCGACATCGTGTCCACCTACGTGGGCGGCTGCGAGGTCCGGACGCGCGTTGATTCGTTCGCGCCCGGGTATCTCTACACGAACGAGACCCGCCGGGTGTGCGATGCGCACGGGCACCTCGAGCGGGAGGAGTCGGAGACGGCGTGGGAGAGAGGGGGCGAGGCGTTCGAGTGGGGGGCGTCCGATGCCTACGAGAACGAGCACGACGCGCAGGAACGGCTGACAGCGGTGACGCACTGGACGGCCGGTGCCGAGGATCCCGGGATGCGCGAGGACTACGAGTGGGCCGCCCCTTGCGACGAGCCCGCCGAGACCCGGTACACGATCAACGGATTTCGCGTGACCGAGACCCGGGTGTGCCGCCTCGACGGGCGCGGCCTCGAGGGCGCGAGGGAGGCCTTGGACGAGGAGGGCACGAGCGTCGAATACTACCGCTGGCGCCGCGACTACGACGTCGGCGGGCGGCTCGTCGCGGAGGAGTACGACCAGGGGCAGGCCACGGACATCTACCAGCGCACGACCTACACCTGGGGAGACGGCGCCGCGCCCGGCCCTACCGAGGCGGTGAGCGAGTACGAAGGCGAGGTCGCGTGGGTGGTGAGCTACACCTACGACTGCGCGGGCTGATCGCGGGGGTCGGGCAGGCACGTCGGGCCGGAGGGATCCCTTCCCAGGCCCTACACCCGTCGCGCCGCCCGCGCCGCCCGCTTGGTGAGTCGGAACGCCATCCAGCTCCGGAAGGCCTCCGGCCCCCACCGGCCCACCACGGCGAGCGCGAGCGCGGCGTTGGCGCCGGCGAGGTGGAGCCAGCGGCTCTCGATGTCGAGCATCGAGAGCACGAAGGAGCCGAGGTAGGCGGCGGTCGCGACGAGGAGCCAGGGTTCGACCGTGGCGGCGACCGCGAGGGTGAGCGCGGCCGCGGTGAGCGGGAAGATCGCGATCACCTGCGCGGCGTCCAGGCCGATGGCGCCGCCGCCGAGGGCGAGCAAGGCGTGCAGGAAGGGCGCGGCGGCGGCCGTGCGGATGTAGGCCCGGTTGAGGGACGAGCGGCCGAGGGAGTCGCGCGCCCAGAACCAGAGGGCGCCGATGATCCCGAAGATGACGCCGTCGGACAGCGCGATCTCGGAGAGGCTCACGTCCGGCTGCGCCACGTGCGCGTAGATCGGCGTGACCGTGAGCAGCAAGCCGAGGAGGAAGCTGACGAACACCCGCGTGCGGATGCCCGCGGAAGGGTCGTGATCCGCGAGGAGGAGGGCGGCGCGGGTGGCGTTCCGGTCGGCCACGAACACCGCGCGCTCCACCTCCTCGGCGAGCGCGGCCGGCGGCGCGTCCATCTCCGCGAGGATCCGCGCGGCGGCGTGTCCCTCGCCGCGCCCGAGCTCCCATCGCACGAGCTCCTCCCGCGCCGCCGCGAGGCCGGCCCGCGCGGGCCCGTGGTCCGGCGCGCTGGCGAGCGCCTGCTCGAAGCCGAGGCGGCAGGCGGCGTAGTGGCGTACGACCTTCTCGGGCCCGGCGCTCGCCGCCCGTGCCGCCCGCAGCAGGGCGAGCTCGGCCTCGCCGGCCACGACGAGGGCGTCGGCGGCGTGCTCCTCGAGCCACGCCTGCACCGCGCGGCGGACCGCCTCGGCGCCGGGCGGCCGGTCCGCGGGATCCGCCGCGAGCGCCTGGGTGCACAACACGGCGAGCCGCGGCGGCGTGCCCGGCGGAAAGTTCGGCGCGAAGTTCGGGATGGCGGCGAGGACCTCGTCGATCTCGTCGCCGGGGTGGGGCCCCTCGCCGGTGAGGATCGCGTAGAGGAGCCCGCCGAGCAGGTACACGTCGGTGTGGATGCCCTGGGCACTCTCGCCGTCCGCCATCTCGGGCGCCATGTAGCGGGGGGTGCCCGCGAGCCCGTACAGCTCCTCAGCGCGCGGGAGGTGGCGCGCGGCGGCGTCGTCGAGCGCGGCCGCGAGTCCCCAGTCGAGCACGTAGGCCTCGCCGCCGGGGCCGATCATGACGTTGTCGGGCTTGAGATCGCGGTGGAGCACGCCGCGCCGGTGGGCGTGCGCGACCGTGCCCGCGACCGACATCAGCACGCGCAGGTGCCAGGTGAGCACGTCGCGCGCGCCGAAGAGGGTCTCGACGTGGCGGGGCTCGGTCAGGAGCTCGGTCCAGGTCCAACCCTCGATGCGCCGCATCACGATGTGCGGGCACCCGGTGTCGTCCATGGCGACGTCGTGGACCGGCACCACACCCGGGTGATCGAGCGCGCCGGTGACCCACGCCTCCTGGAGCACGCGCGTGGTCGCGTCGAGCGAGGCCCCGCCGGTGAGCGGCGCCTTGACCGCGACCTCCCGGTCGAGCGCGTGCTGGTGCGCGAGGCGCACGACCGCCATCCCACCGATGCCGATCGTGCGGTCGAGCGTGTAGGCGTCGGAGAGGCGCGTGGCGTGCCCGAGGAGGGTCCGGCCGCCGCCCGGCGCGAGGCTGATGGTGCAATCAGGGCCCGCGCTGCGCAGCGCCGCCGGGAGGATCGTGCTGGACGCTCGGGGCTCCACGGGCGCACGATACCCTACGGCGGTGGCGCCGGGCGCGTCCCCGGCGAGGCGCCGGGGACCGGGTGTCCTCCAGGCTTCGCTGCGCTCGGTCGGCGTCGGCGCGGACGCCGCCGCCGGACCGGCCCGCCCGGGTGGTCGTTCGACCTCGGGGGGCGGGCCGCCTTCCGGCCCCCCTCGCGCGGGGAGGGTGTCGGGCCGCCGACGGGTGAGGGTGGGGGTGGGGTCGCGATCGAGCGGTGAGGCCCCCCGCGAACCAGCTCGCTGAAGTGTCGACACTTGCGCGAGTTGGTTCGCACCCGGCGACCGGGTTGGCCCCGAACCGCGAACGAACCCCGGGGAAGTATCGACACTTGCCCGAGTTGGTTCGCATCTTGCGACCGGACTGACACCGATCCGCGAACCAGCTCGACGAAGTGTCGACACTTGTGCGAGTTGGTTCGCCGGCGCGCGCCCGGTTCGGCCCGAGCATGCATCGACCCGCCCGACAGGTCAGATTCCCCCATGACGATCGCCGCCGAGCCACCCGCGATCGCCCCCTCGGGCGAGACCCTGCTGGCGGTCGAGCGGCTGGCCGCGCTGCTTGCGGGCCGGCGGGTCGTCGCGCTCACGGGCGCCGGGTGCAGCACGGAGTCGGGCATCCCCGACTACCGCGGCCCGGGAACGCGGGAGCGGGCGCGCAACCCGGTCCAGTACCGCGCGTTCCTCGACGATCCCGCGGCGCGCCAGCGCTACTGGGCCCGGAGCATGGTGGGCTGGCCCCACTTCTCGGCCGCGCGCCCCAACGCCGGGCATCGGGCCCTCGCGGCGATCGAGCGCGCCGCCGCCGGGGACGGCCCGCTCGCCGGGAAGTGGGGCGGGCTCGTCACCCAGAACGTCGACCGGCTGCACCACGCGGCTGGCAGCGCCGCGGTCGTCGAGCTGCACGGCGCGCTCGCCGAGGTGGTGTGCCTCGGCTGCGGGGTCCTGGAGCCCCGTGACGCCCTGCAGGCGCGCCTCGCCGTGCTCAACCCGCGCTGGGACGCCGACGTGGAGCTCGCCCCCGACGGGGACGCCGAGCTCGGCGCGGTCGATGGCTTCCGGGTGGCCGACTGCCTCGCGTGCGGTGGGGTGCTCAAGCCGCGCGTCGTCTTCTTCGGCGAGAACGTGCCGCGCGCCACGGTGGAGGCCGCCTTCGCGCGCGTCGACGCCGCCGAGGTCCTCCTCGTGATCGGGTCGTCGCTCACGGTGTACTCGGGCTTCCGGTTCGTGCGGCGCGCGGCCGAGCGCGGCATCCCCGTGGCCATCTGCAACCTCGGGCCCACGCGCGGCGATGCGCTCGCGACGACCCGGATCGACGCGCCGCTGGGGGAGGTGCTGCCGGCGCTGGCGGGGGCGCTCGGGGCGGCACCGTAGAGCGCCCGCGGGGAGGTCCCGGCCCTCCGGCGCCGCGCCCCTACGCTCCCGCGTACACCGTCCACCGGTCGGCCCGCAGCCACCCGACGAGCGTGAGGCCCGCCGCGCGGGCGACCTCCACCGCGAGCGAGGTCGGGGCGCCGATCGTGACCACGAGCGGCACCCGCGCCACGAGCGCCTTCTGGACGATCTCGAAGCCGGCCCGGCTCGACACCACGAGCCCCATCCGCGCGAAGTCGAGGGCATCGGCGCGGAGCCGGGCGCCGAGCACCTTGTCGACGGCGTTGTGGCGGCCGACGTCCTCGCGCGCGTCGAACAGCGCCCCGCTCGCGTCGAACAGCGCGGCGCCGTGGAGGCCGCCGGTCTGGTTGAACGTCCCCTGGGCGGCCCGCAAGGCGGCGGGGAGCGCCGCGAGCACCGCGGCCTCGGGCATCCAGCCCACCACGCCGTCGAAGTGCCGCCGGAGCCGGTCGATCGACGCCTTGCCGCAGATGCCGCACGAGCTCGTGGCGTACAGCGCCCGGTCGGCCGAGCGCGCGCGGGCGGCGGGCACCCCCTCGGCGAGCCGCACGTCCACGGTGTTCTCGCCGACGGCGGCGATCGCCCGAAGGTCGTCCGGACCGTCGACCACCCCCTCGGTGTAGAGGAAGCCGGCGGCGAGATCGAGGTCGTCCCCCGGGGTGCGCATCGTGATGGCCGCGGGGATGCCCTCGACGCGGATCTCGAGGGGCTCCTCGACGGCGACGAGGTCCACCTCGCCCCGGCTATCGGGGGGCGTAGCGGGGGGCGGAGCCCCCTGCCCCATGATCACCCGACGCACGACGATCTCCCGGGATTTCACCGGTCAGATCCGCTCGATCCGCACCACCGCGTTGTAGTCCGGCTCCTCCGAGCGCGGGTCGACGCGGCGGCCGATGAGCACGTTGCACTCGGGCCAGTACGCCTGGAGGATGCCGACGCGGATGTCGGCCTCGCGCAACGTCACGTCCATCCGGCCGGTGTCGCTGGTGACGCGGGCGCGGACGCCGTCGGAGAGCCCGAGGGTGCGGAGGTCGGCGGCGCTGATGAGCACGTCGTCGCGGGTCTTGCCGCCCTGGACGCCGTCGTGGTCCTTGATGACGATGCTGTTGAACTGCTTGCCGCGGCGCGTCGTGAGGTAGAAGGCGCCCTCGGGCACGGCGATGTGGACGGGGGAGAGTACGGTGAACCTGGCTTTCTCGTCCGGCATGCCGGGGAACTTCCCGCCGACGCAGAGCTGCTCGCCGCCCCACTGGATCCAGTCGCCCGCCTTGGTGAACGCCTCGATGCCCGCGTAGAGCGGCATCGTCGCGCCGATCTCGCGGCGGAGCACGCTCGCGTCGGCATAGGTGAGCTGCTCGGTGGTGCCGGGGAACGCGGCCATCACCACCTGGCAGGGGATCTCGTACTCGGGGCGGCTCTCGCCCACCTGGGGGTGCCCGGGGATCTCGGGCGAGAAGCGGACGCGACGCTCGGTGCTCGTGCTCGTGCCGCCCCCGCGCTGCTCGTAGCGGGTCTGCGCGGGCAGGACGAGCACGGTGTCGGCGCCCTCGAGCACGGTCGACGTGTTGAACACGATGTCCTGGTGGATCCGGAACTTCACCTTGGCGTAGGAGTCGGCGACCCACGCGGGGTCGGGCAGCACGGCGAACAGGTTGCCGCCGAGGTTGTAGAGGAAGTCGATGCCGCCCTCCCCCATGCGCTCGACCATCCCCATCGTCGTGAGGCCCTTCTCGCGCGGGAGCGGGTGCTGCCAGTGCTGCTCGAAGCGCTGGAGGTTCTCCTCGGTGAGCGGGATGCCGCCGGGGAGGATGCCCGGGGCCACGCCGCACTCGCCGCCGCCCTGCACGCCGGAGTGGCCGCGGATGGGGAGGATGCCGGTCTTCGGCCGGCCGAGCATGCCGCGCGCGAGGTGGAGGTTGACGATGGCCTCGACGTTCTCGGTGCCGAACGTGTGCTGGGTGAGGCCCATCGAGTAGATCGTGACACACGACGTGGCGCGGCCGTAGAGCTCGGCGAGCCACTCGATCTTGGCCTTGTCGATCCCCGAGTCGCGGACGATGTCCTCCCACGCCATCGCGGTGACGTGGGCCTCGACCGCCGCCCAGCCGGTGGTGTGGGCGTCGACGAAGGCGCGGTCGACGTTTCCGGCCTCGATCAGCGCCTTCAGCACGCCGTTCAGCAGCGCGATGTCGCCGCCGACGGCGACCGGCACGAAGTCGTCCATCAACGTCGTGCCGAAGAGCGCGCTCTTGGGCATCGACGGGACCCAGTACTTCTCGAGGCCCTTCTCGCGCACCGGGTTGATCACGACGATGCGGGTGCCCTGCGCCTTGGCTTCGGCGAGGTACTTCATCGTGACCGGCTGGTTGTTCGCGATGTCGGTGCCCCAGAGGAGGAGCAGGTCGGTGCCGATCAGATCCTTGAGCGAGCACGTGGGCGCACCGACGCCGATCGTGGCCTTGAGGCCCGACACGGTGGCCTGGTGGCAGAGGCGGGCGCAGAGGTCGACGTTGTTGGTGCCGGCGAGCCGCGCCGCCTTGGTGAACGCGTAGTAGACCTCGTTGGTGATGCCGCGCGACGTGGCGAACCACGCCTGGCGCTCGGGCGGGGTCTCGCGGAGGGCGGCGCCGGCCATGGCGAGCGCGTCGTCCCACGAGATGCGACGGAAGCCGCGATCGCCCTTCTTGTAGACGAGCGGGCAGGGGATGCGCCCGAGGGCCTGGAGCTGCCGGTTGTCCATGCGGCGGAGGTGCGCGATGTCCGCCACGTCCGCGGGCACGAACGCGGGCATCGTGTTGAGGCGGAGGAGCTTGAGGCGGGTCGTGCACAGGTGCGTGCCGTCGATGACGTCGTCGCGCAGGCCGCGGGGGCCGAGCGAGCACCCGTCGCAGACGCCCTTGTTGAGGATCCGCCAGGCGTACGGGAGGCTGTCGCGGTTCTCCCAGATCACCTCGGCCATCTCGAGCATGTGGTGCGGCTTCTGGGCGCCGAGCCCGAACGGCACGAGGGAGGCGATCCGGTCATCGCCACGAATCGGAGGCTTCTCGCTCATTTCTCCGTCCTAATTCGCCCGCGTTCGGCGTGAGTCGGGCCCGGGCGTGACCCCCGGGCCTTTCCGGTGCCCGAACCCGCGCTTACTCCCCGCGCGGGAGTCCACCTCCGTGCGTCCGTCGTGAGCACCAACCTCGACCGCCTCCTGCGCGACCGCTTCGGCCACCCCGGCTTCCGCCCGGGGCAGGCGGAGGTGGTGGAGCACGTGGTCGGCTCCCCCCAGGTGCCGGGCGGCGACGCGCTGGTGGTCATGCCGACCGGCGCGGGCAAGTCGCTCTGCTACCAGGTGCCCGCGCTCGCGCTCGGCGGGGTGGCGGTGGTGGTCTCGCCGCTCATCGCGCTGATGAAGGACCAGGTCGACGGCCTCTTGAACCGCGGCGTCCGCGCCACCCTCATCAACTCGACCCTCGCCCCCGAGGCCCGCCGCGAGCGGCTCCGCGAGGTGCAGCGCGGCGAGTGGGAGCTCGTGTTCGTCGCACCCGAGCGGCTCTCGCCCCGCTTCTGCGCCGAACTGCGCACGGCGAACATCACGCTGTTCGCGGTCGACGAGGCGCACTGCCTCTCGCAGTGGGGCCACGACTTCCGCCCGGACTACCTGCGGTTGGGCCAGGTGCGCCTCGATCTCGGGGCTCCGCGCACCATCGCGTTGACCGCGACCGCCACCCCCGCCGTGCAGGACGACATCGTCAAGAGCCTCGGGCTCGGGACGGCGCGGCGCTTCGTGCGCGGGTTCGACCGCACGAACCTCGGGATGGAGGTCATCGACGTGTCCGGGCCGAAGGAGAAGGACGCGCTCCTGCCCGCGCTGGTGTTGCCGGGGCCGACCCTCGTGTACTGCGCCACCCGCAAGAACGTCGAGCGGGCCGTCCAGTCGCTGCGCTCCGTCGGCATCGCCGCGGGGGTCTACCACGGTGGCCTCCCGATGGACGAGCGCGCCCAGGTGCAGGACGACTTCATGGCCGGCCGGTGCAACGTCGTCGTCGCCACCAACGCGTTCGGCATGGGCGTCGACAAGGACGACGTGCGCGTGGTCGTCCACTACGATCTGCCCGGCACCGTCGAGGCCTACTACCAGGAGATCGGCCGCGCCGGTCGCGACGGGAAGCGGAGCCGCGTCGTGCTGCTCCACCGCGAGGAGGACCGCGGCATCCAGGAGTTCTTCATCAACCTCGCGCACCCGCCGGCGGCGTGGGTCCACCGGGTGTGGGACGCCCTACGCGCGAAGGGCGACAACCCCGTGTTCCTCTCGATGGACAAGCTCGGGGACGCCCTGCCCGACGATGCCGGCGGGGAGCGCGCCGCCGCGAGCTGCGTGTACGTGCTCCAGCGCGAGGGCTACCTCCGGCGGGTCGCGCCGACCGAGCGGGCGGGGCAGGTGCGGCTGGTCGCGGGGCGCTCCGAGGCGCGCGGGGACACCTTCGCTGGGCACCGGGCCGCCGTCTACGCATGGCTGCGCGACCAACACAAGGAGATCGTCGGTGTGTGGCCGGATCGGCTCGCCGAGGCGCTCGACCTGTCCCGCGAGCAGGTCGTGGCCTCGCTCCGGACGCTCGAGGATCGCGGGCTCCTCGTGTACACCGCGCCCGAGCGGAGCGGCGGCTTCGAGCTCCTCAAGGACACCCCGCTCACGATCGACGACGCCGCGATGCGCGCCCGCCGCGCGCGCGAGCTGCAGAAGCTCCAGAAGATGGTCGACTTCGGCCGCGCCGGGTGCCGACGCCGCTACATCCTCACCTACTTCGGGGACACCCCCCCGTGGGACCGGTGCGGCGATTGCGACGGGTGCCGCGCCGGAAAGGCCCTCGGCGTCGAGCCCCGCGCGCTCGCGCCCGACGAGGACGTCGTCGTGCGCAAGGTGCTGTCCTGCGTGGCCCGCTTCGAGGAGCCCTGGCCCACCTCGGTGATCGCGAAGGTGCTCACCGGCAGCCGCGACGCCGTCTCGGTCCGCTTCGAGCGCCTCTCGACGTACGGCATCCTGTCGAGCTTCACGGGGCGCGAGGTCGAGCAGGTGGTCGGGGAGCTCGAGCGCGCGGGTGCCTTGTTCCGGGACCGCAAGACGGTGCGCACCCCGGGCGCGGCCGATCGGGTCTTCGACGTGATGACGCTCACCCCGCTCGGGAAGGACGTGTTGTTCCAGCGCGCGCCCGGCTTCGTGATGTACTTCCCGCTCGGCAAGCGCGCGCTCACGACGCGCCCGAACCCAGGTGCGCCGAAACACGTCGCGATGGACCTGTTGCACGTCCTGCGCGACGTGCGGAGCAAGCTCGCGAAGGCCGCGGACGTGCCCGCCTACACCGTGGCGCCGAACCGCACGCTCGAGGACATGGCCCAGCGGCGGCCGATGACCCGCTCGGCCATGCTCGAGGTGCACGGGATGGGCCCGGAGCGGTTCCGCCGCTATGGGATGGACTTCCTGGCGGCGATGCGCGCCTGGGCGGGGTGATCCGCTCGCGTCAGCGCCCGGTGTCTTCCGCGGCCGCGGCGGAGCAGCCGGTGCCGGCGTCCTCGTCCTCGGTCTGCAATTCGACGAGGCTGGTCTCGCATTCGTCCTGCAGATCGGGGTCTGAGGAGTCGTTCTCGGTGCGGCATTGATCGCAGTCGAACGCCGGTTCTCCCGCGTGGCACTCGCAGATGTAGTCGCAGTAGTCGGCGCAGGGATCGCCGAAGTCGACACCGAAGCAGGCGGAGAGAAGGAGCACGTAGGGGAGGAGCATGCGCGTTACTAACGCCACGATGTTCCCTTCGCTTTCGGACCGCGTGGTGGTGGTGACCGGCGCGACCAGCGGCATCGGGAGGGCCACGGCGCTCCGATTCGCGGCCGCGGGGGCCAAGGTCGTCGCGACCGGCCGCGATCAACGGCGGCTCGCGGAGCTTGCTTCGACGGTCGCACTCACGTTGACCTTGGACGTCACCGACCCGGAGGGCGTGGCCATCTTCGCGGCGGCCGTCGAGGACCGCTACGGCGGCGCCGACGTGCTCGTGAACAACGCCGGCATCGGCCTGTTCCGGGGCTGGGAGGAGACCGACGACGCCGCGTTCCGTCGGGTGATGGAGGTCGATCTCTTCGGCCAGGTGGCCGTCGCGCGGGCGCTCCTCCCCTCGCTCGTCGCGCGCAAGGGCGTGCTCGTCCAGGTGGCGAGCGTGGCAGGCAAGCGGGGCTACGCGCGGCACACCGCCTACTGCGCCGCCAAGCACGCGCTCGTCGGGTGGTCCGAGGCGCTGCGGCACGATCTGCGCGGCACCGGCTGCGACGTCGTCGTGGTCTGCCCGCCCGCCGTGCGCACCCCGTTCTTCGAGAACGCGGGCTACCTCACCTTCGACGCCGACCACCCGGGGCTCGTGCCGATGACCGCCGAGGCGGTGGCCGACGGCATCGTGGACGCGACGATCCACCGCCGGAGGACGGCGATCCTCTCGCCCCGGGCGCGGATCCTGCACGCGCTGTCGGTGTTCGCGCCGGGGGTGCTGGAGACCATCCAGCGGTTCAGGTGATGTCCTCGTCCAGCGTGCCGCGCCCGCCCGCGATGAACTCCCGCACGTAGCGGATGTCGGACTTCTCGGTCTCGTCCGCCGAGCCGGTGAACGCGATGCGCTTGTTGTAGAGCATCGCGATGCGATCGGTCACGGTGAAGCACGAGTCCATGTCGTGGGTGACGACGATGCTCGTGATGCCGAGGCGCTTCTGGAGCGAGAGGATGAGCCCGTTGATGCGCCGGACGTTGATGGGGTCGAGCCCGGTGGTGGGCTCGTCGTAGAGGATGACCTCGGGGTTCATGGCGATGGCGCGGGCGAGCCCGACGCGCTTGCGCATGCCGCCCGAGAGCGCCGCCGGCTTGAGCGCCTCGGTGCCCGGGAGCCCGACCATGTCGAGCACCTCGGCCACGCGCTCGTCCATCTGCTTCTCGGTGCCCCACACGTGTTCGCGCAGGGGGTACTTGATGTTCTGCGCGACGGTGAGCGAGTCGAACAGGGCGCCGCTCTGGAACAGGAAGCCGAACCGCTTGCGGATGGGGCCGAGCGCGCGCTCGTCGAGCTTCGTGATCTCCTGGCCGAACGCCTGGATGCTCCCGGCGTCCGTCGAGAGGAGCCCCGTCAGCATCTTGAGGAGCACGCTCTTGCCGGTGCCGGAGCCGCCGATGATGGTGAGGGTCTCGCCCGGGTAGACGTCGAGCGTGCAGTCCTCGTAGATGACCTTCGGGCCGAAGGCCTTCTGGACGCCGACGAACCGGATGATGGGCTCAACCATAGAGGGCCAGGAAGAGCTGGGTGAGGAAGAAGTTGGACACGAGCAGCCCGATGGCGCCGACGACGACGGCCTGGGTGGTGGAGTGGCCGACGCCCTCGGTCCCGCCGGTCGTGTTGAGCCCGACGTAGCAGCCGACGATGCCGATGATGTACCCGAACGCGACGGACTTCATCAGCCCGTGCATCAGGTCGGAGACCCACAAGGTGTCGAGGATCTGGGAGTAGAAGAAGCTCGAGGTGATCCCGACCTCGCGCATGGTGATCACCATCGCGCCGCCGATGCCGACGACGTTGGCGAGCATCGTGAGCAGCGGAAGCATCACGACGCACGCGAAGACGCGCGGCGCGACCAGCTTCTTGATCGGATCGGCGCCGAGGGCACGGATGGCGTCGACCTGCTCGGTGACCACCATGGAGCCGAGCTCGGCGGCGAACCCGCTCCCGACGCGCCCGCCCACCAGCAGCGCGGTGAGCATGGGGCCGAGCTCGCGCACGATGCCGAGGGCGGCGAGCTTGCCGGTGTACATGCTCGCGCCGTAGGGCTCGAGCCCGACCGAGAACTGGAGCGCGAGGACCATCCCCGTGAACACGGCGGTGAGCACGGTGATGGACCAGCTCTTGATGCCCGCGACCTCGAACTGGTTGATCAGCGGCCGCACCTCGATCGGGAGGCGCCAGAACGCGAAGAACGTGCGGTACGTCATCCGGGCGACGGCGCCGAGGTGCGAGACGAAGGTGAGGACCTGGTTCACGGCATCACAGCGGCGCGAAGCCGGTCAGGACGGTCTCGTAGGCGGTCCATCCCTGCTCGAACCGGTCGGGCGGCGCGATGAAGGTGAGATCGTAGGTGCACGCGCCGCGGTTCACGACGCCGAGCGCCACGGTGACCGGCACGCCGTCGAGCCGGCCGGTGTGGACGCGCAGCACGCCTTCACGGCCCCCGAATTCGCGGTACTCGTCCCGGGTGGTGGTGACCTCCCGCATACCGGCCGTGAGCTCGGTCGCGAGGTCCTCCGTACGGGACTCGCTGTAGCGGGGCCCGCAGTTGGAGTCGGCGAAGATGGTGGCCTGCAACGCGTGGTTGTACCAGGCGCGGTCGGCGCCGCCGGGGGTGACGGGCGCCCAGCCCGCGCCCGGCGAAGGGACGGTGTAGCGGCCCTCGAGCCGTTTTGCGACGCGATGGCTCGACGGCATGCAGCCCGCGCCGCCGAGGAGGGGCAGGGCGAGGAGGGCGAGGGGGAGGCCGATCCGGCGGACGGTCGCCTGGGTCACGCGGCCCCCGTGACGCGGAGGAACAGATCTTCCAGGCGTTCGCCCGGCGCGACGATCTCGGCGACGGTGCCCAGCACGGCGATGCGCCCCTTGTGGACGATGGCGAGGCGATCGCAGACCTCCGCGGCGTCCTCCATCGTGTGGGTGGACAGGAACACGGTACGGCCCTCCGATGCGAGCGCGCGGAACACCTTCTTGATCTGCCGCGCCCCCCGCGGGTCGAGGCCGACCATCGGCTCGTCCACGATGAGGAGGCGCGGCTCGGTGAGCAGGGCCCCCGCGAGGGTGAGCCGCTGCTTCATGCCGTGGGAGAAGCTCTCCACGAGGGCATCCCCCTGATCGAGCAGGAGCTGCTCGTCGAGCCGGGCGTCGATCCGGTCGACGAGGCCGGCGGACGGCATGCTGTAGATCTCGGCGAGGAAGCGCATGAACTCGCGCGCGGTGAGCTTGTCGTAGAGGTAGGGCCGATCCGGGATGAAGCTCATCCGCCGGCGGGCCTCGACTGGGTTCTTCGACAGGGAGATGCCGTCGATCGTGATGTCACCCCCCGTGGGCGGCAGCACGCCGCCGAGCATGCGGAGGGTGGTGGTCTTGCCCGCGCCGTTGAGGCCGAGGAACCCGAACACCTCGCCGGGGCGTACCTCGAGGTCGAGGGGCCACACCGCCTGGAACGAACCGTAGCGCTTTTCGATCTGTCGGGCGCGGATCATCGGGGTGCTCCCTAACGCGCACCGGCGTGGACGCGAACGCGGCGATGCACTGGAGGGCGTGGGACCGCCGTTGCCGCCCCGGGGCCCCCCCGGATGACGGTAGGGTGTAAGCTGGGCGAGGCAGCGCGGATGGTATTAGCTGCAAGTACATTGGGTGACACGGATGTCAGCTGGCTCTCGCTTCAGTGTTCTCCTCCTCGATCCGGTGAAGCTCCGCCGGGATCGCGCGACACACGTGCTCCAGCTCCGGTACGACGTCCTCGGTTGTGGCACGCTCGCCGAGACGTTGGCCACGTGCGAGGCCACGCCTCCCCACGCCATCGTCGCGACGCTCCGGCAGGTGGACGACAACGGGCTGGTCACCGGGCAGGCCCTCCGCGCCAAGGTCGGCCCGGACGTGTTCATCCTCGTCCATGGCCCCGCCGACACCCGGAAGACGCCGGCGCAACGCCAGGCGCTCTCCGAGCGGCACGGCGTGGACATGTGGAGCGAGACCGCCCTCGAGCCCGTCGGCATCGAGGCGGTGGTGTGGAACGAGCTGAACCGCCGGCACCGGCCGCGCGCGGTGGCCCCGCCCACCCTGAGCCTCCTCGCGCGCGCCCGGGCGGTGAGCTCGGACGACGTGCGGACCTTCCTCACGAAGGACCGCCCCCTCATCCCGACGCCGCCCCGCGGCGAGGACGAGGAGCCCGGCTGGATCGAGCTGCTCAACGCGCGGCCCACCGCCGAGAACCTGAAGCGCCTCCTCTGGAAGGACATCGTTCCCCGGCGCAAGGCGCAGAACGGCTGAGGGCGCCTACCGGGCCTCGACGAGCTCGAGGCGGATGCGGCCCATCAGCCCCATGATCTGCACCTGCTGATCGAGGTCACCGGTGACCACCTTCAGGTGGGTCGCGTCGGCCGGGAACTCGCCGAACGTGGGATCCACGGGCACCCAGCCGGTCGGCCCGCCGAGCTCGACCTCGGGCCACGCGTGGTAGTAGAAGGCGTTCCCGAGCCGGTCGCTGTAGACGAGCCCGGCGGCGATGCGGGCGGGGATCCCGGCGGCGCGCGCGAGCGAGACGAACAGGGCGGTGTGCTCGTTGCAGTCCCCGCGGCCGCTGCGGAGCACGGTGAGCCCGTCGGGAACGCCGATGGTGGGCACCTTCTCGAGGTAGTCGAACACGAAATCGTGGATGCGGCGGGCGGCCTCGAGGCGGTCCGTGGCATCCCCCACGACCTCCTGGGCGCGGCGCACGATCTCGGGGTGCGCGGACGGGATCGAGAGCGTAGGGGCGAGGTCGGGGTGGGTGCCGGCGGCGGCGAGCGGGAGGCGGGGGAGCTCCTGGAGTAGCGGCACGGAGATGGTGACGACATCCCCCTCCCGGCTCTGCAACGGGGGCTCCGACGGGATGCGCTCCGGCTCGACGCCGGCGATCCGCAGCTTCACCACCTTGGTGTCGCGGGCGTTGCGCAGCGTGCCCGTGAGCTCAGCCGCGGACAGCGCGACCAGATCGGGGGGATCGCCCCCGTCGACCGCCATCGCCTGGTCGCGGGTCATGCGCTCGGTGCGCAGGCCCATGGCCGACTCCTCGCGCAGCGTGTCGCCGGCGGCGTCGACGAGGCGGCGGGCCTCCATGCCGCCGAAGCGGGTGCGCACCCAGTACGCGGCCTCGCCGTTGGGAAGCATCTCGGAGGACTCGACAGTGAGCGTCGCGTCCGCGTTCGTCATCGTGATGGGGTCGAAGTAGGGGACGGTGAAGCTCGTACCCGGCGCGAGGGTCCGCCCGCGGAACTGGGACGCGAGCGTGATCGAGAGCACCGGGGCCTCCCGCACGGGGACGTCGATGGTGCGGACCTCGCCGTCCTGGGCGATCTCGACGTGGATGCTGCCGTCGCGCACGTCGCCCCGCCCGGTGAGCTTCGTCGGCGCGGAGAGCAGGAAGTCGAACGTGCGGAGCTTCCCGTCGGGACCGGTGACGGCCGTGCCGGCCGTGGCGATCTGCTGGGAGGCGCCTAGCGCGGCGATTCGGAACACCGACTGGCCCGAGTACACGCGCCCGCCGTCGGCCGTGGCCGCCTCGCGCGTGACGGCGTAGCCGACGTGGGTGTCCTGCACGAAGATGCCCTGCCAGCGCTCCTCCGTGGGGCCGACGGACAGCGCGGCGGCGTCGATCGGGGGGAGGGGAGGCTCGGCGTCGAGCAGGGCGAGCGCCGCGACCGCGAGGAAGCTCGTCACGAAGAGGGCCTCGAGGGCGACGAGCAGGCGCACGGCTCCCCGATAACGCGCGAACGCGGCGGCGCGGCTCAGTGGAGGACGGTCCCGATGCGCTCGGTGCGAATGCTGCCGAGCGCGCGGATGGTGCCCTCACACCCGTTGAAGGACAACCAGACGAACATCGCCCGCCCCTTGATGTTCTCCCGCGGGACGAACCCCCACACCCGGCTGTCGGCGGAGTTGTCGCGGTTGTCGCCCATCATGAAGTACTCGCCCTCGGGCACGGTCTTCGGCCCCCAGTCGGCCATGCGTTGGGCGTAGGTGGTGCTCTGCAGCACCGGATGCGGCTTGCCGTCGATCACCTCTTCGAACATGCGCATGTCGTCGGTGCGGCAGAACTGGTCGGTGTAGCTGTACCCGGCCTGGAAGGTGCGCGACTGCTCGACGCCGTTGATGAACACGACGTCGTCCCTCACCTCCACGGTGTCCCCTGGGAGGCCGACCACGCGCTTGATGTAGTCGATGTCGCAGGGCTCCTTGGGGCCGGGGAGCGCGCCGAAGGAGAGCACCACGGGGATGCGCTTGAGCCAGCAGAGCTCGTCGGGGCTCTGGGTGGGCGGGTGGATGAACACCACCACGTCCCCCCGCTCGGGCTCGCCGCGGGGCACGATCTCCACCTGGGTGAACGGCACCCGCAGGCCGTAGGCGAGCTTGGAGACGAGGATGAAGTCGCCGATGGCGAGGGTCGGCACCATCGATCCCGACGGGATCTGGAAGGGTTCGACCAGGATGGAGCGGATGACCAGGACGATGAGGATCGCCGGGCCCCAGGACCGCACGAGGTCCACGAACCAGTCGAACACCCGCCGGAGGAAGGACCGGTTGTCGGGGGGCTGCTCCTTGGGGAGGTCCTTGCGAAGGTCGATGTCGAGGCCGTCTGCCACCGGGCTCCTTTCGCGGACTCCTCCGCAGCGTGGCCCGCCTCGAAGGTTGCTCGCGGGGCGCGGCTACCTAGCATGGATCGCGCTACGTCGTCAGGGTGTCGCGCCTCTCCCGCCTGATCCTCCCGTCCTCCTACCCGGATCCCGAACCGCTCCGCTCCCGCGCCGCCATCGCGCTCGTGGTCGGCCCGCACGACGAGCTCCTGTTCATCCGCCGCGCCGAACGCGCGGGCGATCCGTGGAGCGGCGACATGGCGTTCCCCGGCGGGCGCGCCGAGCCCCACGACCTCCATCCCCGGGCCACCGCCGAGCGGGAGACCCTGGAGGAGGTCGGCCTCGATCTCGCGGGCGCCCGGTTCATCGGCGCGCTCCCGCCCATGGTCTCCCCGGTCCGGCTTCCCCGGCGGGACTTCGGGATCCACCCCTACGTCTACGCGGTCGACGCGTGGCCTCCGTTCACGACGAGCGTGGAGGTCGCCGCCGTGCATCACCTCGCGCTGCCGCGGATCCTGTCGAACGAGGGCCGGGAGACCTTCACCTACCGCGGCTACGGCGTCGAGAGGGACCTCCCCTGCATGCGTCTCGACGGCACGTTCGTGTGGGGCCTCACGCTTCGCGTGGTGGACGATCTTGCCGAGCGGTTACGCGCGGCTCCGTAGCCTGTCCGCGCTGTCGCCCGGCCCGGCTACGAGGTCCTCCGTGCTCTGGCTCCTCGCGCCCTTCGTCCACACCGACCCCCACCCGCCGCCCGCGGCACGCTGGGAGGTGACCTACGTCCGCAAGGAGGACATGACGCCCGAGGGCGTGTGGTGTGCGTGGGAGGCGGAGTCGCTCTACTACGACGGCAAGGCCTTGTGGTCCGCGGCGCCCCCCGACGGAGAGAGCTGGTGTCGCGCCCCGTTCGAGGCCGCCCGGATGGTGGACGTGCTCGGGGAGGACGGGCCGTACCTGTCGGTGCGGCTGACCGAGTGGGCGTGCTGCCCGGAGCGGGAGATCGTCACGCGCTGCGTCACGTACGATCTGCGCACCGGCGCGCCCGCGACGCTCGAGGCCTACGACCCGCGCTCCTACACCTGGCGCGCCAGGCGTCTGAAGCGCGTGCTCGACCGGAAGCACGGCGGGGGTTGGTCGGTCGAACCGGGAGCTTTCGTCGTCGGCGGCGGCCACGTCCGCGTCTGCGCCACCCGGGGAGACGAGGCCATCGAGGTCGCCCTGCGCTGATCGCGGGCTATGCTGCCGCCGTGGAACGCAACCTCTCCCAGGAAATCAAGGTCGGCCTGTTCGTCCTGATCTTCCTCGCCCTCATCGTCGCCGCCTCCTTCATCCTCGGAGGGGGCGAGGACATCTTCGCCAGGAACTACCTGCTCCACACGAGCTACCAGGACGTGAAGGGCATGAAGGTGGGCGCCGTCGTCCGCCTCGCCGGCATGGACGTGGGAGAGGTGTCGCGGGTCGAGTTCTCCACCGACGAGAACGTCAAGGAGATCGAGGTCGATCTCCGCGTCCGGGAGGAGTACAAGACGCGCATCCGCCAGGACTCCGTGGCCACGATCCAACAGATCGGCGTGCTGGGTGACATGTACGTCAGCCTCACGGTCGGCTCGGTGGATCAGGAGGTCCTCCCCGACGAGGCCCACATCAAGGGCGTCGCCGCGCTAGACATGTTGTCCTACGCCGACAAGGCCACCGAGATCGTCGCGAACGCCTCGAGCATCTCCCGCAAGGTCGACCTGATGCTCGGCAGTGACGACGCCGCGGCCAAGGCCGAGATCGCCAAGAGCATCGAGAACATCGGGCTCATCCTCGCCGACGCGAAGGAGGGCAAGGGCATCGTCCACACGCTCGTCTACGACAAGGCGGCGGCGGCCAAGGTCAACTCGATCCTCTCGAACGTCGACGCCATCACGGCCGACGTGCGCGGCATCACCCACCAGGTCAAGACCGGCGAGGGCCTCGTGACCTCCCTGCTCTACGGCAAGGACGGCGCGGCGCTCACCACCCGGATCTCGGACGCCGTGGCGGCCGTGGAAGGGCTGATCACCGACGTGCGCACGCAGGACTCGATGGCGCACTCGTTGATCTACGATCCCGAGGGCGCCAAGATCGTGAAGGAGCTCGAGGCCGCCGCGGTGTCGCTGCGCGGCATCACCGACGCGGTCAACGCCGGGGAGGGCACCGCGGGGCTCCTCGTGCGGGATCCCCAGCTCTACGAGGACCTCCGGGTGCTGCTCGGCGGCGCGCAGCGCAACGCCCTGCTCCGCGCGTACATCCGCGCCACGGTCGAGCGCGGGCGCGACGAGAACGGCTCGGCCTGGAAGGCGCCGTCGGACGATCCGAGCCGGGGTGGTCGGTAGTTGAGGGTCCTCGCGACGCTTCTGTCGCCGCGTTGGACGGGCCTGCGAAACACGCTGATCCGGACGGAGCGCCGCGGGCTCTACGCCGGCCTCGCCGTGATCGGGCTCGGCTTCTGGCTCGGCCTGTTCGCGATGATGTACTTCCTCGTCGGCCAGTTCTGGGTCGTCGAGGGCTTCGGCCCGTTCCTCGCCCGGAAGCTCCTCGAGATGCTGCTGGCGAGCCTGTTCGTGATGCTGACGTTCTCGAATGTCATCACGGCGCTCTCGACCTACTTCCTGTCGGACGATCTCGAGCTCGTCCTGGCCTTGCCGGTGAGCCGCACGACGTTCCACTACGGGCGCTTCGTCGACACGCTCGCGCAGTCGAGCTGGATGATGGCGCTGTTCGGGCTGCCGGTGTTCCTGGCCTACGGCTTCCGCATGGACGCCGGCGTCAGCTACTACCTCGCGCTCCTCGTCGCGATTCCCGCGCTGCTCTCGATCGCGACGAACATCGGCATCTCCATCGCCACGGTGCTGGTCAACCTGTTCTCGGCAAAGCGCACCCGCGAGCTGATGGTGCTGCTCGGGATCGTGCTCGTGGCCGGCCTGTTCGTGGCGATGCGATCGCTCCGGCCGGAGCGGCTGGTGAACGCCCAGGAGTTCGAGTCCCTCGCGGCCTACCTCTCCGAGCTCCAGCTCCCCGCGCCGACCCTGTTCCCGCCGCGCTGGGCGAGCGAGGTCCTCGCGGCCACCCTGCTCTACAGCCCGTTCCCGTGGCTCGAGGCCGGGTTGCTGGTCACCGGCGCGCTCGCGGGCGCCGCGATCGCGCGCTGGATCGTCGCGTGGGGCTTCGACACCGGCTGGTCCCGCGCGCAGGAGGCCCGCGCCGCGCGCTTCTACCGTTCGCCCGGCTTCGATTGGATCGTGCGGCCGCTCCCCCCGGCGTGGCGGGCGATGGCGGGGAAGGAATTCCGCATCTTCGCCCGTGATCCCTCGCAGTGGTCGCAGGTGTTCCTGCTGATGGGCGTGTGCGCCATCTACCTCGTGAGCGTACAGTCGCTGCCGATGAGCGCGTTCCAGGGAGCGGTCCTCCAGGCGATGAAGCAGGCGGTCGCCTTCCTGAACCTCGGGATGGGCGGGTTCGTGATGGCGGCCATCGCCGCGCGGTTCCAGTTCACCGCGGTGAGCCGCGAGGGCCGCGCATGGTGGCTCATCCGCGGCGCGCCCATCGAGCCAGCCACGATGTTGCGCGCGAAGGCCGTGCTGGGGCTCATCCCGATGATCGTCGTGGGCCTCGTGGTGGTCGTCGGGAGCGGCCTGCTCCTCGAGGCGCCGCCCGCGCTGCTCGCCCTGGAGGCCGTCACCACCCTGTTCCTCGCCTACGGGATCTCCGGGCTCGCCCTCGCGATGGGCGCGCTCTGGCCGGACTTCCGGGCCGACACCGCCGCGCGCGCGGCATCGAGCCCCGCGGCCGTGTTCTTCATGGTCGTGGCCCTGGTGCTCGTCTTCCTCGTGCTTACGCTCGAAGCGGTGGGCGTGTGGTTGTTCCTCCGGGGCGGAGGCACCTTCGGGGTGCTGGCGGCGATCCCGGTGACGATGGCCTTTGCCTCGTGTGTGGTGGCGGGGCGCTGGCCGGTCGGCCGCGCGGCGGAGATCCTGTGGGCGCGTGGATTGTAGCGACCCTGTTGGGCTGCGGCGGCGTGCTCTCGCGCGTCGCGCCGCCTCCGGTGCCGGTCACGCATGCGGTGGCGAGCGGCGTGCCGGCGCGCGCGCGGTATCACTACCTCCTCGGCCGGCTCGCGCTCGAAGAGGGGGACTGGACCGCCGCTGAAGCCGCGTTCCAGACGGCGCTGCTCCACGATCCCGCCTCGCCGTGGATCTGGCTCTCCCTCGCCGAGGTGGCGGAGGGCGCGGGCGAGGAGGCCGAGGAGCGGCGTCGCGTACAGGAGGCCGTCCGGCTCGGGCCCGACCTGCCGGAGACCTCGACGCGCCTCGGCGCGCTCGCGGAGCGCACGGGTGACTTGCGCCTCGCCGTCGACGCGTATGGAGACGCCGTCGACAACGGCGCCGGCACCGAGGCCTTCGGGCCCCTCTGCCGCCTGCTGGTCGCGCGGAAGGATCCGCTCGCGGCGACCACGGTGCGGTCCTGGTCCGCGCTGCCGGTCACCGACCTCGAGCCGCTCCGGGAGCGGGGCCGCCTCCGCCTGCTCGTGGGCGATCTGCCCGGCGCGGTGGCCGACCTCGGCGAGGCCCTCGTCCGCTCGCCGGGCGACGCGCGGCTGCTCGACGAGTACCTCACCGCCGTGACCGGGAGCGGGCTCTATCGCCAGGGGCTCGCGCGCCTCGCGGTGCTCCACCGCCTCGTGCCGCGCGACACGGACGTGCTCCTGCGCACCTACCACCTCGCCGCCACCGCGCGGGACCAGGTCCGCGCCGCCGACGCGCTCCAGGCGCTCGACCAGCTGCTCGGCGGGCGCGAGGCGCAGGTGAAGCTCTGGTTGGCCGATGCCTACAGCGCGCTCGGCCGCCACGCGGACGCGAGCGCCGCCCTCGACGCCGCCGTGGCCTGCGAGCCCCCCCTCGCCGACGCCGCCTACCACCGCGCCCGCCTGTTGCGCGCGGCCGGTCGGAGCGGGGAGGCCCTCCGGGGCATCGAGGTGCCCCGCGCCGGTGCCAACCGCGCCGAGGCCTTCGCGCTCCGGGCGCGGCTCCTCGTCGACGTCGGGCGCGCGTCCGACGCCCGCGCGCTGCTCGACGAGGCGCTCGTCGCGCTCCCGGACGACTACGTGCTCCTCGGCGCGCTCGTGGCGGTCGGCGCCGCCGAGGGCGACCGCGAGGCCATGCTCGCCGCGGTCGACCGCATGGCCATGCTCGATCCCGAAGCCCGCGCCCGCACCCGCGCCCGCTCGTTGGCGGGCCTCGGCGACATCGAGGGCGCCCTGGCCGCGCTCCGGGCCGCCGGGCTCGAGCAGCCCGAGAGCTGGGTCGTCGGAGGGGCCCTCCTGCGCGAGGCGGGGCGTGGCGAGGAGGCCGCGGACTGGCTCACGCGGGGCGTCGATCGGTTCCCGCGCAACGCCGCCCTCCGCGCCGAGCTGGGGCTCGCGCAGGAGGTGGCCCACCAGGCCGACGCGGCGCTGCTCGCCATGCGCGAGGCAATTCGGCTCGATCCCGCCGATGCCCGCGCGGTGCGGTGGTACGCGCGGACCGTCGCGCTCGACGGCCCGGCCGACCGCCTCCGCCAGGTGCGGGGCTGGATCCTGGCCGCGTTGGAGCGCCAGCCGGCCGACGCCGAGCTGCTCGCGGCGCTCGGGCACGTCGAGTACGCCCTCGAGCAGCCCCTCCGCGCCGTCGAGGCGTGGGAGGAGGCCTGCCGATACGGCGCCGACGATCCCGCCCTGCTCGCCTCGCTCGCCGAGGCCTACCGCGCGGTAGGTCGCGACGCCCAGGCCACCGAACTCGAGGAGCGCATCCGCCCATGAACCGCCACGACAGGCGCATCGCCCTGCTCCCGCTCGCCCTGCTCCCGCTCGCCCTGGGCATCGCCGGCTGTCCGCCGAAGCCCGTGGAGCCGCCCGAGCCGCTGGGGCCCGTCGACGCCGGCGCGCTCCTGGCCCGCGCGCGCGCCGAACCCGCGCCCGCCCCGGCGTCCGCGACCTTCGATCTGAAGGTGGAGCTGCCCGAGCAACGCGTGAACGCGAAGGGGGGGCTCGTGGTCGTGCCCCCCGACCGGTTCCGCATCGAGGTGCGCGGCCCCATCGGCCCGCCGCAGGTCGTGATCGTGAGTGACGGCACGGCGCTGACCACGTGGCTCGCCGGCAAGAACGAGATCCACGTCGCGAGCAAGGCCGACGAGACCATCGCGGCCTACACGGGCGGCACGGCCGGCCTGGAGGCGCTCGCCTCGCTCCTCCTCGGGCGCCTGCCCGCGCTCGGCGCGCCCGATCTCGTGCGGCGCGAGAGCGTGCCGGACTACCGCTGGATCGGGCCCGGCCAGAGCCACGTCGATGTGGCGCTCGACCCCCGCACCGCCCACCTCGTTGCCCTCGCCCTGGCCGACGAGGCCGGCGCCGCCTTGCTCGACGCGCGGGTCGAGGGCGGGGAGTGGCCCGAGCGGCTCGTCGCCCAGCTCCCTCAACAGGGGATCGTGGCCACCCTCGAGTTCGACGAGTGGAAGCCCGCCGCGCCGCCCGACTCCGCCTTCGTCCTGCCGCCGCCCCCGGGCGCCGTGGTGAAGCCGCTGCTGTTCGAGGGCCCGTCCGCTCCGCCCGAGGCGCCCCCGATCGAAGTGCCCATGCCCGATCCGACCCCCCCCGGTGCCGAGGGGGGCGGGGGTGGATAGCGGGGGTGCAATGACGCTGCTCCTGTTCGCCCTCGCCTGCGCGACCGACCCCGCGCCCCCCTCCTCGGTGAGCGGCACCCCGGTGACCGCCGCCTCGCCCGTCCCCGCCGTTCCCGCCGTGCCCCCCGGCGCCCCGACCGTCCCCACCCTCCTCGGCGATGTGCCCGGCGTCGCCTTCCTCGGCGACTGGACGAGCCCCGGGTGCGAGGGGCGTGCCTACGCGCGCAACCTCCGGTTCGAGAAGGAGGGCGACTACGCCGGGATCGACCTCGTCTCGCCGTGCCCGCCCGACGCGCAGTGCATGTGGTCGGGGATCGTCGGCTTCGCCGGCATCTGGAAGCAGGAGGGCAACAAGCTGCTCCTCCGCGAGATCGGCGCGCCCACCGCCGCCGGATCGCCGCACCCCACCGAGGTCATCTCCACCGTCGACGGCACGCTCGTCGAGAACGGCTGCACCTACACGCGCGGGCTCACCGTGCCGCCCGGGCAGACCGAGGAGCAGGTCCGGCCGAAGATCCCCCGGTAGGCCGCGGAGATCACGCGGTGGCGAGCACGCTCGCGCGCCGACGGAACTCGGCGAGCACCGCCGCGCCGATGGGTCCGCCCCCGGGCCCCGGGTACCCGTCGATCTCCACGACGGGCGCGAGCTCCTTGAGGGTGGAGGCCAGGTAGAGCTCGTCGCACGGGCCGGCGGGGACGGGGTCCTCGCGCACGGCGATCCCGATGGCGCGGGCCGCCGCGAGCAGCGCGTCGCGGGTGACGCCCTGGAGGATGCGGCCGTCGTCGGGCGGCGTGCAGAACGCGCCCCCGCGCACGACGAACACGTTGCTGCGGTTCGCCTCGGTCCACACGCCGTCGGGCGCGGTCCAGATCACCTCGTCAACGCCGGCATGTCGCGCGGCGAGCACCCACGCCATGCGACTCGTGTGCTTCACCCGACCGGGCAACCACGGGGAGGGCGCCCATGGGCGCGTCACGACGCGCACCGGCGCGCCCGCGCGCGACATGTCGAGATCCTCGCCCTTCACCACGCGGTGGCCGCCGCCGGTGAGGAGCACGTGGAGCTTGCTCTCGCCCGGGATCGCGTCCGCCACCGTCGTGAGCTCCGCCCGCACGGAGGCCTCGATCGACGCGCTCCAGGCGATGCCACAGAAGCGGGCGCTCGACGCGAGCCGCGCGAGGTGGGTGTCCACGCCGAACGGGCGCCGGCCGTAGGTCCGCAACGTCTCGAACACTCCGAGCCCGAGGGTCAGGCCCGGATCGTCGAGCGGGAGGGCGCCGCGGCCGTCGGGGCAGGGGACGCCGTCGAGGAGGAAATACGAGGGCATGCAGGGGCTTATCCCGAGGGGGTCCGAGCGACCGACGCAGGGCGCGGTCCCCGGCATCGGCCGCCTCCCGGCGCCCGATGCCGACCGCGCCCGGTGGGGGCTTCTTGCGTGGGGGCGGGCGCGCCTCGAGGGGACCGAGGCGCCCGGGCGCGCGCCCCAGGGCGCCCACACCCCGGATGGTGCCAACCGCCCCGCGCGAGGGGCCTGCAGGGCGCCCGCGCAGGCGCGGGCGGCTCCGCGCCCCGGCGCCGGAGGCGACG
>JAKFCH010000309.1:0-5516 GCA_036676765.1 Deltaproteobacteria bacterium
GCGGGCCCACGACGCGATGCCGGAGGGCCGGGTCGGCGCCGAGAGCGAGCTGGTGTCGGCCCCGTAGCCACGGTCCGCGCGCGAGGCGGGGATGTCACCGGAGAGCGCGGTGCGGGGGAGCTCGTCGATGAAGCGCGAGGGCAACGTCGGCATCCAGCGCGCCTCGTGTTGCCCGGAGCCGGCCGGCGGCCGGAACAACCGGCGCCCGGGCATCGTCAGCGTGAGCTGCTCCCGCGCGCGGGTGATCGCCACGTAGGCCAGGCGCCGCTCCTCCTCGATCTCCTCGTCGAGCTCGGCGCGCGCGTGGGGGAAACACTTCTCGACGAGGCCGACCACGAAGACGACCGGGTACTCCAGGCCCTTCGCGAGGTGGGCCGTCAGGAGCGTGACGGCGCCGGCGCCCTCGTCCGGCAGCTCGTCCGCCTGGCCCGCGAGCGACACGCGGTCGAGGAACGCGCGGAGCTTGTCCATCGGCATGATCGTGCTGCTCGGGGCTGGCGCTCCGCCGCCTTCGGGGAGGGGATCCATCCCGAGGTCCGCGTCCTCCGCGACGGCCTGCGAGAGCGCCTCGATGTTCTCGAGACGGCCCTGGGCCTCGTCCGTCTTCTCCGCCTCGAGCTCGGCCTTGTACCCGGTCTTGTCGGCGATGAACGCGACGAGCTCGCCGGGCGGCACCAGGAGCGCGAGGCGCTCGAAGTTGTCCATCATCATCGAGAACCCGGCGAGCGCGTTGCCGACGCGACCGCCGGACTGCGCGAGGTTGCGCGCGGCCTGCCGCATCGGCACGCCGAGACGGTTGGCCTCGTCGGCGATCTGCTGCACCGCCTTGTCACCGAGCCCGCGCGTCGGGGTGTTGATCACGCGCGCGAACGCCACGTCGTCCGCGGGGTTCACCACGAGCTTCAGGTAGGACACGAGATCGCGTACCTCGCGCCGCTCGTAGAATTTCTTGCCGCCCACGAGGACATGGGGGATCTTCGCCTGCATCAGCGCCTGCTCGAACGGCCGGCTCTGCGCGTTGGTGCGGTAGATGATCGCGATGTCGGCGGGGCGCCGCCCGCCGGACAGGTGCCGACGGATCTCGCCGACCACCCGCGCGGCCTCCTCGGCCTCGTCCTCCGCGCGGATCACCCGGATCGGGCTGCCCCGATCGGCGTCGGTCCAGAGGGTCTTGTCCTTGCGCTGGGTGTTGCGCTTCACCAGGGCGGACGCGGCGTCGAGGATGGTCTGGGTCGAGCGGTAGTTCTGCTCCAGGCGGACCACCGTGGCGCTCGGAAAGTCCTTCTCGAAGTCGAGGATGTTCTGGATATCGGCGCCGCGGAAGCTGTAGATGGACTGATCGTCGTCTCCCACCACGGCGAGGTTGCGCTCGCCGTGGTCGCACAGGAGCTTGACCAGCGCGTACTGCGCGGGGTTGGTGTCCTGGTACTCGTCCACCAGCACGTAGCGGAACTTGTGCCGCCACCGGTCGAGGATGTCGGGGTGCTTCTCCCAGAGCTCGACCACCTTGTTGACGAGATCGTTGAAGTCGAGCGCGGACGCCGCCTTCATCCGCTCGACGTACATGCGGTACACCTTGGGGAAGTGGTCGGCGCGGTCCGCCTGCTCGGGCGCCTTCATCGCGTTCTTCGCGCGGTCGATGAGCTGCCGGTACATCGACGGCGGGTTGCGCTTCGGATCCAGCTTGAGGTCCGCGAGGATCTGCTTGAGCACGCGGGTCTGGTCGTCGTCGTCGTAGATGACGAAGCCACGTTGGTACCCGAGCGGCTCGATGTCACGACGGAGGATGCGCACGCACGTCGAGTGGAACGTGCTGACCCAGATGTCCTTGGCGTCGGGCCCGACGAGGTGCGCGACGCGCTCCTTCATCTCGCCGGCGGCCTTGTTCGTGAAGGTGACCGCCAGGATGTTCCACGGGCGGACCCCGTTCTGGAGCAGCCATGCGATCCGACGGGTCAACACCCGCGTCTTGCCGGAGCCTGCGCCGGCGAGGATGAGCAGCGGGCCGTGGATGGTCTCCGCGGCGCGCTTCTGCTCGGGGTTGAGCCCGTCGAGGAGCTCCGAGGCGAGCACGGTCACTTCTCGGCCTCCTTGCGGGCGCGGTAGCGGAGCCGGAGCTTCTCGGCGAGGTTCTGGACCACCTTCTGCGGGGCACGGGTGAGCGCCACGGCGTCGTCCGGCACGTCCTCCGTGATCGTCGACCCCGCCCCCACGATCGCGCCCGCTCCGATCGACACGGGCGCCACGAGCGCCGTGTTCGAGCCGATGAACGCGCGCGCCCCGATGAACGTGCGGTTCTTCGAGAAGCCGTCGTAGTTGCAGGTGATCGTGCCCGCGCCCACGTTGGCGCCCTCGCCGATGTCGGCATCCCCCAGGTAGGTCAGGTGGTTGGCCTTGGCGCCGCGGCGCACCGTCGCGTTCTTCACCTCGACGTAGTTCCCGACGTGGGCGTTCTCTTCCAGCACCGCGCCGGGGCGGAGCCGCGCGAACGGCCCGGCTTGCGCGCCGGCGTGGAGCACGGCGCCCACCGCGACGGAGTTGGCGTGGAGGACCGCGCCCGCCGCGATCGTCGTGTCGTTGACGATGCAGTGGGGGCCGACCATCCCGGCGATGTCCGACTTCCCGGCGAGCACGGTGCCGAGGCCCACGTGGGCGTCGGGGTGCAAGGTGACGCCCGCCTCCACGATGGCGCCGTCGAGATCCGCGAAGTCAACGCCGGCCAACGCCCAGGCGCGGTTGATCCGCCGCCGCAGCACGGCGCGCGCGTCGGCCAGTGCCGCGCGGTCGTTCACCCCGGCGAACAAGGCGGCGTCGAGTCCGCTCACGACGGTGGCGGGGCCCTTCACGAGGTCGGTGAGGTAGAATTCCCCCTTCGGGGGGTGCGGCTCCAGGTCGGGGAGCTGCTGGCGCAGGTACGCGGCGTCGAAGACGTACACGCCGCTGTTCACCTCGCGGATCGCGGCCTGCTCCGCGGTGCACTCCGACTGCTCGACGATCCGTACGTCGGCGCCCTCACCGGGGGACGACCGCACCATCCGCCCGTACCCCGTCGGGTCCGCCACCTCGAAGCTCGCGACCGTGACCTGACCGGTGTGGGCGGCCACGACGCGGCGCAGGGCCTCCGCGGTGACCAGCGGCGTATCCCCCGCGGTGACGAGCACCGGCCCCTCCGTGGGAAGGAGCGGCAGGGCGGCACGCAGGGCATCGCCCGTGCCGAGGGGGATCGACTGCCGCACGAAGCGGACCCCGGGGAGGGCGGCACGGACGGCCTCCTCCTGGTGGTTGACGACCACGATCACGTCGGCGCCGAGCGCCTGGAGGGCGTGGACGACCCAGCCCACCATGGGGCGGCCGAGCAGGGGGTGGAGCACCTTCGCGAGCGGCGACCGCATGCGCGTGCCGAGGCCGGCGGCGAGGACCACGGCGGTGAGGGGGGCAGGCATCGGGAGGGCTTAACCCGGGGGGTTCGGGGAATCGGGGAGCCGAGGCGCAAGGGCGCGACGCAGGGAGATCTGGCCGCGGATGGCGGACTCCAGGGTCGGGCACGGCGGTGCGTCACGGACCACGCGCGCGAGCGCCCTGCGTGCGGGAACGGACGGCGCGATCGGGCGACCGTCCGTGAGGCGAAGGATGACCTGGAAGCCGAGCATGCGGGCGAAGCTTCGCACCGGTGGCGCCGCGACAACGGGTTTTATGGTCTTTATCGTGATCGGGCGTTCAGTGTCCGGCCGGGCGCCTTCGTGGCACTTTTCCGCGCGCTGGAACCGGACAATTCTCGGACTCTCGACTTCAGCGCGCGACCTTTGTCCGGTCGCCTCCCAACCCCACCCCAGCCTGACACCAGCCCCAACCCCACCCCCTCCGAGCCGTCAACGCCCGCTCCCCGACCCCGCTCCGCAGCGGCCGCGTCCGCGCGGCCGGCTGCCCTCGCCCGGATCCCCCTGGCCCCCGACCCTCGCCGGCATACATTCCCCCGCCCGGAGCTCCCATGTCCCAGAAGCGTGTCGCCGTCGTCCTCTCCGGGTGTGGCTACCTCGACGGCGCCGAGATCCACGAGGCCGTCCTGACCCTGCTCGCGCTCGACCGCGCGGGCGCCGCCGTCCAGTGCGCCGCCCCCGACAAGCCGCAGCACCACGTCGTCGACCACCTCACCGGCACCCCCACCGACGAGTCGCGCAACGTGCTCCACGAGGCCGCCCGCCTCGCGCGCGGGCGCATCGTCCCGCTCTCGACCATCCGGGCCGAGGACTTCGACGCCGTCTTTCTCCCCGGCGGGTTCGGCGCCGCCAAGAACCTCTCGACCGTCGCGTTCGACGGCCCCGCCGCCACCGTGGATCCCGACCTCGTCCGCGTCCTCCGCGCGTTCCGCGCCGCCGGAAAACCCATCGGCGCCGTGTGCATCGCGCCGGCCGTGGTCGTGGCCGCGCTCCGCGAGGGCGCCGTCACCATCGGCGACGACGCCGGCACCGCCGCCGCGATCGAGGCCATGGGCGGCGCGCACGTCGCGTGCCCGGTCACCGAGCTGCACGTCGATCGCGAGCGCCGCATCGTCACCGCGCCCGCCTACATGTACGGTGAGGCGCGGATCGCCGACGTTGCCGCCGGCATCGAGAAGGCCGTCGCCGCCACGCTCGAGCTCGCCTGAACCGCCGCCCCTCTGAACCCGGAGCCCCCATGAAGAAGCGCCTCCAAGGCAAGGTCGTCTGCATCACCGGTGCGGGCCGTGGGCTCGGTCGGGCGCTCGCGGAGCGCTTCTCCGCCGAGGGCGCGTCGCTCGTGCTCGCCGCGCGCACCACCCCCGAGATCGACGAGCTCGCGCGCTCGTTGGGGGATGCCATCGCCGTCCAGACCGACGTGCGCAGCGCCAACGAGTGCCACCGCCTCGTCGACGCCGCCATGGCCGAGTACGACCGGCTCGACGTGATGATCAACAACGCCGGGCTCGCCATCTACGGCCCCGTCGACACCGCCAGCGAGAACGACATCGACCTGATGGTCGACACCAACCTCAAGGGCGTCATCCACGGTTCGATCGCGGCGTTCAAGGTGATGAAGGCGCAGCGGAGCGGCCTCATCGTGAACATCAGCTCGATCGCGGGCAAGCTGCACCTCCCCAACGAGGCCGTCTACAGCGCGACCAAGTGGGCGGTGAACGGGTTCACCGGCACCTTGCGTCTCGAGGCGGCGGCGTACGACGTGAAGGTCACGACCGTGTGCCCCGGCGGCATCGACACGCCGTTCTGGCGCGCCATGGACTACTACCCGTTCCCCGACAGCGTCGACCCCGCGCGCGACTTCATGAAGCCCGAGGAGGTCGCCGAGTCGGTGCTCGAATTGGCGCTCAAGTCCGACCGCTACGTCGTGCCCGAGCTCGTGATGGTGCCGCTGATCTCGCCTCGGTAGGGGGCGCGTCCCCGTCGAGGCGCCGGGGCCGGGCCCTTCCGGGGTCGCGCTCCGCGCTCCGCTCGCGCGTCCGCCGCCTACCGGCGTCGGGGCGCGGAGCCGCCCGCGCCCGC
>JAKFCH010000310.1:0-20826 GCA_036676765.1 Deltaproteobacteria bacterium
CGCCCGGCCGACCGGAGCGCGCCGGGCGCCGCGCCCGGCGGTCCCGCCCCCGCTCGCTCTGGAGCGGGGGCGGACCGAGCCCGCGAGGGCGAGCGCGCAGGGGGGCCCTGGGCGCCCCGAGCGTCATCGGGTACGCTCGCCGCCATGAAACAGCTCCGCGTCATCGTCGTGTTCGTCGTCCTCGCGAACATCGCGCTCGTGGCCTTCCTGCTGCTCCGCACCCCCTCCGGTGGCGAGGCCACCGGGCCGCGCTCCGTGCGCGACGCCGTGAAGCCGCTCGTGTCCGACGCCGCGATGGACGACAGCGCCTACGACCTGAAGAGTCGCGCCGACGGGCTGAACGTCATCTTCATCAGCCTCGACGCGCTGCGGTACGACCGCACCGGCTTCGGCGGCAACCCCGACGGGCTCACGCCGAACCTGGACCAGTTCGCGGAGGAGGCCGTCGTGTTCTCGAACGCCACGACCGTGGCGCCGTGGACCCTCCCGTCGCACATGTCGATCTGGACGGGGCGGTACCCGTCCGTGCACGGCGTCACCAACAAGCTGAAGATGCTCTCGGCCGACCAGATGGTGCCGACCTCGCTCTCGCCGGGCATCGAGACCTTCCCCGATCACCTCATCCGCGCGGGCTACACCGCGGCCGGGTTCACGGGCGGCGCGGGCGTGCAGGCGACCTACGGGTTCGGGCGCGACTTCACGACCTACCTCGATGACAAGCCGTTCGCCGGGTACGAGTACAGCATCCCGCCCGCGCTCGACTGGATCTCGAAGAACCTCGACAAGCGCTTCTTCCTGTTCCTCCACGGCTACGACTCGCACGGCCAGCACCCGCTGCTCGGCATCTCCCCGCGCGACGCCGTACCCTCCTACAAGGGCACGATGGACGGCTCGATCGAGGAGCAGGCGAAGCTCCGCGAGCAGGGCCTCGCCACGATCCAGTCGCCGGGCCAGTCGCCGGACCTGTCCGGGGCGGTGAGCAAGGAGGACGTCGCGTTCCTCGAGGCCGTCTACGACAAGAAGGTCAAGATGGCCGACGAGCGGCTCGGGTCGTTCCTCGCGCAGCTCCGCGCCATGAGCCTCCTCGACAAGTCGATCATCGTGATCTTCGCCGACCACGGCGACGAATTCCTCGAGCACGGCTACCTCGACCACGGCGCCACCCTCTGCGAGCACCAGCTCCACGTGCCGGTCCTCGTGCGGTTCCCCGGCTACGCCCGTCGCAACGACGTGTCTGCCGCAGTGCGCACGATCGACCTGTTCCCCACGGTGTTCGACGCCCTCGGCATCCCCGGCCCCGCGGGCGTGGACGGCCGCTCGATCCTCCCGATCCTGCGCGGGAAGCCGGACGATCGCGCCATCTTCGCCGAGACCGACTACCGCCTCTTCGTGCACCAGCGCATGAAGCGCGCGGGTGACAAGAAGCTCATCCTCGACCTGGAGGACGGCAACAAGCAGCTCTTCGACGTGAAGGCCGACCCCGACGAGCAGAACGACATCAGCTCGTCGAGCGCGCGGGAGACCTACGAGATGGAGCAGGCCCTGCGCACGTGGATGGACGGGACCCGGACGAACCCCCAGGACTACCTTGGCGTCCGGCAGACGCCGATCGAGCTGTTCTGAAGGGCCACGCCCGTGCTCACGCCCGCTCCCACCCCTCCACCGGCGGGAGCGGCCGGACGCCGAAGGCGCGGAACATCGCGGCGATCGCGCCGATCGCCCCGAGCAGCATTCGCGAGCACGGCACGTTCCCGCCGTTGACCATCGCGTGATGGATGTGCACGACGACCTGCGGGAGCGCGGAGAACGACATCTTCGTCGGCGAGTCGTAGCGCGCGGCGAGGGGGACGAACTGGTCCTCCATGCGGGGCCCGTCGAGGGAGACCTCCACGACCGTCTCCTCCGTGCCCGGATGGCCGAAGTGGTGCGGCTCGCCGGCAGGCACCTCGAACGTGTCGCCCGGGCCGAGCGGGTAGCGCACGCCGTGGACGTAGATCTCGAGCTGCCCGGAGAGCACGTGGAAGCGCTCCGCCTCGTGCGGGTGGACGTGCGTGCCGGGCCCGACGCTGCCGGGCGCGAGGCGCCACACGAACGAGAAGCGCCCGGTGCGCCCGCGCGCGGAGGTGAGGAAGGCGAAGTGCTCCCCGGTCTCCGGGGTGGCGAGCGAGAGCGCGGCGACGGGCGGGTTCACGGTGGCTCCGGGGTGATGTTATCTTTGATAACAGGGAGGAGGTGACCATGGCAAGCGGGGAATCTTCCCGGGGGGCGTCGCTCCGCGAGGCCCTCGTCCGGGAGGCGCGGGCGATGATCGAGGGCGAGGGCTTCGCGGCCTTCAACCTGCGCGCGCTCACGCAGCGGCTCGGGGTCACCCAGCCAGCGGTCTACCGCCACTTCGAGAGCCGGGACGCGCTGCTCGCGGCGGTGATGGCGGCCGGGTTCGCGGACTTCGACGCCGCCGCCGTGGGCGCCGCCGGAGACGAGGAGCCCTACGGGCGCCTGCACCGCCTGGGCGTGGGCTACGTCCGCTTCGGGGCCGCGAACCCCGGGTGGTTCCGCCTCACGTTCGGCCGTCGGGGCGCGCTGGCCTCGGTCGCCGAGGCGCTGCAGGGCGGGTTGCAGGGGCAGCTCCTGACCTTGTGCGCGCTCGCGCGCGTCGTCCCGCCCGACCACCCCGACTACGGCCCGAGCTACCGCGCGTGGTGGGGGCTCGTGCACGGGCTCACGTTCCTCACCATCGAGGGGGTGTTCACCCTCGTCGACAGCGACGCGGCGCGGATCGACGCGGCGGAGCGCGCCATCGCGACGCACCTCGACGGGGTCCGTGCGCGCTGGGGAGAGGCCGGCCCACCCGCGTCCCACACGTTCGCGGAGCTGTTCGCGCGGTTGGCGCCGCGCTGACCTGTGCGCCGGGGTCGGGCGATGATCGCGCGGTACTCCGCCTCCCGCGCGCCCGCCCACGGGGTCCCCGGAGACGCCGCGAACCCCGCGGACAACGCGGCCACGGGCGTTGACGTCTCCGGCCGTCGTCAGGTAGTGTGGACCCGCCGCACCTGGATACCGGTGCGTCTGGAGCCCCCCCATGGCCTACACGCCCTCGCTCGACCCCTCGCTCTACGTCACGGCGGGTGCCTCGGTCGACCAGAAGTACATGGACCAGATGGCCGGCCAGGACCGGACCCCCGTCGCGACCGACGCGCGCCTGCCGCGGGTCACCCTGGTGGTCGGGCCCTCTCCGTTCTCCATGCCGCGCGGCTGGGAATTCTTCCTCACGTCGCCGTACGAGGGCGTCTCCTACATCGCCACGGTGCTCCACAACGCGGGCTACCCGGTCCGCATCGTCGACGTCCGCTACGAGATCGACCCGCTCCGCGCCGCGTACGACCAGGTGATCGACGGCACCGACGTGCTCGGCCTCGCCACCTACGAGGACTGCTACCCCTTCCTCGAGTCCCTCATCGCGAAGGTGAAGGAAGATCGGCCCAACATGCCGATCATCCTCGGCGGCTCGCTCGTCACCTCGGTGCCGCACGTGTTCATGCGCGAGACCAAGGCCGACGTCGCCGTCATCTCCGAGGGCGAGATCACGATCCTCGAGGTGATGGAGGCCTTCACCCTCGGCGCCTGGGCGCTCCGACTCCCCGAGATCAAGGGCATCTGGTACCGCGATCAGGCCGGCCAGGTGCACAAGAACCTGCCCCGCGGGCAGATGGCGAACCTCAACGCGCTCCCGAAGATGCGGCTCGACCTCTGGCCGCAGTCCAAGTCCCCGATGGGGCTCCAGCCGCAGATCATCGCGAGCTACTCGCGCGGCTGCAAGATGGACTGCTCGTTCTGCTACCGCACGACCCCGCAGGAGCGGGTGAAGTCGCCGGAGAAGCTGAACGAGGAGCTCGCCTTCTACAAGAAGAACTACGCCATCGACTTCGTCTTCTTCGTGGACCTGACGTTCACCGCCCACAAGAAGCAGACGCTCGAGTACTGCGAGGTCATCGGGCAGCACGACATCGGCTGGACCTGCCTCACCCGCAACGCCGACGTGGACCCCGAGCGGCTCACGGCGATGAAGAAGGCCGGCTGCGACATCGCGCTCTACGGCGTCGAGACCCTCACGCCCGAGGCGCTCAAGGAGGCCCGCAAGGGCTCGACCGAGAACATCGTCATCCGCGCCATGAAGCAGAGCTGGGACGCCGGCGTGCGCTACGGCGGGCTCACGATCGTCGGCCTCCCCGGAGAGACCGAGGAGAGCCTCGACCACATGTGCAAGTGGGCCGAGGAGCACCGCCACATCACGCGCGTGAAGTACCTCTCGGCCATGCCCGGCACGACCGTGTACCAGCAGGGCCTGCAGGACGGGCACATCAAGTCCGAGACCGTGCACCTCAACTGGCTCGCCGTAGAGCAGGCCCTCGAGCGCGACGAGTTCCTGAACTACAACAACCTGCCCGACCACGTGATGCGGCAGGCCTACAAGCGCATCTACGACAGCTACCAGCCCGGGCCGGTCATGGGGTTCAAGCACTACCCCGAGCACTTCGCGTACTTCGACCCCGACGCCACCCGCGACTGGCGCGCGGCCTACAGCTCCGCGGGCGCGCACCTCGTGCCGGGCACCGAGCAGTTCCAGGGCCTCAAGCCGTCGAGCGAGGGCATCACCCTCACGAACGTCCGCGCCTCCGAGCAGAACGCGCACGTCTGATCGGTCGCGGTAGGGATCCGGGCGCCCCGCCGGTCGCGGACGCCCGGCGGCGGTCGTCTTGCGGGCTCGCGCTTGCGCGCTCGGTTCGCGGCGCGCCCCGAGCGGTGCCGATCCGTTCGGCCCGGGGGTCGGCGCGACGCGGAACCGCCGGCGAGGCGCCGGCGCCCTCCAGCCGACCTGGCGCTGCGCCTCGATGGGCGCTGGGGGTGTGCGCGCGCCCCAAGCCCTGAGCCGCCGTCCGGCACACGCCGCCGGGGGGCTCTCTCCCTGGCCGGTAGCGCCCGCCACTCCCCTGTCGGGAGCTGGGATCCTTGCCGCAGATACGTGGCGTGAAGGGCACGCCATGAAACTCCGCCGCATCGAGACCACGCCGAACCCCAACTGCATGATGCTCAAGGTCGATGCGGACTTCGGCCGACAGCCTCTCACCTTCAGGGCGGACGACGCCGATCTCGGTCGCGCCCCGGACATCGCGCAGGCGTTGCTCGCCGTCGACGGGGTGCAGGAGGTGTTCCTCTCGCGGGACTTCATCACGATCACGCGCCGCGGCGGCGCCGATTGGAGACCCATCCTGGCGGCGGCGGGGGAGGTGCTCGGGCAGGCGCGCGTGGACGGCGGCTCACCCGTGCCCGGATCGCCCGTGTCGCCCGAGGCGCCCCTGGCCGTCGATCCGGACCGCGCCGAGATCGCGGTGCTCGGGTTCCGCGGGATCCCGGGCCAGGTCCGCGTCTCGTCCGCGGAGCGCCAGGCGCGGGTAGCGCTGCCGCATCGCTTCTCCGAGACGCTCGCCCGCGTGCTCGCCGCCACGAACGGGAACTACCTGAAGGAGCGCGCTTGGCGCGCGTTGGAGCCCCGCTTCGGAGATCCCGCGGAGATCGCACAGATGGTCGCCGACGAGATCGACAGCAGCATCTCCGACGACGAGCTGGCCCGGCTCGCGGAGGCCGCGATCACCGGCGCCGCATCCGGGAGCGTCGCGCGCGAGCGGCGGTCCCGGGAGTCGCTGCTCGCGGACCTGGCGAGCGCGGACTGGCGGCTCCGCCTCGCCGCAATCCAGCGGATCCAGGTCGACGATGAGAGCCTGCCCGCCATCCTCGACGCGCTCTCGGACGACAAAACCGCGGTTCGGCGGTGGGCCGCCGCCGTGCTCGGGTCGAGCAAGCGGGCCGAGTCCGTCCCGCCGCTCTGCGACGCGGTCGGCTCCGACGCGTCGGTCCTCGTCCGCCGCGCCGCCGGCGACGCGCTCAGTGACCTCGGGAGCCCGGCCGCCATCCCGGCGATGTGCACCGCGCTCGCCGATCCCTCCCACCTCGTGCGTTGGCGTGCCGCACGCTTCTTGAACGAGCAGGGCGACGCCACCGCGGTCGGCGCGTTGCGGGTGGGCGTGGCCCAGGAGCCCGACTTCGGCGTGCGCATGGAGATGAGCGCGGCGCTCGAGCGCATCGAGGGCGGCGGCGAGGCGCAGGTGCCGATGTGGCTGAGGATCGCGCGGGGCAACCGACCGGAGTAGCGCGCGTCGTGATGGCTCGCCGAGCCGCTCGGCGGCGGCCCGCTACCAGTCGGTCGGCCGGTAGTCCTTCAGGAACTTGCCCCACACGTGCGCGCCGCTGTTGAAGCCGTGGATGATCGGATCGACGATGCGCGCGGCCCCGTCGACGATGTCGAGCGGCGGGGAGAAGCCCTGCTCGGCGGCCTTGCGCGCCGCGATCTCCGCGGGATCTTCATCGGAGACCCAGCCGGTGTCGACGCTGTTCATGTGGATGCCGTCGGCGAAGTAGTCGGGCGCCGACGTGCGGGTCATCATGTTGAGCGCCGCCTTGGCCATGTTCGTGTGGGGGTGCCGCGTCGTCTTGAAGCGGCGGTAGAACTGCCCCTCGACCGCCGAGACGTTGACGATGTGCTTGTCGCGCTCGGGGGTGCGGAGCATCAGTGGAGTGAGCCGCGCGTTGAGCAGGAACGGCGCCACCGCGTTGACGAGCTGCACCTCGAGCAGCTCCACGCTCGGCACCTCGGCCATGCGCAGCCGCCACGAGTTCCGCCCGCGCAGGTCGACCTGTTGCAGGTCCTGGTCGAGCCGCCCCTCGGGGAACAGCGCTCCCTGCGCGGCGCGCTCCTCGGGGAGGAGCGCCACCTGGGACAGCGCCGCCGCGTGGAGGAGCCCCGCCGTCTCTCCGAGCGCCGGGTCGCCCATCCCCGGCGTCGACGCGAGCGCCGTCGTGCCCTCGGGGAGCATGTGGTAGCCACGCAGCCCTTCGTACGCGCCGAGGAGCCGGCGCGCCGCGGCCGGCAGCGCGTCGAGCGCCCCCAGCTCCGCCGCCATCATGTGGCGGTAGAACTCGGGCGGGCGCCGCACCGTCTGGCAGGCGTTGTTGACGATGAAGTCGAGCCGGTCACGGGTCGCCAGGAGGTGGGCGCAGAAGGCCTCCACGCTCGGCGTGTGGCGCAGGTCGAGCCCGAAGATCTCGAGCCGATCGCCCCACTCGCCGAAGTCCGGCTCCCGTGAGAAGCGCTCGGCGGCGTCCCGCGGGAAGCGCGTGGTGACGATGAGGTGGGCGCCGGCACGCAGGAGCTTGATGCCGGCCTGGTAGCCGATCTTCACGCGCCCGCCGGTGAGCAGCGCCACGCGGCCGCGCAGGTCGGCCAGCTCGCCGCGCTTCGCGAAGTTCAGCTCGGCGCACGCGGGACAGAGCTGATCGTAGAAGTGGTGGACGACGGAGTAGCCCTGCTTGCAGATGTAGCAGGTGCGCGGATCGACCACCTCGCGCCGGTCCGGGCCGACGTGGACCTCGGGATGGTCGGACGGTTCGGACGCGTCGGGGTGGTCGAGCGCGTCGGCCTGGTCGAGCGCGTCGGCCTGGTCGAGCGCGTCGGGGGTGAGCGGCGGGAACGACTGCGGCGTGAGGAACACCGAGGCGCGGCGCATCGCGCGCATGCTCGTGGTGTCGAGGACCTGCTGGTCCCGCTGCATCCGGTCGGCCTTGCGCTCGCGCCTCGCGGCCTTCACCAACCGCCGGCGGTCGACGGCGTCGGGGCGCGAAGCCTGGCCGGCAGCCTGGAGCAGGCGGGTGCGCTCCTCCCGCGGGACCGCGGCGAGCAGGCCGCGGTCCTCCACGATCGCCTCGAGCAGCGCGGTGGCGGCACGGACGCGCTCGGCGAGGTCGACGTCGGCGGACTCGACGCCGAGGGGCTCGAGGTCGGCGGGGGCGGAGGGCATCGGATCGCGGGGGGCTTCGTTCACGGGCCCGGTCTAATGCCTCGCGGGGCGTTCCGGGCGTACCGGATGGTCTACGCCTGCGCGGCACGCCGGGGGAGGCCGCGAGCGCGTCGGCAAGGCATGGGCGCGATCGCGGGCGGCTGGAGGCCCTATGGCGACCGGTCGCCGAGCAAGCGCTGCACGAGGCGGGCCCGCAGCTCGACGAGCGGCTGGGGATCCAGACCGGAGGACTTCGCCAGGGCTTCGACCGGGAGCTCTCCCAGCAGCCACGCGAGCGTCGGCGGACTGAAGCCCCCGTCCTTCTTGCAGGCGTGGGTGATCGCGAGGTCGAAGTCACCGCCGGCGTCGAGCAGGGCGCCCACGTCGACGAGGTCGCGGATGGCGGACCGACCCAGGAGCGCGCTCAACTTGTTGACGAGGATTTCGTGCTTCGAGTCGACGAGGATCCCCGGCGCGGCTTCCACGGGGGGATCCACGGAGGGTACGGGTTCGGCGACAACGTCGACGATCGTCCGCTCCGTGCCGTCCTCGACGACATAGCGCCGATAGCCGGGTGCTTCCCGTTCGACCCGTACCGCCAAGCCCGCAGCCCGGAGGGTCGACTCCAGCTCGGTGGGGATGGTGTCGAGGACGGTGCGGCCGTGAAAGAACAGATCCAGATCCCTCGTGGTGCGATGGCCGAGGTGGAAGCCTGCCAACGCACCCCCGCCCGTCAGCCGCCAAGGCGGCTGGAAGCCCGCGAGCAGCTCGAGGATCCTCCATTGGAGCGCGCTCAATCGGGACTTCATCTCACGACCCGTCCCGTGCGGTCGCTGCCAGCAGCCACGCCCAGAACCTCCGCTCCTTGCCGAGGTAGCGCTCGACCCGGGGCCAGAGCGCGCGCATCCTCGCCGGGGAGGCCAGCATGAGCGCGTCGTCGGGCTTCGCCTGGCGCATCGTGGTGCCGAGCCAGTAGGCGGCCACGTCGAGGTCGTCGCTGTCGAGCCGCTCGCGCAGTTCCTCCAGCGTGAGGTCGTTGTCCCAAAGGAAGGACGGACGCCCCTGCGCGTCGCACAGCTTCTCGGCGGGGGTGGGGTTCAGGCGCATCGAGTGGAAAGATAGCGCCTCCGCCGGTGGCGAGTCGGCGACCGGCTTGCCTCATCCCCCCGTCGGCACGACGTTTCGCCCGGGGGCCGGAAGCTGGCTGGCGGGACGTCGCCGTCCCCGTGATGTACGTTAGGGAGCCCTGCCTTCCCCACGAGCCCATGAACGCGCCCAAGACGTCCTCCACCGCGGCCATGCACGCTGGCCCGTCCTCCGCTCCGGACGTGCCCCACGCCGGGCAGCGCGCGCCCTCTCCCGAGCTTCGGGACACCCGGACCCACGAGAACCTGCGAGCCGCCTTCGCGGTCGATTCGCAGGCCGTCCGCATGTGGGAGTACTTCGGGCGCATCGCCGAGATCGAGGGGTTCCCCGAGGTGGCGCGCACCTTCCGTGAGCTCGCCGAGTCGCAGGCGGTCAACGCCCACGGCCACCTCGACTTCCTCATGCGCGCCGGCGAGCCCATCGTGGGGCTCCCCCTCGGCGAGACCGCCCAGAACGTCCGCGCCGCGGTGGCCGTGCAGCAGCACGACGCCGCCGAGGTGCTCCCCGACATGGCCCGCACCGCGCGCGCCGAGGGCTTCATGGACATCGCGAGCTGGTTCGACACCATGATCCTCTCCCGCAGGCATCACGAGGCGCGCCTCACCTCGGCGCTCGCGGCGCTCAAGGGGAACGCGTCGTGACCCCCCGCTACGACGCCTCGTCGATCACCGTGCTGGAGGGCCTCGAGCCCGTCCGGCGCCGCCCCGCGATGTACATCGGCTCCACCGGGCCGACCGGCGTGTTCAACCTCGTCGTCGAGGTGGTCCAGAACGCCGTGGACGAGGCCCTCGGCGGGCATTGCACGTCCATCGACGTGACCGTCCACACCGACGGCTCGGTCGAGGTGCAGGACGACGGCCGCGGTATCCCCGTCGACGAGCTCCCGAGCGGGCGCTCGGCCGCCGAGGTCGTGCTCACGACCCTGCACGCCGGCGGTAAGTTCGCCCCGGGCGCCTACCACGCGGCGGGCGGCCTCCACGGCGTCGGCGTGTCCTGCGTCAACGCGCTCTCGGCCTGGCTCGAGCTCGCCGTCGAGCGGGACGGCGGGGCGTGGCGTGCCCGCTTCGAGCGCGGCCAGGTGGTGGAGCCGCTCGTGCGCCTCGTCGCCCACACCGAGATGCACGGCACGCGCATCCACTTCGCGCCCGATCCGACCTTGTTCCCCGACCCGATGGTGCCGGATCCGCGCCTCGCGGCCTGGCTCCACGCCCAGGCATTCCTCAACGAGGGCCTCCGCATCCGCTACGACAACCGCGCCGTGGGCGTCACCGAGGACTGGACCTACGCCACCGGCGTCGCCGGCTTCGTCGCGTGGCTCAACCGGGAGCGCGAGGTCGTGCACACCGAGCCCGCCCACCTCCGCGGCGAGGCGAAGGGCATCCAGGTCGACGTGGCCCTCCAGTGGACCCACGCCTACGCCGAGGACGTGCAGGCCTACGTCAACGGCGTGCACACGCCCCAGGGCGGCACCCACGTGGAAGGGCTCCGCGCGGCGCTCACGCGCGTGATCAACGCCTACGCCGTGGACGCCCGCCTGCTCGACGGCGCCGAGTCCATCGCCGGGTACGACCTGCGCGAGGGGCTCACCGCCGTGCTCTCCGTGCGGATGGCCGAGCCCGAGTTCGAAGGCCAGACCAAGTCCGTACTCACGAGCGTCCCCGCCACGGCCGTCGTCGATCGGATCGTCTCCGAGAGCCTCGCCCGCTGGCTCGCCGCCAACCCCGCCGAGGCCGCCGCCATCGTCGGCCGCGCCCTCGAGGCCTCCCGCGCCCGCGCCGCCGCCCGTCGCGCGAGCGAGCGCGCCCGCTACCAGCGGGTCGACTTCGGCTTCTCCCGCGACGTGTACCGCGAGCAGTTCGGCATCCGGTCGGCCAATTGGCACGCCTCGGCCCGCTGGATCACGGACGAGGCCATCCTCTCCGAGCACGCCGCCCACTGCCAGGTGGCGCCCGACGCCAAGGTGCTCGACGTGTGCTGCGGCAGCGGCGTCGTCGGCAACGCGTTCCGCGGCAAGGTCGGCCACATCACGGGGCTCGACCTGACGCCGGAGATGGTGAAGCTCTCCCGCCAGCGCCTCGACGAGGTCGTCCAGGGGGACGTGTACAACATCCCCTTCGCCGACGCCTCGTTCGACCTGGTGTGCAACCGCGAGGTGCTCCACCTGCTCCCGAACCCCGAGCGGCCGGTCTCGGAGGTGTTCCGGGTGCTCAAGCCGGGCGGGCAGTTCATCGTGGGCCAGTGGGTGCCGTTCTCCGAGGTCGACGCCGCCTGGATGTTCCGCATCGTGAAGAAGAAGCAGCCGCTCTTCTTCAACAACCTGATGGAGGCCGACGTGGTCGCCCTCCTCACCGACGCGGGCTTCCAAAATCTGAAGGTCACCGAGGTCCTCCAGTGGGAGGACATCGACACGTGGATCGACACCTGGGAGACCTCGGTCATCCACCGCCACCAGATCCGGGACCTCTACCACCACGCCCCCGCCGAGGTCCGCGCGGCCCATCCCTTCGAGATCGCCCCCGACGGGCGGATCACCGATTGCTGGCGGTGGGTGGTCGTGTCGGGGTTCAAGCCGGTATAGGGCGTCGATGGTGCGTTTTCTCGGGTTGACGCTGCTCCTCGCCGGCTGCTCCGGCGGCGGGGGGTGCGCCGGCGGCGCCCGGGCCTACCGCGAGGACGGGCCGGACGTCGTGTTCGTCGTCCTCGACACGCTTCGGGCCGACGCGCTCCTCCAGTACGGCGCCGAGCGGCTCACCAGCCCGGGCCTGAGCGGCCTCGCCCGCTCCGCCACCCGCTTCGACGCCGCGTACGCGCCCGCGCCGTGGACCGTCCCGAGCACCGCCACCATCCTGACGGGCCAGCACCCGCTCCGGCACGGCATGCGCCACCCCGGCGACGTGATGCCGGCCGCGCTCGACACCCTCGCCGAGCGGCTCCGCGCCGCGGGGTGGCGCACCGCGGCGTTCTCGCACAACATCAGCATCGCGCCGAAGAACGGCTTCCACCAGGGCTTCGAGACCTTCACCACCTTCGACGGCGGGGTCCTCGGCTACCCGCACGTGTCGGAGATGACCGCGCAGGTGCGGACGTGGCTCGACGAACACGGCGAGGGCCCGTCGTTCCTCTACCTCCAGCCGATGAACTGCCACGGCCCCTACAAGGTGCCGGCGAGCCGGCGCCAGGACCTCTTCGGGCGCCTCCCCGCCCGGGGCTTCGCGTACTACCGGGGCCCCATGCGCGACCTCCTCGTGAAGGGGGATCCGCACGCGCGCGCGCGGGTCGACGATGCCTACCTCCAGAGCCTCACGGAGCACTACGAGAACGCCGTCCGGTACGCGACGGACGAGGTCGGCGCGCTCTTCGACGACCTCGAGGCGCGCGGGCGCTTCGACGACGCGCTCGTCGTGCTCACCGCGGATCACGGCGAGGAGCTGTTCGACCACGGCGGCTTCTCCCACGGGTACACGCTCCACGAGGAGGTCCTCCGGGTGCCGCTCTGGGTGAAGCTCCCCGGTCAGCGGCTCGCGAGCGTGGTCCCCGACCGGGTGAGCCTCGCCGACCTCGTGCCGACCGTGCTCGACGTGGTGGGCGTGCCGGTGGCGCGAGCCGCGGGGGAAGGGGGCGTCGCCGAGACGGTGCTCGACGGCCGCTCGCTCACCCCGTTGTTGCGGGGCGAGGCCCTCCCTGCCGTGCCGCTCCTCTTCGACGTCGACTGGCGCCGCCGCATCGTCGGCCGCGCGGTGCTCGACGGGCCCTGGAAGCTCATCGCCATCCGCCAGAACTACGAGGGGCTTCGCGACGTGGCCCGGCTCTACGACGTGTCGGCCGACCCCTCGGAGCGGACGGACCTCGCCGAGACCGAGCCGGCGCGGGTCGCCGAGCTGCGCGCCACGCTCGACCGGCTCTCCACCGCGATCGTGGAGGGTTCGGCGCCGGAGAACGTGCTCTCCGAGATGGACGCCGCGCAGCTCGAGGCGTTGGGGTACCTGGAGTAGGGGGCGCCAACGGCTCCCCCTCCGGCTCGGCCTTCGGCCTCGGTCGTCGGCCTGCCGGGCCGCCGACCACCGGCGGCCGCGACGATCGCGTGGCCGTGGACCTCGCGTGGGCCGCCGGTGCCTCCGCGTCAGCCGGGCGCGGGGGGGAGCGTGGCCCTCCCATGAATGAGAACGAACCAGAACGGGTCGTCGGGTCCGAACTCCGCTACCATCCCCGCGTCGGTCGCCGGCACCCTCGCCGCGCGTCCGACCGGGCGGAAGCAATGCGGTTCACGGCGCGGCTGATCGGGGTCTACGTGGCCATCGCCGCGTTGGCGGCGACCGACCTGGTGTTCGACGCGGAGGAGGGCGTGACGCTGGAGCACGTCGTCTTCGAGGGCGGCACGGTCGCGCTGGCGGGCGTGGGCATCGCGTCGATCGTGGCGCGAATCCGGGCCGACCGGGGGCGCGCGGCGGCCGAGCTCGACGCGCTCCGGCAACGAGCGGACGCCCTCACCGACGAGGCGGCCAGGTGGCGGGGCGCCGCGGCGTCGGCGGCCCGCGGGTTCGCGGACGTGATGGAGGGGGAGTTCGACCGCTGGGGCCTCACCGACGCGGAGCGCGACGTGGCGATGCTCCTCCTCAAGGGGATGAGCCTCAAGGAGATCGCGGGGGCGCGCGGCACGAGCGAGCGGACGGTTCGGCAGCAGGCGAGCGTGGTCTACCGCAAGGCCGGGGTGGCGGGGCGGAACGAGCTCGCGTCGTGGTTCCTCGACGCCCTCCCGGACCGACGACCATCCGTCGGATGACCGGCGATCCCGCCTCGGAGAGGTCGATCGCCCGGGGTCCGGCGGATGTCGGATGGGTGAGCGGTCGCGTTCGCGTCACGGTGCTCCCGGAGATTCCCATGCACCGACTCGGCCTCCTCCTCGCGCTCGCCGCCTGCGCCCCCGACGGCGGGGACACCGGCACGACCGACACCGCCACCTGCTCGACCGACTCGTACTGGACGGGCGGGAACGAGGAGTCGCCCAACATGAACCCGGGCCAGGACTGCATCGCCTGTCACAACTCGGGCGAGGGGCCCAACTTCACCCTCGCCGGCACGGTGATGGGGGCCTACGACGATCCGGACGACTGCAACGGCATCGAGGACGTGCGGGTCCGCGTCACCGACGCCGACGGCGTCGAGACCGTGCTCACCTCGAACGGCGCCGGCAACTTCTACACCGACGAGGACATCGCGATGCCCTACACGATCGTGCTGGAGCGCGACGGGGAGACGCTCGAGATGAACGGCGCGCAGTCCGACGGCGCGTGCGGGTCCTGCCACACCGCCGAGGGCGCGAGCTCGGCGCCGGGTCGCGTCGTCGCCCCGTAGCGCCCGCGCTACGTTTCGCGCTTCGTCCCCCCGATCGAGGTGCCCATTCGCCCCCGCGTCCTCTTCCTCTACACCGGCGGCACCCTCGGCATGCTCCGCCGCGCGGTGGGGCCGGCCGACGCCGGGAGCCCGTTCGGCATCCCGCTCGCCCCGTCGCACGTCGCGGAGGACGTGCTCTCGTACGTGCGCGGCCTCGAGGAGGAGGTGGACGTCGAGGGGGAGCTCCTCTTCAACCTCGACTCCTCGGACATGGGGCCCGCCCACTGGGCGCGCATCGGCGGGGCCATCGCGGCGCGCATCGACCGCTACGACGGTTTCGTGGTGCTCCACGGCACCGACACGATGGCGTGGACCGCGTGCGCGCTCTCCTACGGGCTGCGGGGCCTGCCGAAGCCGGTCGTGCTGACGGGCTCCCAGCGCCCCATCGCCTTCGTCCGCACCGACGCCCGCGTGAACCTCGTGCACTCCGCGCTCTGCGCCGGCATGGACGTGCCCGAGGTCGGCATCTACTTCGGGCGGTGGCTGTTCCGCGGCAACCGCACGACCAAGACGAGCATCCAGTCCTACGACGCCTTCGAGAGCCCCGACCTGCCGCCGCTGGTCGAGATGGGCGTGCAGGTGATCAGCCGCACGCCGCCGCGCCGGCCGACGGGCCCCTTCTCCCCGGTGTTCGACTTCGAGGAGGGGGTCGTCGTGCTCGATGTCGTGCCCGGCAGCGCGCCGCTTTCGCTCCAGGCCGCGGTCGCCGCGGGGGTGCGCGGCGTGGTGATTCGTGGTTTCGGCGCCGGAAACGTGCCCCAGCGGGGGTGGCCCTCCGCGATCCGCCAGGCCGTCGCGGCCGGCGTGGCCGTCGCGCTCCACAGCCAATGCTTGCGCGGTACGGTCGACCTGATGGCCTACGAGGGCGGCCGCGCCGCGCTCGACGCGGGGGCGCTCCCCACCGGCTCGATGACCGTGGAGGCCGCCACGGTGAAGCTGATGTTCCTCCTCGGGCAGGGCCTCTCCGGTGAGGCCCTCCACGTCGCGTTCGTGACGGACCTCGCCGGCGAGGGCGCCGCCGCCGGGCCGTAGCGTACGAGGCCGACGACCGGCCCCGGCCCTACCTTTCCGGAGGAGGAGACATGCGCAACGCCGTCCTGTTCGTGCTCGGCCTGGCGGGCCTCTCGGCGGGCGTCATGACGGGCTTCGCGCTCGCCGAGGCCCCCGCCGACAACCCTGCCGACACCCCCGCCGACGCCCCCCTCGACGATCCGCGCCGCCCGCCGATCGACCGCCCGCCGGTGGAGCCGGGGCTGCCGAACGTGCCCATCACCCGCACCTGCGAGGAGATCGAGGAGACCGCGCGCGGGCTCGTCGCCGAGGCGCAGACGTGCACCGAGGACGTCGGGTGCGAGATCCTGATGGTGGAGGAGCTCGTGGGCCCGGAGAACTGCGTCGGCGCGTTCCAGTGCGGCGTGGCCGTCTCCGCCGACCTCGACCGCGCCGCGTTCCTGGAGGCAGCGGCGCCGCTCGTGGTGGAGAAGCTGGAGTGCGGCGAGTGCGCGCAGGCCGCGTGCATGCCGCCCGCGGAGCTCGTCACCGAGTGCATCGTGGGGCGGTGCGAGATCTACCCGCGCCAACAGCCGCCTACCCGCGAGCCAGAACTCCCGTGAGGCACCCGAGCGCGCCCGCGGCCTTGATGTACTCGGACACGTCGACGGGGTGACACTCGACGCCGTGCGCCACGTACCGCTCGGTCGTGCGCGGGCAGTCGGCGGGGAGCACGATGCTTCCTGGGGCGAGCGTCACGAAGTTCATGGCGCGGCGGACCTCGGTCTCGTCGTCGCTCGGGAGCTCGATGAGCTCGACGCCGCCGTTCGCCGTGGCGCGCAGGGCGTCGCGCAGCGAGGGGGTCACGTGCGCGGAGAGCACGGCCGCGAGCGTGGGCGTGATGAGGTTGACCACGCCGAGCAGGTGCTGGACGCCGCCGCCGATCTCGACCGGCACGACGCGCACGCCCATGTCGGCGAGCACGGGTGCGATCTGGCGGACGGCGGCGTCGTTCGTGCGCTTGCCGACCCCGACGAGCACCGTGCGCTCGTCGAGCCACATGGCGTCGGCGCCCTCGAAGGTGGCCTCGCCACGCGGAGTGAGGAGGATGGGGATGCCGAGCGCCGCAAGCGCCTCGGCGGTGCCGCGCTCCTCGCCCGCGCGCTGCGCCGCCGCCATGCGCGCGAGGATGGCGCCCTCGGGCGTCATGAAGAACAGGTCGCACTGGAAGAGGTGGTTCGGCTTCGGGGCGGCCGGGCGGAACAGGTGCGGGGTGACGCCCTGGGAACGGTAGAAGGTCGCGAGCGCCTCGGTCTGCGCCTGGAGCGTCGGGAGGTGCGGCCGCTCGAGCATCAGCCAGGCGCGGGGGTCCTCGGGGTAGTCCTGCTCGGGGCCGGGGAGGGCGAGGAGCACGTCGCGGAGCGGGGCCACGTGGGAGCGCACCGCGTACGGGGCCCACACCGTGCCGATCTCCGCGGCGTGGGTGGCCGCGCGGGGCTCCCAGCCGGGGCCGCCGAGGGTGGAGGGGAGGTCGGTGGGGAGGAGCATGCGCCCCCTAGGTCCAGGTCGAGGGGTCGGGGGCATAGCCGAGGCGCTCCATGAGCTCGCGCGAGCCGGGGTCGGAGAGGATGGGCGAGAGCAGATCGGCGCGCTTGAACCACCGCTGTCGACGGGGGGTCTCCGTGACCATGACCGGGGGGAGCGCGTGGCCGAGCACGTTCTGGAGGGGGGCGTCCATCGTGATGCCGAGCCACCGCGTGAGCGTCGCGAAAAGGTCCTGCTGGCGCTCGGAGGTGCCGACGACATCCTCGAAGCGGAGGCGCACCGAGGCGTCCCGACGCGAGGGGTCCGCGTCGAGCCAGTCGAGGAGCGCCTGGTGGGCAGAGCGCCACTGGAACGCGCACACCTCCTCGAGGCCGCGGTCGGTCCACGCCGGCCAGCCGGGGGGGAGATCGAACTTCCACCAGCGGTTCCCCCACGCGGGGAACGTGTCGGTGTAGCCGCGGATCCCGAGCGGGCGGTCGAGGGCGTGCGAGTAGAAGCCGGGGAACCGCCACCCGTCGTAGAGCCCGTTCACGCTCGCCGCGACGTTGCGGGTGAGGTGGAGGAGCTTGATCTCCGCGTGCGGGAAGAGCGCCTGGAGGAAGGGGAGGCGGTAGGCGTTGCTCGGGGTCTTGATGACGAGGGGGCGCTCGGCGAGGGCGGTCGCGGTGGCGCGGTGCCACGGCACGATCGTGACGAACGGCGGCTCCTCGAGGAGCCACCCCCCGGGCGGGCCGGAGGGGAGGGGCGCGCCGGGATCGTGGCGCGCGATGAGCGCGGCCGAGAGGTCGTAGTAGTGGGGGTTCACGACGGGGTGGATCCGCCGGATCCGCGCGAGGAACAACGCGTGGAACAGCTGCGCGTCGGGGAACCCGCCGACCGGCCACCCGTGCTCGTCCCGCAGGGTGGTGAGCGTGGCGGTGACGGCCCCGCGCACGTCCTCGACCGCGAAGTCGGTCGTGGGCCACTGGATCGTGAGGCGCGCCGTGAGGTCGACGACGAAGCGGGCGACGCTCGCCTCGTCGGGGAGCGTGTCCTCGGCGGTGCCGCAGTCGAACGCGAGGTCCTCCGAGAGGGCGTCCAGGCGTGGATCGAGCGGGTCGACGTGGTCGGCCCCCAAGGCGTCGCTGTCGGTGCCGCTCTCGGGCCACGTGCGCCCGCCTAGCACGAAGAAGGGGTTCACCTCGGCGCGGAAGTGCAGGAGCTGCGGCGTGCGCCGGAGGATCTCGGTGAAGATGCTCGACCCGCCCCGGGAGCTCGACCCGATGACCACGACGGTGCGCACGCGCTCGCGGAAGCGGTCGGCGCCGCCGTCGTAGCCGGGCTCGGTTCGCAGCGCGGCCAGACGCGCGCGCACGGCGGCGATGGTGGCCGCTGGGACGGCCGGGCCCTGCGGTGACGCGCCGTCAGGCGACATGGCGGGTCGTGGTCAGGGAGGTGGCGCGCAGGCGCGCGCGGAGACCGGCGAGGGTCACCGCGCGGGTCCACCGGCGCCACACGTTCTTGTCCTTGCGGAGCGAGCGGAGCTCGATGCGGAGCGACTGCAGCCCCTCGGCGAGGCCGTAGCCCGCGCGCTCGGAGAGCCCGATCCGGACCGCGTCGAGCTCGGCCGCGGTCGCGACGGGGGTGTAGCCGAGGCGCGCCATCTCGGCGCGCGCCACGTGCTCGATGATCAGCCGCTCGCGCGGGGTGAGCCCGGTCCGCCACTGCTCGACCGACGCCTGGGAGACGGGCCGCCCCGTGTTGCCCCACGACTCCGACAGGCTCGCCGACTTGCGGGCCTCGTCGGTCTCGAAGAAGCGCAGCATGTCGGGCTCGAAGGCCTCGCCGACGAAGTCGCAGATCGCGCGCACGGAGGCCTCGGGCTCGGCCACGAGCTGCTCGTAGCGGACGAGGCGGATCACCTCCGGGGGGAGCGTGTCGAGCCACCGGAGCCCGACCGCCTGCTGATCGCGCCACAACTTCGCGGTGTAGTAGGGGTGGAACGTGCTGAACACGGACTTGCGGGACGACACGGCGACATCCCGCGGGTCGCGCACGAGGAACAGGAGGCGCGCCCCGGGGAACCGCGCGCGGATCTCCGGGATGTGATCCACCATGAACGTGCTCTTGCAGCCCCACCGCGCCTTGCCGGTGTGGGCCCGGTACTGATCCTGCAACGCGACGTACACCCCGAACGCGCTCCGGGGGGTGGCGGTGCGCGCCACGGCGGCGGCGTCGACCGGGATGTCCCACTGGTAGATGTGGGTGTCGAGGAGCCGGAGGATGTCGTCGACCAGGCGGCGGAAGGCGCGATCGTCCGAGAGGTCCCCGTACAGGGGCTCCAGGGGCGCGAAGTAGCGCACGACGTGCGGCGGATGCGGCACGGCCACGCGCGAGTGGCTGTTGAGGATCAGCCGGAGGAGGTTCGACCCCGAACGCTCCGTTCCGAGGATGAAGATGGGGTCGGTGGCCATGCGCTCCCCCGGTGTATTGCCGGGGGCGGCGGTCGGCTACGCTTCGCCCATGGACATCGACACGCCCACCGCGCGCGCCACCGCGCGGCTCTCCTCCACCCTCGCCGCGAGCGGCCTCGACCTCGTCGGCGTGGTCGACGCGCACACGCTCTCCGCCGCGTGGGACACGGTGGTCCCCGCCGCCCGCCGGGCGGACACGCTCCTGCCGGGCGCCCGGTCCGCGCTGGTCTTCGGCAACGGCGGCGGGGCCTTGTGGGACACCTTCCTGGCCGACCTGCGCCGCGATCCCCGCGGCCTCACCGAGGAGGCGAACCCCCTCGACGCCTACGTCCGCCGCGTCGTCACGCAAGCGGACGCGCTCCTCGGGGACGTGCCCCGCCGCTGGTTCTGGGCCGCCGCCGACGCCGAGGTCCACATCGACTTCCGGCTCCTCGCCGGGCTCGCCGGGATGGGCGTGCAGAGCCGCCTCGGGCTCCTCATCCACCCCACGTTCGGCACGTGGCTCGGCCTGCGCGCCGCCTGCTTCCTCGCCGAGGACCTCCCCGCGAACGCCGCCGCGCCCGTCGACCCCTGCGCCGGCTGCCCCGCGCCGTGCGTGACCGCGTGCGTCGGGGATGCCTTCCGCGACTCCCGGTGGGAGGTCGACCGCTGCGTCCGCTTCCACCGCGACGCCGACCTCTGCGAGCGGACCTGTGCCTCCCGGTTCGCGTGCCCGGTGGGCGCGGACCGCCGCTACACCCCCGAACACTACGGCTACCACGCCCACCGCAAGAGCGGCCGCGCGTGGCTCCGCGCGCACCTCGGCCTCCCGCCCGGCGCGGACCGGTTCGAGGGCGTCGGCCCCCACTGGGGCGACTGGCGGGCGCGGGTCGACGTGAAGGGGGAAGGGTCGGGGGTTTGAGCCGGCTGGCGCGGCTCCGGGTCCGCGTCGGCACCGCGGGCGCGCTGCTCGTGATGGCGTGGCGGAGCGGGCGCTGGTGGCTGACCCCCGTGGTCGTCGTGCTGCTCGGGGCCGGCGGGCTCCTGCTCTTCCTCCAGAGCGTGCCGTACGTGGCGCCGTTCGTGTACGCGTTGTTCTGAGGTTCCTGCGCGCCGGACCAGGACCGGCCGCCCTCCGCGCGCCTCGCGCGGGCGCCTTCGTGGCACCCCGGGAAGGGGGACGAACCGTACAGCCGAGGATGGGGGGGATCCTCGCCCCTACGGTTCGTCGGCAGGGGCGAATTCGAACCGTACGGCCGAGGATGGGGGGGATCCTCCCGTGTACGGCTCGTGATTCGCCCGATCAACGAACCGTACGGCCGAGGATGGGGGGGATCCTCCCGCCTACGGTTCACTGAGGTCGCACGAACCCGCCGCGCGAGGGCGCCGGAGGGCGCGCCGGCCCCGGGCCGGCGCGGTCCGGCCGCGCGTCC
>JAKFCH010000311.1:0-8267 GCA_036676765.1 Deltaproteobacteria bacterium
GCCCGCACGCGCGGCGGCCCAGAGCGCGGCCCCGCCGGCGCCGACCGCGAGCGCCACGGTGATCTGCCACGCCGCGGCGAGGCCCACCAGGTCGGCGAGGAGCGCGGCGGCGGCCGACCAGGGCCAACCCGCGAGCGGCACCGACACGCCGGCGTCGAGCCCGAGGGCCGCCCGCCCCTCCCACACGGCGTGCAGGTGGGAGATCCGCCACGCGAGCAGGGTGCCGTCGGCACCGCACACGGTGCCGCCCTCCGGGAAGCCGAACCAGGCGAGCGCGAGGGCCCCGGCCACCCCACCCACGACCACGCTTTCCAAGGGCAACCGACGCATCCCGTGCCCGCTAACAGGAATGCTCGGCGCTCGTGATCCCGCCGCCCGCCTCCCACGCGGTCGCGGCGGCCCGCCGGGCAGATAGATGCCCCCGGTGACTCCCCTCCTCCTCACCGCCGGCGCCACGCGAAACCCCATCGACGCGATCCGGTACCTCTCCGCCCACGCCACCGGCCGCACCGGCATCGACCTCGCCGCCCGCCTCGGCGCGACCCACGCCGTCCACCTGCTCGGCAGCGCCGAGGCCTGTCTGCGCGCGCCGCCGGGCCTCTCCACCGAGGAGTTCACGAGCACACGTGACCTGATGGCCCGCATGGAGCGCTGGATCGCCGCGCATCCGCGCGCCGTCGTCATCCACTCCGCGGCGGTCGGCGACTACGAGGCCGACCCGCTCGCGACGAAGATCCCGAGCGGCGCCCCGGAGCTCGTCCTGCGCCTCCACCCCGCGCCCAAGATCGTCGATCGGGTGCGCGCCTGGGCCCCCGAGGCGTTCCTGGTCAGCTTCAAGGCGGGCGCGCCCGGCCTCACGCCCGACGCGCTCGAGGCCATCGCCCGCGCGCAGCTCGAGCGCACCGGCAGCGACCTCGTGTTCGCCAACGTGCTCGGCGCGATCGAGACAACCGTCCTGCTCGTCACCCGCGAGGGCACGACGGCCTACCCGCGGCGGAGCGATGCGCTCGCCGCGCTCACCGCGCGCCTGCCCCGCTAGCGGCGATCATCGCGGGCGACGATCACCGCGGGCGATCAGAGGGCCTTGATGAAGCCCTTCTCTTCGAGGAAGCGGATGAGGGCGAGGGCGCTCTCGTCCACCGAGCAGTCGGCCGTGGGGAGCACGAGCTCCGCGGAGACCGGCTCCTCGTAGGGCGCGGACACGCCGGTGAACTCGGGGATCTGCCCGGCGCGCGCCTTCTTGTAGAGGCCCTTGGGATCGCGGGCCTCGCAGGTCTCCACCGAGGCGTCGACGTAGCACTCGATGAACGTGCCCTGGGGCATGAGCGCGCGGACCTTGTCGCGGTCGGCGCGGTAGGGCGAGATGAACGCGGTCAGGGTGACGACGCAGGCGTCGGCGAAGAGCTTCGCGACCTCCCCGATGCGGCGGATGTTCTCGGTGCGGTCCTCGGGGGAGAAGCCGAGGTCCTTGTTGAGGCCGAAGCGGATGTTGTCGCCGTCGAGCACGTAGACGATCGAGCCGCGCTCGAGGAGGAGCTGCTCCGCGCGGCGCGCGATCGTGCTCTTGCCGGAGGCCGAGAGGCCCGTGAGCCACACCACCGCGCCCTTCTGGCCGATGACCTGCTGGCGCTCGCCGGGATCCACGATCGCGCCGTGCCAGGTGATGTTCGTGCTCTTCTGCATGGTGGCTCCTCGTCCTCGAAGGGGCCGGAAAGTAGCGTCGCCGGGTCGTGGCAGCAAGGCGCCGACGACGGGTGGGCGAAGAAGCACGCGCTCCGTGCTCAGGCGAGCTGGACCTGGCGCCCGATCGTGAGGCCCAGGGCCATGACGGTGACCTGCGGGTTCACGCCGAGCGAGGTGGGGAACACGCTCGCGTCCGCCACGTGGAGGTTCTTCCACCCCCACACCCGCCCGTCGGGATCGACGACGGACCGCGCCGGATCGTTCCCCATGCGGCACGTGCCCATCGGATGGCTCGCGTAGAGGCCGATGTCGTGCGCGGGGATGTCGTCGGTCAGCACACGGTCGATGTCGTCCACCGAGCGGATGATCCCGACGCCGTGCGCCCCGGGGATGACCTCGGTGGCGCCGGCCGCGAAGAACACCCGCGCCGACTCCCGCAACCCCGCGAGGATGCGGGAGCGGTCGAGGTTTCCGAGGTCGTACAACAGCGCGCTCTCGGTGACGGAGCCCCGCGAGTCCTCGTCGTGCACCACGACGCCCGCCGAAGCGAAGTGCCTCAGATCGCGCATGAAGGTGAGCATCTCGTCCCCCACCAGGGGGAACGACACGAAGTACTGATCCGGCGGCATCGAGAAGGTCTGGAGGAGGTACCCCTTCTCCCAGAGGTCGACGTAGTAGCCCTGGGTCACGCCCTCCCAGGCGACGATCTCCTGGTCGAACCGGGCCACGACCCCGGCGGTCGGGTGGATGTGCAGGTTCTTCCCGACGGGCCCGTCGGAGAGCCCGTTCGCCATCAGGAAGCGGGGCGAGCCGATCGGCCCCGCGCTCGACACGAAGGCGCGGGCCCGCACGCGGAACGAGCCGTCGTCCTCGTACTCGCCGGGGCGCACGGTGCGGCCGGTGACGGCGATCACGCGGTCCCCCTGGGTCTCCACGCCCACGACCCGGCAGTCCGCATACACGGACACGAGGCCGGTGTTCACCGCCTCGGCGAGGAAGCTTCGGTCGATCGAGAGCTTCCCGCCCGTCGAACAGCCTTGTTGGCATGTGCCGCAGCCCGTGCAACCCGGGGCCGACCGCGCCATCCACGCCCCGGGGAGGCCGAGCGCCTCGGCGCCCGCGCGGAAGATGTGGTTGTTGTTCCGCTGGACCTCCGGCGGGTTGACCGTGACCCCGATCGTGCGCCAGATCCGGTCGAAGCAGGCGCCCATCCAGGCCTCGGACAGGTGCTCGCAGCCGTAGCTCTCGCGCCAGTCCGCGAGCACGGCCGGCGGCGTGCGGAAGCAGATGGCGCTGTTGATGAGGGTGCTGCCGCCCACGCCCCGGCCCCCCGGCATCGGGATGATGCAGTTGCCACGCGTGGCGCGCGTGCCCCGCCCCGCGTAGAGGTGCTTGAACGCCCAGGGCGCGCGGCTGTTGAACTGCTCGGGGGCCCACCGGCGCCCCTCCTCCAGCACGATCACGCGCAGCCCGCGATCGGCGAGGGCCGCCGCGGTGGAGCTGCCGCCGGCGCCCGATCCGATGACGCACACGTCGGCCTCGAGCTCGAGATGGCCCCCGTAGCCCTCGTACCCGAAGAAGCCCGCCTTCACGACGCCCTCGCGGGGCAGGTGGACATCCACCCGATCCGGTCGGTGACGGCCGGCGCGTTGAAGAACGCCATGCCGAGGACGCTCTTGAGCGCGTCGTACGCGAGGCGACGGGGGAAGATGGCGTTGTCCGACCAGGTCTCGATCACGGAGCGGCGCTCCTCGAGTGAGAGGGAAGCGTAGCTGGCGCCCCGCGAGGCGAGGGTGCCGGCGTCGATCGCGCGGAGCAGGTAGCGGAAGACCGGCTGCACGACGGGGTCGAGCTCCTCGGCCATCAGCCCGTCCACCAGGACGGGGAGGTCCACGTCGGTGGCGGAGATGCCGAGCGGGCTCCCGGGCGGGAAGAAGGCCTCACCGATGGCGGCGACGAGCTCGATCTCGCCGCCGGAGAGGAGGCGAAACCCGGGGGCGGCGCCGGGGAGCACCGAGATGGGGACCCCCACGGCGGTGAGGCCCGCGAGGGCGGAGCCGGAGAGGAGCAGGGCTCGGCGGGAGAACGACATCTTGGCCAGTGGATAGCGCCGGAACCCGAAACCGACCAGGGGGTCGGTAAGCGGTGCGAAACCTTTTTCGCACCTCGTAGGTCCCCGAAGACGCCGGATTTCTCGCGAGGCGCGAAACGTTCTACGCACCCCGGCAGAGGAGCGAGAGTCGCGTTAGCAGGCGAGGAATCGGGAGCGCCCATGTCGCACGTCCACGGTGGTACCCTCGTCGCCCAGGCCCTCGCCCGCGAGGGCGTGTCACATGTGTTCACCTTGTGTGGCGGGCACATCCAGCACATCTACGACGGGTGCCTCGACGAGGGCATCCGCGTCGTCGACCTGCGCCACGAGCAGGCCGCGGGCCACTGCGCCGAGGGGTGGGCCCGCGCCACCGGGCAGCCGGGCGTCGCGCTGGTGACCGCCGGCCCCGGCGTGACCGACGCCGTCACCGCCGCGGCCAACGCCATGCGCGGCGGCGTGCCGATGGTCCTCATCGGCGGCCAGGGCCCCCGCTTCTTCTCGGGCATGGGCAGCCTGCAGGAGATGGACCACGTCACGCTGATGCGCAGCATCACGAAGTGGAGCGTGACCGTCCCGGAGACCCGGCGGATCCCCGACTTCCTCGCCACCGCCTTCCGCAAGGCCACCACCGGCGTTCCCGGCCCCGTGTTCCTCGAGATGCCGCTCGACGTGCTCATGAACATGGAGGACAGCGACGGCCTGACCATCCCGACGGACTACCGCACGCGGCACGTCGCGGGCGGCGATCCCGCGGGCATCCTCGCCGCGGCGGACGTGCTGTCCAAGGCCGAGCGCCCCGTCGCCGTCGTCGGCACCCAGTGGTGGTTCAGCCCCTACCGGGCCGCCATCCAGGAGTTCCTCGCGGCCTACGACCTCCCGGTGTTCCTGAACGGCGGCGCCCGCGGGGCGGTGCGCCCGGACGACCCGCAGTTCTTCCGCCTCTGCCGCGGCAAGGCGCTCCAGAGCGCCGACGCCATCGTGATCTTCGGCACCCCGTGGGACTTCCGGCTCGGCTACGGGCAGGACATCGCCCCGGGCACGAAGGTCATCCAGGTGGATCTCGATCCGGACGTCATCGGCCACAACCGGGGCGCACAGGTCGGCATCGTCGGGGACACCGGGCTCGTCATGCAGCAGCTCGCCCAGGCCGGGCGGCGCTCTGGCGCGGGCTGGCTCACGCAGGTGCGCGCCCTCGAGGACAGTCGCGTCGCGAAGATGCAGGCCGAGCTCCACAGCGACAGCGTCCCCATCAACCCCCTGCGCTTCTCGAAGGAGCTGGCGCGCTCCATCACCGAGACCACCACCGTCGTGTGTGACGGCGGTGACATCGTCGGCACCGCCGCCAAGGTGGTGGACGTGTGGCGGCCCGGCCACTGGATGGACCCGGGCCCGCTCGGCACCCTCGGCGTCGGGCCGAGCTTCGCCATCGCCGCCAAGCTCGCCCGCCCGGCCGACCCCGCGATCATCATCTACGGGGATGGTTCGTTCGGCCTCAACGGCATGGAATTCGAGGCCGCGGCGCGCCAGGGCATCCCCATCGTCGGCGTGATGGGGAACGACGCCGCGTGGACCCAGATCCGTCGCGGCCAGGCCCAGCTCTTCGGTGACAAGCGCACGCCCGCCACCGGCCTCGCGTTCACCCGCTACGAGAAGATGGTCGAGGCCCTCGGCGGTTACGGCGAATACGTCGAGCGCCCCGAGGACATCCACCCGGCGATCCAGCGCGCCCTGGACAGCGGCAAGCCCGCGCTCGTCAACGTGAAGATCGGCAGCTCGTCCTTTCGAGAGGGCGCAATCAGCGTCTGACCCGTCCGTTTACGTCGTTTCCGCTTCACCGACGTCCCCGCGTGACTACGCTACCCCGAACTTTGCTGCAAGGAGCCAACCATGGCCTTTCCCCAGATGGGCATCCCGGTCGCCCGCGCCTCCGAGGCCGACCGCACCGCCTACCTCCGCAAGACGCTCGGCCTCACCTTCGTGGGCCTCGCCATCGCCAGCTTCACAGGCATCGCCACGGCGTTCGGGCTCGCGCTCATGCCCGGCATGATGTCCGGCTACATGCCGATGATCCTGATCCTCGGCATGTGGGCCATCAGCAACTTCGTGGCCCAGCCGATGGTGTTCAACGGTCCCAAGGCCATCGGCTTCGCGCTCGGCACCGCCGCCCAGGGCGTGGCGATGGGGTTCCTGCTGCTCGCCGCGGCCGTCGCCTCCATGGCTTCCGTCGGTGATCCGTTCACCCTCATCGGCCTCGCGATGGGGCTCACGAGCTTCACCGGCCTCGGCATGGCCGCCTACGTCTGGTCCGGCCCGAAGAACTTCTCGCTCATCGGCGCCGGCCTCGCGGCGGTGTCGATCCCGATGATGATCCTCATGGCCGTCAGCTTCGCGTTCCCCGGCTTCGTCGGCGGCACGCTCGGCATCGTGTTGACCAGCGTGTTCGTGCTCATCTCCGCGGCGGGTCTCCTGTACCAGCTCAACAAGGTGATGCACGAGTACAGCACCGACATGCACGTCGAGGGCGCCTACACCATCGCGATGGGGCTCCTGGTGCTGTTCTGGAACATCCTGTCGCTGCTCATGCGGCTCACCCGCCGGTAGTCGGCGGTTCGTACGCACACGCCGCGCCTCCCCGGGGGTGCGGCGTTCGCGTTTTTGCCCGAGCGCGGGAAGGTCACGCCGCGAGCCGCCGTGGTAAGCGAGCGCGTGCCCCTCCCCCCCATCGTCGGCCGCCACGCCGAGACCGAGGCGCTCCACGCCTGCCTCGAGGCCGGCCGGCACGTGCTCCTCGAGGGGCCCGTCGGCGTCGGGAAGACGGCGCTCGCGCACGCGCTCTGCCACACGCTCGGCCGCGGCTTCGTCCGCGTGGACGGGGACGGTCGGTACACCGAGGCCCGGCTCGTCGGCGCGTTCGATCCGCCCGCGGTGCTCGCGTCCGGCTACCGCCCCGAGCACTTCCTCGCGGGGCCGCTCGTGCGCGCGATGCGCGAGGGGTCGGTGCTGTTCGTGAACGAGCTCAACCGCATGCCCGAGGGCGTGCAGAACGTGCTCCTCCCCGCGATGGACGAGGGGCGGGTGGGGGTGCCCCAGCTCGGCGACGTGACGGCGGCGCCCGGCTTCGCCGTCATCGCGACCCAGAACCCCGCCGAGTTCGTCGCCACCGCCGCGCTCTCCGAGGCGCTGCTCGATCGGTTCGAGCTCGTGCGGCTCGACTACCAGTCCGAGGCCGACGAGGTCGCCATCGTCACCCAGGACACCCGGTGCGCGCCGAGCGCCGCGGTCATCGCGCAGGCGGTCGCACTCACCCGCGCGACCCGGACGGATCCCCGCTTCCGGCGCGGCGCCTCGGTGCGCGCCGCCATCGCCATCGCCGACATCGCGGCCCGCCTCGGGGATGACGTGGTGCGCGCCGCGAGCATCGCCCTGCCCACCCGCGTGGAGCTCCTCGATCCCCAGAGCACCGCGCTGGCCGACGTGCTCGCCGATCTCAAAAAAAAACTCGCGGGGATGCGCCCCCTGCCCCTGACCCTCGGGCCGTAGCCGACGCCGACGCCGGCCCCCTCGGGGAGACCGGCCCTTACGCGGACGGGGCTTTCGCCGCGAGCGCCGCCCCCGGGCCCCCCACCGACGCGGTGCCGACCGGGTGGGCCGCCGCCACCGCGTGGCGGCGTCTCCAGCAGACCCTCCCGCCGGGGCTCCACCGCCAACGGGCGCTCGATCACGCCGTGGACGCCGTGCTCACGCACGCGCGGCGCCTCGTCCGCCACGCCGCGCGCCCCCACCGCGCCGAGGAGGTGGGCTGGCCCGAGGACGGCGAGCTCGACCTCGACAGCACGCTGGAGCGCCCCCGCCCCTGGGCCCCCATCGACCTGCGCCTCACGCGCCTCGTGCCCCGCGAGGTCGACGTCGTCGCGATCCTCGACATGTCCCTCTCGATGACGGGCGAGAAGATCGCGCTCGTCGCCGTCGCCGCCGCGATCCTCCGCCTCCGGCTCGAACACGTGGCGGTCGTCGCGTTCGACACCCACCCCCACGTGCTCGTGCGGGTCGGCGAGGACGTGGCCCCGCGCGAGCTCGTGCGCCGCGTGCTCTCCGTGCCCGCGCAGGGCTACACGAACATCGAGGGGGGCCTCGCCGCCGCCCTCGCGCAGCTCCGTCGCTCCACCCGCCGCGAGCGCGTCGGCCTGCTGCTCACGGACGGCGTCGCGAACGTGGGCCACGATCCCGTCGGCGCCGCCGGCCGGATGCCGCGCCTCCACGTCGTGCACGTCGGCGACCACCACCCGCAGGGCGCGCGCGCGTGCCGCGCCATGGCGCAAGCGGGCCGCGGCCGGCTCTACCGGGCCCGCACCTACGCCGACCTCCCCGACGTGGTGCGGCGGGCGGTGCGGGAGCTGTTCCGGGGGTAGGGCGTCGCTCCCGACGTCCTCCGGCGCGCCCCGCCCGAGCGCGGGGCCGGGCCGCTTCCGGGGTTCCGTTGGGGCGGCCGGCG
>JAKFCH010000312.1:0-47486 GCA_036676765.1 Deltaproteobacteria bacterium
GGGCGACGGTGTCGTCGCGGCTGCCGCCGTCGGCGACGATCACCTCGTCCACCTCCCCGAGCGCGCCGAGCAGCCTCGGCAGCGCGACGGCCTCGTCGAGCGTCGGGATGACGACGGAGATCACCACCCGGTCGTGGCCACGGCCTCGTACTCGTCGAGCGTGCCGATGTCGGTCCACCGCCCGGTGTGCACGACGCCGCGCACCTGCCCGGTGGGGATCAGCGCGCGGTAGGCCGTGCGGACGATGCACTGCTCCCCGGGGGGCACGCGATCGAGCACGTCGCGACGGAGCACGTGCACGCCGGTGAAGTGGAGCGCCGGATCGCCCTCGCCCACCACGCCCTGGATGCCGCGTACGACGCCGCCGTCGAGCGCCACGCCGGTGTGGACGGGCCGCGCCTGGGGCCGCAGCGCCATGACCGCGGGCGCGTCGACCGCCCAGAGCGCGCCGAGATCGATGTCGGAGAGGATGTCGCCGTTGACGACGACGAAACGTTCGGCGAGGTGGGGCGCGGCGTTCTTGAGGCCGCCGCCGGTGCCGAGGATGGCGGGGGCCTCGACGACGACGGTGACGCCGGGCTTGTCGCGCGCCCAGTCCACGATCCGGTCGGCGAGCCAGAAGGCGTTGACGACCACCTCGTCGTGCCCGTAACGGCGCAGGTGATCGAGCACGTGGTCGAGCATCGGCAGCCCGGCCACGCGGAGGAGGGGCTTCGGGGTCGTGAGGGTGAGCGGCCGGAGGCGGGTGCCGAGGCCGGCGGCGAGCACGAACGCGGTAGCAGGCATCGTGGCGAGGCCTAACGGGTCCGGGCGTCGGGGGCCGATCCGTAGAAAAACCTCGTCGCGGCGCTGGACACCGCCCGAACCGTGCCGAAGTTGGCCCGCTTCCCCGGCGCCCGATGGACACCCTCGCCTCCGTGCTCGTCGACAAGTTCGCCCGCTCCGCCGACGTGACGGCGATGCACTTCGAGGAGGGCGGCGCCTGGCGGTCGTTCACCTGGGGGCAGGCGGAGGCGCGCGTGGCCTCCACGGCGCAGGCGCTCTCCGAGCTCGGCGTCGGCCGGGGCGATCGGGTCGCGATCCTCGGCAGCCCGCACCCGCGCTGGCTCGAGGCGGACTTCGCCACGTTGTGCCTCGGCGGCGTGAGCGTCGGCATCTACCCGACGCTCCTGCCCGACGCGATCCGGTACCAGCTCGCCCACTGCGGCGCGAAGGTGCTCCTCGTCGAGTCGCAGGCCGACCGGGACCGCCTCGCCGACGTGCTCGCGGACGTGCCCGGTCTCCGCATGCTCGCGTGGGACATCCCCGATCGCCCGGCCGATCTCGACACCTTCCGCGCCCGCGCCCGCGCCGTGCGCCCCGACGAGCCGTGCGTGCTGTTCTACACCTCGGGCACCACGGGGGATCCGAAGGGCGCCGTCGTCACGCACCGAGCGATGCTCGCCGTGTGTCGCGCGTCCCAGGAGGCGGTGCCGCTGGTGCCGGGCGATCGGTCGATCATCTTCCTGCCGCTCGCGCACTCGCTCCAGCGGATGGTCGCCTACCGCGGGCTGCTGGAGGAGGTGCCCGCCTACTACTGCCCCTCGCTCGACCGCATGACCGAGGTCCTCCCGTTGGCGAAGCCCTCCGTCATCGCGACGGTGCCGCGCATGTTGGAGAAGATCAAGGCGGGCATCGAGGCCACGGTTTCCAAGAGCTCGCCGGTGCGGCAGCGCATCTTCGCGGCGGCGATGGCCACGGGGCTCGCGCGCTCGCGCGCCCTGGAGGAGAAGCGCCCGGTGCCGACGCTCACCGCCTTGAAGTGGGCGATCGCCGACCGCGTCGTGTTCCGCAAGGTGCGGGCGCGCCTCGGCGGCAACCTGCGCATGTTCGCGGTGGGCGGGGCGCGGCTCGACGCGGGGGTGGCCCGGTTCTTCCACGCGATGGGCATCTCGGTGTGCGAGGCGTGGGGCCTCACGGAGACCTGTGCGCCCGCCACGCTCAACCGCCCGGAGGACTTCCGCTTCGGCACCGTCGGAAAGCCGCTCCCCGGCGTGGAGATCCGGCTCGAGCCCGACGGAGAGGTGCTCGTGCGCGGCCCGGGCCTGTTCACCGGCTACTGGAACGATCCCGACGCGACGGCGAAGGCGTTCACCGAGGACGGCTTCTTCCGCACCGGCGACATCGGCGAGATCGACGCCGACGGCTTCCTGAAGATCGTCGACCGCAAGAAGGAGCTGTTGGTCACCGCCGGCGGCAAGAACATCCCGCCCGTGAACATCGAGAAGCGGCTCGAGGGCGGCGTCGTGGGCCAGGCGGTGGTGATCGGCAGCGAGCGCCCCTACCTCGTCGCCCTGCTCGCCCCCGACCCGGACCACACCCAGGGCATGGATCGGGCGGCGCTCCAGGCCGCGGGCGAGGCGCGGGTCCGCGAGGTCAACGCCGGGCTCGCCCACTTCGAGCAGATCAAGCGGTTCGCGTGGCTGCCGGCGCCACTGTCCGTGGACAACGGCATGTTGACCCCGACGCTGAAGCTCAAGCGCCGCGTCATCTGCGAGACCTACCAGGACGTGATCGACCGGCTCTACGCGTAGAACACGCCGGCGAGGACCATCCGCAGCACCCCGGCGAGGCCGAGGCAGCCGCAGCAGAGGACGAACGCCGCGAGCAGCGCGACGGCGACGTAGAGGAACGTCTTCTGCCCGGTGGTGTCGCCCGCGTAGAGGTCGATCTCGCCTTGCGACACGGACTCGCCGCCCGGCACGGGCGCGCCCCACGCCGCGAGGAACGCCCGCACCTGGGGCGCCACGGGCGGGCGATCCGCGTCGACGAACACGATGCGGTCGCCGGTGCCGTCGAGGGAGAGGCACGCGGTGTCGGTGGCGGTGCGCGGGTAGTGCGCGATCCGAACGTTCGCGCGTGGGGCCACCGTTCGCGCGGCCACCTCCCACAAACGCGGATCGGCGGCCGGCTTCATGCGGATCACGAGGACGCGCTCCGGGGTGAGCGCGACATGCCACCACGTGCGCTCGACGCCGTGGCCACGGTCCACCGGGCGGCCCTCGCCGGCGAGCTGGGCGATCACGCTCTCCCCGGGGAGGAGCAGGTCGGCAAAGGGACTGTCTGTCATTCGGGTATCCCAACCAGGGTACGACGGTAGCACGCACGTAGGGGCCGTTACTGTCGTGCGCCGGGTCGCGTGGTACATCGGGTGGACGAGAGGGCTCTCCCGATGCGCGTCACGCTGATCAACCCGCCGCTCGACACGGTGCTCGCGAACGGGCACGTGAGCCCCGTCACCTCGTACCTGTTCTACAACTCGGCGCCGCTCGGCCTCCTCTACATCGCGGCCGTGCTCGAGCAGAACGGGCACAAGGTGTTCGTCCTCGACGCCGCGGCGGAGCGGCTCGACGTGGCCGGCACGGTGCGGGCCGTCGAGGCCACGCGCCCCGACGTGGTCGGCATCGGCTCCACCACCGTCGTGTTCGAGACCACCATCCTCCTCGGCGCCGCCCTCAAGGGCGCGATGCCGAACACGCCGCTCGTGCTCGGCGGGTACCACGTGACCCTGCTGCCCGACGAGGCGATGCGCCACACCTGCTTCGACGTGGGCGTGCTCTCCGAGGGCGAGCACACGATGGCGGACCTGTGCGACCACTACGCGGGCCGCAAGGGCCTCGACGACGTTCAGGGCGTCTGCTACCGCAAGCCCGACGGCGTGCTGCACTACACGCCCTCGCGCCCGCGCTTCAAGGACCTCGACAAGCTGCCGTTCCCGGCGCGCCACCTGCTCCCGCAGGACCTGTACCGGCCCATCCCGATCGACGAGCACGCGTCACCCAAGTTCGCGATGATGACCTCGCGCGGTTGTCCGCACGCGTGCGCGTTCTGCCAGAAGGCGAAGTCGGGCTACCGCAGCCACTCGCCCGAGTACATCGCCGACGAGGTCGAGCACCTCGCGCGGGACTTCGGCGCGCGCGACATCGCCTTCGTCGACTCGTTGTTCTGCGCGAGCAAGAAGCGGGTCATGGGCATCATGGACGAGTTCATCCGCCGCGACATCGCGAGCAAGGTCTCCTGGACCTGCTCGTCGCGCGTCGAGGTGGTCGACAAGGAGCTCCTCCAGCGCATGAAGGACGCCGGCTGCTGGCGCACCCGCTTCGGCATCGAGTCGGGCTCCGATCGCGTGCTCGACTTCATCAGCAAGGGCATCACCAAGGAGAAGATCCGCGCCGCCGTCACCGCCGCGCACGAGGTCGGCCTCCGCCCCAAGGCCTTCTTCATCCTCGGCCACATGCCGGACACGAAGGAGACCATCCTCGAGACCATCGAGTTCGCCAAGTCGATCCCGCTCCACGACGTGACGGTGCAGATCAACACCCTGCTCCCGAAGACCCCGCAGATGGAGATCTGGGAGCGCGAAGGCAGCAAGTGGGGCCGGCTCATCAACGAGTCGACGGACGAGAAGTCCTTCTGGGAGCCGACGTTCGTGCCCTGGGGCCTCGAGTCCGAGGACATCGTGAACTTCCACCGGCAGTTCTACCGGGAGTTCTACTTCCGCCCCATCACCATCGCGCGGCACCTCGAGACCATCAACAGCTGGCGCGACGTGTACAAGTACGCCTCCGCCTCCAGCCTGTTCTCGTTCCTGTTCTACAACGTCGAGAAGCCGAGCCTGAACATGCTCAAGTCCGCGTTCGGCATGGGCGCGGCGGACGAGACCGCGGCGTAGGTCCTTGGGGGGGCGCGTCCCCGCGCGGACGCGGGGCCGGGCGTCTTGCGGGGTCGGGCATTCGCCCTCCGTCGGCCCGCCGGGCGCGGGCCGACTGGCGCGGGCGGTGATCCTCGGGGTGGCGAGCGTGGGAACGGGCGCCCGCGCCACCCTCCAGCCCCCCTCGCGCGCGTGGGGGTTCGGGCTGCGGCGGCGCGTCAGCTCCGGACCGCCGCCCACGGATTGACGATTGCGGCACCAGTGCCATCGAAGTCCGACACGTTCCTCGTGGCCAGGGTGAGCTGGTGGTGGAGGGCGGTCGCGGCGAGCAGGCTGTCGACCGGCGGGCGCACCCTGCCCGACCGTCGGGCGATGGCGCTGACCGCGCCGCAGCGCATCGCCACCGCCGCATCGACGGGGAGGATGCGCTCGCCGAACGTCTCGAGCAGCCCGGCCAGCCACTGCTCCACGCGTTGCCGCCGGGGACCGGGTTCGAGGAGGTCGGCTCCTCTCCGGATCTCCCCGAGCGTGAGGACGCTCAACCAGAGCGCCTCGTCCGGCACCGAGGCCATCCAGGCCACCACCGCCGGATCGGGAGCAGGCTTCGCGAACTCCGAAAGGACGCACGTGTCGAGGAGGATCACGTGAGGACCACGTCGTCGCGTTCCACGTGTTCGCGCGTGAGGTCGAGTCCTTCAAGCGGCGCAGTGCGCAGGTACTCCTTGAGGCTCGGGCTCGGGCCTGCGATGCGCCGCCATGTGTCGATCGCGACCACCACCACGACCGGCTCGCCCCGTCGGGTCACCGTTTGTGGGCCGTTGTGCAGGGCCTCTTCCACGACCTCGCTGAACCGGTTCTTCGCTTCCTGAAGCTGCCACGCGGTCGACATCGGGCCTCCTGTCCAGACTGTCTAGATGGTAGACGCGGTCGGAACGGTCGCCAACGCTCGAATTTGCGCGCTTGAAGGCGGCTACGCCCCACGTGTTCACGCCGGGGCCGGCGCCGGGTACCGCACCTCCGTCCCCGTCACCCGCGCGAACGGCGTGAGGACCGCGCGCTCGGTGTGCGTGGCGTCGCGGAGGTGCCAGACCTCCCAGCCGCGCGCGATCAGGTTGTCCGCGAGGATGCGGCGGTGGCAGCGCCACCAGAGGATCTCGGCGCACATGAGCGCGGTGGGGCGGGCCTCGGCGAGGGCCTCCAGCGCGGCGAGCCCGACGCGGAACGCCTCGGTGGCGGTGTAGTCGGCGTAGCCGCGGAAGGCGGGGTGCTCCCACCCGAGGTTGTCGTCGCCCGTCACCTTGCGACGGCCCCCGAGCGCCGCGAGGTGGACGTAGCGGTCGGCTCCGAGGCGCGTCGCGAGCGTGTCCGCGTTGAACTGGGGGTTGGCCCGGGAGCGCGTGAACTGCCGCACGTCCGCGAGGAGGTCGATCTTCCACGCGTCGAGGACACCGACGAAGTCTTCCAGGGAGCGGTTGGAGTGCCCGATGGTCCAGATCGTGCGCATGCCTGAATGTTCACACCGCTGGGCGGGAGGCGTCGGCTGGATGACGTCCGGAAGGGCGGGATGGTGGCATACCCTCGCCTTGCGGACGTCCAGGACGTCCGGAAGGGCGGGGTGGTGGCGTACCCTCGCCTTGCGGACGTCCAGGACGTCCGGAAGGGCGGGGTGGTGGCGTACCCTCGCCTTCCGGACGTCCGCCGCATCTCGGCGGACAGGGTTGGAGTGCCCGATGGTCCAGCTCACGCACGTGCCGGTGGCGTTCGTGAGCCGAGCCTCAACTCGAAGCTGCATGACGCCCGGCGGCACCAGGGCGACCGGCTCCTCCGCAAGCACCGTCGCGACCAACAACCACATGGGCCCTCCTCCGCGCGCCTACCACCCCCCCGCTCGCGGTAGAGTCCGCGCCATGCGCGGCGCCACCCAGGTCCTCTCCGACTGCCCCCACTGCCGCGTCGAGTCCGCGCTCGCCGAGCTGCTCGACCCGAGCGAGCGCGTCGGTGTGACGCTTGAGGGGCGGTGCCGGCTGTGCGGCTACGCTACCGAGCTCGGCGAGGTCGTGCGCTTCGGCCAGCCGTTCGTCGACGCGGACGAGGTTGTCGAGGCGCTCGCGCGCTGGGCCGCCGAGGACGGAGAGGCGGACGTGCGCGTGTTCGCGGTCGCCAACTTCAACGGCCGGGACGCGAGCGCCGTCGCGCGCGCGGTGCTCGCGGGGGAGCGCGTCGACACGGGGTTCGACGTGATCGCGTGGCTCTTCCCGGGGCTGCAGGGCGGGCGCCGCCCGGACGACGACGAGCGCCCGAAGGCGCGGCTCGGGCCGGTCCTCGCGGCGGTGCCGGAAATCACTCCCGTTCCGGGAGGTCCAGGAGGGGCCGGGCCCCTCCTGGCGGGGCGTTACGGGGCGGCGCCCCGTCCCAGCAACGTCGCGACACCCGCGACACGCGGGCCGACCTCTCCCACCGACCCCCGCGACATCGGTCGGGCGCTCGCGAGCGTGATGATGGCCGACGGGCGCATCCGTCCCGCGGAGCAACGCTTCCTCGACGCCGCGCTGGCGCGCCTCGGGTTGCCGCCGCTCGACCCCGCCGATCTGCGCGTGTGGCGCCCCACCGAGCTCGGGCCGGTGCCCGACCCGGCCGGCCTGCTCGAGACGATGCGCCTCCTCTCGTTGTGTGACCACGAGGTCGACGGGAGCGAGCAGCGGGTGCTGCAGGAATTCGCGCGCGCGTGGCGGGTGCCGCTCCGCGCCGCGCCGTTGCCGCGGTCGGGCGCGATGTACGAGCTCGGGCGCGCGTTGCGGGGCCTCCTGGTCCGCTGACCGTGCGATAGTCCGCCTCGCCCTTCGGAGCCTCCGTGCTGCACGCCCCGCCCCGCCGCGATCCCGCCCTCGCGGACGCGACCTCGCGCTTCGTCGAAGAGTTCGCGGCCTGCCGCGCGAACGTCGCCAAGGTCATCCTCGGCAAGGACGACGTGATCTTCAAGGTTCTGCTCGTGATGATCGCGAAGGGGCACATCCTGCTCAAGGACGTGCCCGGCACCGGCAAGACGATGCTCGCGCGCGCCATCGCGGCCTCGCTCGCGTGCGACTTCCGGCGCATCCAGTTCACGCCGGACCTGCTGCCGATGGACATCACCGGCACCAACGTCTTCGACCTTCGCCAGAAACAATTCACGTTCCAGCCGGGCCCGGTGTTCACCCACCTCCTGCTCGCCGACGAGCTCAACCGCGCCACGCCGAAGACCCAGTCCGCGCTGCTGGAGGTCATGGCCGAGGGGCAGTGCACGGTGGAGGGCGTGACCCACAAGCTGCCGCCGCCGTTCCTCACCATCGCGACGATGAACCCCCTCGACCACGACGGCACCTACGCGCTCCCCGCGGCGCAGCTCGACCGCTTCACGATGCAGCTCTCGATGGGGTTCCCGAGCCCCGACGCCGAGATGGCGATGCTCGACGTGCACCTCGGCGCGCGCCCGCCGGTGGAGGACCTCACCGCGGTGATCGACCGCGACACGTTCCTCGAGTGGCAGGCGCTCGTGACGCGCGTGTTCCTCTCCACCGAGATGAAGCGGTACCTCGTGAGCCTCGCTGGCGCGATGCGGTCGGACGCGCGCGTGCTCTCCCCGCCCTCGCCGCGCGCGATGATCATGCTGGCACGCGTGTCGCAGGCGCATGCCCTCACGCAGGGCCGCGACTACGCCACCCCCGAGGACGTACGCGCGCTGGCACCCGAGGTGCTCGCCCACCGGATGATCGTGAGCGGGGACGAGGTGGGCGTCGGCTACGTGCAGGGCGTGCTCGAGAAGGTGCCGCTCTCGTGATCCGGCACGTCGTCGGGATCGCCTGGCACCTCGGGGGGATGTTCGCCCTCCCGTTCGTGCTCGGCTTCGTGGCGGCGCTGTTCTTCGAGGTGAGCGAGGTGGCGGACACCTTGTGGGTCATGCTCGCGCTCTCGGTCGTCGTCATCGCGCCGGCGTTCCTGTTCCAGCTCCTCGGGGTCGTGCTGAAGGTGAGCCGGGAGGCGCGGCTCCTGCACGCGCGGGGGCGCCTCGGCTTCGAGTCGGGCCTCGCGGCGGTGCATCGCCACGTCCGCGTCGTGACGCCGCGGGGGTGGGCGGTCCTGTTCACGGGGCTGTCGTTCGTCGTGTGCGCGCTCGGCGCGAAGTGGGCGAGCCTGTCCGTGCTCGCGGTGCTCGCGCTCCTGCTCTTCTACGGGACGGTCGGCGCCACCTCGTTCCTCTCGACCTTCCTCGTCGGCAGCTTCGAGAGCGGCGTGAAGCGCCGGGGGTCGATCACGCGGGAGATGGTCCCCGCGGTGGTGCTCACCGGCGATCCGGCCGAGGAGCGGTTCACCTTCCGTCGGGTGCCCGTGCCGCCCGGCTTCTACCTCCTCGTCGAGGATCACCTGCCCGCCCGCCTCGGGACCACGAGCCGGTACGCCGTGGGCGCCGGGGCGCGGCGCGAGGAACTGCTCGTCGGCGGTCGGCTCCGCGTCACGCCGCGGGGGCTCTACCAGCTCGGTCCCGCCGAGGTCTACTACCAGGACATGCTCGGCCTCACGCGCATCTCGTTGGCGAGCCTCGCGACGGCGGAGCTCAAGGTGCTCCCCCGGTTCCGCCCGCTGGAGATCCGAGAGCCGCCCCGGAGCCGGCTGGAGGCGCCGGACGTCCTGACGCGCCCCCACCGGTTCGCCACCGAGGACCACTTCCGCTTCCGCGAGTACGTGTCGGGGGACGACACGCGGCGCATCCACTGGAAGCTCTCCATCCGCGCCGGGCACCTCACGCTCCGCCAGCCGGAGACCCGCGAGGTCAGCACCCGGACCATCGTGATCGCGCTGGATACGTTCCTGCCGGCCGGACGCATGCTGGACGACGCCGTCGGGGTCGAGGAGGTGCTCGACCGGCTCGTGGAGACCTTCCTGGCGCTCGCCAAGGAGCTGGTCACGCGCGGCGATCGGGTCACGCTCGTGGCCGTGGCGCGGCGTCCGGAGGGGGGCGGGCTCGGGATCGAGACGCTCGTGTGCGCGCGGGGCGGGCACCCGCGGTGGCAGGACCTCGGCGCGCGGGTGGTGTGGCAGGGGCAGTCCGATCTGCCGGAGCTCCTCGCCGCGGTCGGGCCGGGCATGCACGGGATCGTGGTGTCGAGCCGCTTCCAGGCGCCGCCGCCGGCGATGTCGGAGGGGCAGTCGATCACCTGGGTGTACCTCCCGCCCGAGGAGGCCCTCGGCGCGAGTGACCCGACGCTCCTCCAGGTGCTGGCCGGGACGAAGGTGAACGCCTTCACCTGGCTGTTCCGCCTCCCCTACCTCGCGGGCAGCGACGAGAACGCGTTCACCGCGCAGGTGCGCACGGTGCGGTTCCACATGGGGCGGCTCGCGGCGCGCCGGCGGCTCCGGGCGATCGCGAAGCAGAATGGCGCGCGCACGCTCCAGGCGCTGCTCGCGCGGGGGGACGCGGTGTACCGCCTCGAGCCCGGGGTCGGCGCCCATCGGCTCGTCGGCCTCGCGCGCGGCGGGCTCTCGCGGGGGGCGGCGTGAAGTCGACGTTCCGCCCGCACGCGACCGCGTCGTCGTTGAGCGTCTGGCAGGCGATGAAGGAGGCCGCGGTCCCGGTGCTCGCCTACCACGCGTGCTGCCTGTTCGCGTTCCTGGCCTTCACCGCGGCGATCCTCTTCGACGGCGGGCCGGAGCCCGGCGCCATCGTCCTGCTGCTCGCCCTCGGCCTCACCAACCTCGCCGGCATCGTCTCGGGGCAGGTCCTCGCCTTCCTGCGCGTGCGTACCTGGCTGCTCATCCTCTTCGGGGCGGGCTGCTGGATGGCGTCCATCGCGTTGATGGCCGCCAGTGCCGCCGCGGGCCTCGGCGAGCTCGGGGCGGTGGTCGCGCTGGCGCTGTGGCTGTTCCCGATCGGGCTCACGGGCGGGCTCTGGAGCCTCGAGACCCACCGGGCGTTGTGGTCGTCCTGGGTGCCGCTGCTCTACGCCACGGGCGCGGTGATCTCCTGGACCGAGAGCCGCGGCCGGGTGGCCAACTGGTTCGCCGGCGAGAAGTGGGCCATCTGGGACATCGTCAGCGTCGGCATCCTCGGCATCACCGTGGCGCTGCTCCTGCTCTACCTCGTCTCGCGGGAGACCCACCGGCTCGCCCTGTGGCGGCGCGGCCCCACGGCCCCGCTCGCGCCGAGCGTCATCGAGAAGGGCGCGTCGCGACCGCGCCTGACGTTCTTCTCCATGGTCCTGCTGATGGGGATGGCGGGCGTGCTCACCGTGGCGACCGCGATCGTGTCGCCCTACCTCTGGCGCACGGGGGACGAGGGGGATCGCGAGGGGGAGGGGTACGGCGAGGGGCCCCAGGAGCAGCCCGGCGAGACCGCCCCCGCGCCCGGGGAGCCCGACGACAGCGAGCTCTTCGAGAAGATCGGTCGGGCGGTGAAGGAGATGGCCGAGCAGGCCGTGGAGGCCGGCTCGAAGGCGGCGGGCGCGATCTGCACGGTGCTGACGCTGCTGCTGCTCGCCATCCTCGGCTTCCTGATCGCATACCGGCCGTTGAAGCGGCTGTTCCTCATCCGGCACCTCAAGGACCCCCTGTGGCGGGTGCCGGCGACGACGCGGATCGAGCAGGGATGGCGGCTCGTCGAGATCGCGATGGGCGACGCCGGCGTGTTTCCGCGCCCCGGTGAGGACGCCGCGGGGCTGGCGCGCCGCGCGGGTCCGGTGCTCCGGCGGCTCTCGCCGGTCGAGGTGCACGGGCTCGAGGACGCCGCCGAGGTGGCGGACCGCGTGCGCTTCGGCCTCGGGGTCGGCGCGGAGGATCTCGACGTGATGCAGCGGTTCTCGGGCTGGGCGATCGACACGGTGTGGGAGCGGCTCGGCGATCGCGAGCAGATCCGGTGCCTGTACCGGGAGCTCTGACCCCGCTTCGTGTCCCAAAAGCAGCGACGGCGCCTCGCGGTGGAGGCGCCGTGCCGGGGGGATGCCGCCGAGGCGGGATCGCTACAGGTACCACTCCGCGCCGATGGTCACGGAGCCGCGGTAGAAGCCCCAGTACTTGTTGCTGTAGGGGATGTTCGCGCCGAGCACGATGACGATGGGCTTCTTGTCGTGGGTGATGAACAGGCCGGACTTGTTCGCGAGCACCGTGGGGAACCCGCCCTTGCTCGGGACGAACTTCATCCCGAAGCTCGCGACGAGGAACTGGAACGTCGGGGTGTCGGTCGCGCCGAGGTACTTGAACGTGCCGGTCGTCTCGAGGTAGGCGTAGACCACCTCGTTGGCGCGGAGCTCGGCGTTGAACCCGTAGAACATCCGGAGCCCGGCGGGATCGCGAAGCTCGGCGTCCACGCCCACCTCGGCCTGGAGGTAGAGCCCGTCCAGCACCGGCAGCTTCTGGCCGGCGAGGATGCTCGGACGGAGCACCGGGAAGGTCGGGCCGGTGTTGAGCTTGAAGTCGAGCGCGCCGGACACGACCGTGTTGGTGCGCGCGGACTTGATGAAGCCGTACTTCGCGCCGAGCACGATGGCCGCGCCGGTCACGTCCTGGTCGATGCCCGCGTGCGCCGAGAAGTTCCGGAGGAGCTGGAACTCGGCGTCGAGGTGGGGCGCGAACCAGTTCGGGATGCCGATCTCGGCGCTGCCGCCGATGCGCGTGCGCGGGTCCGCGGAGGTGAACTGGAGAGGCGACGTGAAGTTGAGCTCGCGGTTCGCGGCGTCCTCGCGGCGGGCGCCCTGGTCGCTCCCGGGGACGCGCTCGCCGAACAGCTCGGCGGAGAGCTCCTCGGTGCGGGTCTCGATGCGCTCGCGGAACAGCGACTTCGGGTACTTCTTGAGGTAGGCCTCCCAGGCGATGAGCTCCTCGTCGGGCGTGGCCTCGTTGAGCTTCTTCTGGGTGTCGCGGTAGATCTGGGCGGTGTCCTCGCCGGGGCCGCGGGGCTTGACCGTCTCCTGGTCCTCTTCGTCGTCGAATTCGAGCTCGTCCTCGTCTTCGTCGGTGAAGTCGAGGTCCTCGGGCTCGCCGACGTCCTCCTCCTTGTCCTCCTCCTCGAGGCGGGGCGGCGGGGGGACGTCCTCCTCCTCCTCCTCGAAGTCGCCCGCCTCCGGGATGGGTTCGTCCGAATAATCCTCATCCTCCTCGCTCTTGTCCTTGTCCTTGGGCGCGGCGAACGCGGGGCCCGACGCGAACAGCGCGAGGAGGGCGGACAGACCGATAAGGCGACGCATACAGTCTCCGGAGACGGGGGCGGAGGATAATACAGACGAGCGACGGGCGCGACGCCTGCGTGGGGACGGCTCCCCGCGGAGGGTGGGTGCGCGAGGCGATGAAAGGGGCGATCGGCATGGATGGAGCGGGCTCCTTCGGGGACGGGGGCGTGAGGACGGAGGACGCGGCACGCGCGGAAGAGGTGCGGGCGTGGCTCGTCCAGCTCCGGGGCGGCGCGCCGTTCCTCTCGGCGGCGGACGGCAAGCTCCTCGTCGACTGGCTCGACGCCGGGATCCCCGTGCCCACGATCCTCCACGGCATCGAGGTCGTCGCCGAGCGCCGCCGCGCGAAGCGCACCCGGGCCCCCCTGTCGTTGCAGAGCTGTCGGGCCACGGTGGAGCGCCTGTGCCGGAACGGGAGCGCCTGGCGCGTCCCCGTGGACCTCTCGCGTGCCCTCGCGCCGCCCCCGTCCGACGAGCCCGAGGATGCGCTCGTCCGCGCGGCCCTGGCGGAGCTGGCGGCGGTCACGGACGGCGAGCCCGAGGCGCGCGCGCGGCAGGCGTGCGGCATCCTGCGGCGTTTCCACGAGCGCGCGTGGGATCAGCTCGGGGAGCAGCGCCAGGTGCTGCTCTCCGAAGCGGCGGAGGATCTCGGGGCCCTTCGGGAGCTCCTCGGGGCCGACGGCTTCGCGCGGGCCTGCGAGGAGCACGCCCGGGATCGGGTGCGGGCGCGCTACCCTACGTTGTCGGCAACCCGGTTGTGGGAGGAGTTCGGTCTTGGAATGGTTTGAGGGCTACCGCGTCGTGGGGGACTCGGGGAAGGGCTTCGCGCGCGCCGAGGTCGCGCAGGGGCCCGCGTGCCCGTTCTGCGGCGGCGTGGGGCGCCGGGAGCTCGAGATCAACGGCGTCGTGCGGGTGGGGAAGTGCCGCTGCCAGCGCGTCGTCGACCGCGTGGCGCTGTTCAACGCGGCGGGGGTGCCCGCGCGGCACGCCGACAGCACCATGGAGTCCTTCAACCAGAACCTGCCCCGGCCCAACCCGGGGTGGAAGTACACGCGGGATTGGCTCGACGCCTTCCGCCCCGGCCAGGAGGCGCGTGGGCTCGTGCTCTACGGAGATCCGGGCCGCGGCAAGACCCACCTCATGGTCGCCGCCGTGCGGGAGGTCATCTTCCGGCACGGCGTCTCCGCGCGGTTCATCGAGTTCACCCACCTCCTGAGCCGCATCCGCGAGGGCATCGACCGGAACGACGGCGACGCCACCACGCTCACGCCGCTCGTGCAGGTGCCGATCCTCGCGATCGACGAGCTGGGCAAGGGGCGGAAGACCGACTGGGAGCAGGCGATCATCGACGAGATCATCACCCGCCGCTACAACGCGGGCGGCGTGCTCCTGGCCACGACGAACTTCCCGCTCGTCGGGGGGGACGGCAAGGCGCGGGCGGCCTCCACGCTCGCCACCGGGGGTCTGGAGACCCTCTCCGAGCGCCTCGGCGAGCGCGTGTTCAGCCGCCTCCGGGAGACCATCCAGTTCGTCCCCGCGCTGGGGGAGGACTACCGGGCGATCCGCGGGATGTCCCGCTAGTCCCCGCCGCGCGCCTCGGGCTCCGGCTCGTCTCCGCCTTCGGGGGCCTCGCCCTCGTCGATCCCGGCGACGCTCTTGCGGGCCGGTGCCGGCGCCTTGGCCCCGCGGTCGAACGGGTTCGCCTTCTTCTTGATGGCGGCGTCCGCGGGAGGCTTGCGGGCGGGGGGCTTGCGGGCGGGCGGCGGGTCCGCCTTCTCGGGGTCGATGCCGAGGCGCAGGTCACGTACCTCTTCGGCAGCGCGTCGGGTCCAGGACAAGGAGGCGTCGATGGACAGGGCGGCGGCGTAGGCGCGGTAGGCGGCCTCCCAGTCCTCGGCGGCGCGCGCGGTGTCCCCGAGGCCGACGAGGTGCTGGGCGAGCGGCGTGGCCATCTCCACGAGCCCGGCGTGGTGGTGGTCGAGCTTGCGGGCCTCGGCCAGGACGCGGGCCTGGGCCAACGGCTCGGTCTCGCCGCGGGCCCGCGCGACGAGGCAGCTCACGCGCGCTTCGGTGGCGGCGTCCACGTGGACGAGGAACCAGCGGTTGTTGCGGGCGAGGTGGCGGCGCGCGTTCTTGAAGGCCTCGCCGCTCCCTTCGCAGTCGCCGGCCTTCGCCCGGGCGAGGGCGTCCTTGTAGTCGGCGGTGGCCGCCTTCTGCACGGCGTCGAGGCTCACGATGCGGACGACCCCCGCGTGGCGCCACTCGCCGGCCATGTACCGGGCGGGGAGAGGCGGCGTGGCGCCCACCGAGGGGAGGGGCTCGGACGGGTCGGTCGGCGCCTCGGCGCTCGCGGGGACGTAGGGCAGGACGGCGCCGGTCTTCTCGTCGAGGAGGACGAACCCGAGGTCGTACGCGCCCTGGGGCAGCGCCTCGGGGATCGCGATGCTCCATTCGCCGCGAACGAACTCGTGGGGCTGCCAGACCTCCGGACGGTACCAGTCGTAGCCGGGGGAGACCTCGGCGGCGTGGACCACGGCGCCGTCCTCGCCGGCGAGGAACGCGAGGACCCGGAAGCCGCTCTCCCGCACGCCGGCGCGCCACGCGGTCGAGACGTAGAGCTCGCCGCCGGGGGCGACCTCGGGCGAGGGGACCTCCCAGCTCTCGAGGGTGACGCCGTCGTCGAAGCGCACCTGAGTGCCCTCGGGCCCCGTGGCCGCCTTGGCGACGAGGTGCTCCTTGCGCACGTGGTTCCCGACGTGGAGGGACCGCCGACCGGAGGGGTACCCGGGAAGCTCGAGGTAGTCCTCGGCCCACCGCTCGTTGAGGTGGATCTTGCTCGTGCGGGCCCAGGACCCGTGCACGTGCGCGAAGTCGGGGCGCCGCTCGTCGAAGATGTAGTCGGTGACGAACTTCTTGTTGTACTTGCGATGGTGGGCCATCGGCATGTCGACCAGGCCGGCGATGTCGACGATGTCCCAGCCCGAGTACCACATGTGGGCCCCCATATCGACGTCGAGCAGGGTGACCTGATCGAGGGCGAGTCGGCGTTGCACCCAGCTCATGTACTTGACGCGCTTGTTCACGTCGCGCGGGGAGGTCTCGGGGTTGTTGGCGAAGGTCCACGAGCCGTTCACGTTCGGGAACCCGAGGGCGACGACGAGGGGCGTGGCCCAGAGGGCCCGCACCGGGAGCCAGCCCGCCACCTTGCGGCCCGCGAAGGGGAGCCGCGCCGCGAGGGCGCCGATGCCGATGCCGAGGAGGGTGAACAACGGCACGCTCGTCATCGCGAACCAACGCAGGCCCTTCATCCAGTCGCCGCCGGACCACACGCAGAAGAACACGCCGGTGCAGAAGGCGGCCCACAAGAGGCCCCGCGCCTCCCAACCGCGACGCCCGAAGGTCACGAGGCCGAGGATCGCGCTCCCGCCGAGCAGGAAGTACACCCGCGCCTCGATCCAGTGGCGGGAGACGAGGCGCGACCACTCGCCGGTCCACTCCGAGGGGATGCCGGCCCGGCCGTCCCACAGGAGGAAGAACGCGTAGAATGCGAGGAGTACGAGGCCGATCCAGCGGCGCCAGGTCGAGAGCCCGGTCAGCGCGATGGCGACGAGCGGCGCGGCGTAGACGATGCCGTACTGGGTCGTGTACTCCTTGACCTGCTTCCAGCCGCCCTGGGTCCAGCCGAGGGGGCGGAAGACCTTCTCCTTCGCGTAGTAGGTGTTGGGGAACCACCACGCGAAGTAGTCGTAGCGCCACGCGTTGTAGGCGCCGTAGGGCAGCCCGAACGCGAGCAGCCACATCGGGAGCGCGAGCCATTGCCGGCGCGCGAGGGTGCCGAGCACGCGGCCGAGGAGCCCGATCGCCGCGTAGGCGACGCCGTCCGGGCGGGTCATGGTCAGGCCGACGAAGCAGAGCGCGCTCCACGGCATCGTCCGACCGTCCTGGATCTCGCGGACCAGGGACCAGAGGCCCGCGGCGAGCAGGAGGTTGAACAGGGAGTTCTCGAGGCCCGACGCGTTCCACAGCACGAACTGGGTGGAGCAGGCGAGGAGGAACGGCGCCGCGACGGCGAGCGGATCCTTCGCGTCCGGCCGGGCGCGCCGCGCGAGCCCCCACACGAAGAAGAGCGTGAGACCGCCGAACACGCCGCCCATCAGCTTCGGGGACGTCCAGACGGGCACGCCGATCGCGTAGAGCGCGGCGATGAGGAAGGTCCAGAGCGCGTTGGAGTAGCCCTCGACCCGCTCGCCGCCGGGGTAGGGCACCAGCCCCTCGCCCTCCGCGAGGTTGCGGGCGTAGGCGAAGGAGATCGCGCTGTCCTCGATGAAGAACGGCTGCGGCCAGCAGAAGACGAGGTAGTGCCCGAGGTAGAGCACCACGCACAGCAGCACCACGAAGAGCTGGGTGCGCTCTTCGGCCGGGCGCGCCATCCAGGACTCCGCCACGCGCGCACGCGCGTGCGCCAGTCGCTCACCCATCCCGGCCACCAATCACATGGTCTTCTTGACGCCGGCGCCTTCGGCGGCGCCCTGGCGGGCCGCCATCTGCCGCTTGAGCTCGTCGAGCTGGGAGCGGGCGGTCACGTCGCCCGTCTTCTCCTTGATCTTCTTCAGGCGCGCGTCGAGCGAGTCGGCCTTGATCTCGGTGCCGATGTCGGCCTGCGCCTGGGTCTTGTGGATGTTCTCTCGGACGTTCTCGAGCTGCTTGATGTCCGCGTCGGTGGAGAGCCCGTCGAGGGTCTCCTGGATCTGGATGCGGGCTTCGGCCGTGGCCTTCTTGGCGAGCATGGTGTCGCGTTCGCGGCGGAGCTTCTCGATCTCGCCCTGGAAGGCGACGAGCGACTCCTTGGCGTCCTCGGCCTGCCCGCTCACCTTCTCGAGCTCGACCTTGAGCGACTCGATGGCGCTGTCGAGCTCGTTCTTCTTCTGGAGGAGGATGAGGGCGACCTCGTCGTCACCGCTCTCGATGGCCACCGGAAGCTGGGCACCGACCTCGCGGAGCTCGCGCTCCTTGGTCTCCAGCTCGGTGGTGAGCTTGTTGCGGAGGTACACGATGCCGCCGACCGCCTTCTTCAGGTCACGGTGGCGCTTGATCCGGTTGTCGATCGCCTGCTCGTAGACGATCTCCGGGTTCTTGTTCTCGACGTCGGAGATCCACAGGCTCCAGAAGCCCTTCCAGAGATTGCCGATCCGATCGAAGAAACCCATGGACGCTCCTCTACCGCGTGCCCGGAGACGGGCCTCGCTTAACGCTGGACCTTGCCCCATGTTAACGTCGCGCGTGCTTTTCTTCGTCACCGTCGCGCTCGTGTCCGCCCTTGTCCCCGCCTTCGCGGCAGGCGAGCCTCCGGTTGCCGAGGCCGGCCTCGGGTTGATCGCGTACGTGGGGGACACGGTCGTCCTCGACGGGTCCGCCTCCTTCGATCCCGAGGAAGATCCCATCGTCTACGCGTGGACGCTCCTCGGCGGCCCGCCGACCGAGCTGGAGGATGGGGAGTCCGCCCAGCCCCGCTTCGTGGTGGCGGAGCCCGGCACCCTGCGCTTCTCCCTGGTCGTGAGCGACGACACGTCGGCCAGCGCCCCCGACCTCGTCGAGGTCGTGGTCCCTCACGAGCGGATCGACGGCGTAGAGGCCGCCTGTGCCGCCACCTCCGCGGCGCCGGGCCTCGGTCTCCTCGCGACCGCCCTCGTCCTCGCGCTCCGTCGTCGAGCGCCCCGCCGGTGAGCGCCACCCGGCGCGCCTCGGAGAGCCCGGTGGGGCGTGCTCCCGCGGCCCCGCACCTGCCGGTCACCCTGCCGGCCGCCCGCGTCCGGTCCCTCGCCGTGCACCTCGCGGCCGTGCACGCGCTGGCCGCCACGCCCGCGAACGTGGCGCGCGATCCCATCCGGTTCCCCCGCGCCTACACCGACCTGCGCGACGTCGAGGTGGCCGCCGTGCTCTCGGCGCAGCTCGCATACGGCCGGGTGGATCTCTTCGGGCCGGTGATCGCCCGGCTCCTCGCGATTGCCGACACCCACGGCGGGCCGGCCGCCTACGTGGAAGGGTTCGACGCCGTCCGCGCCGCCGCGCTCGACGGCGTCGTGTACCGCTGGAACCGCGCGGAGGACTTCGTGCTGCTCTTCCGCCTGCTCCAGGCGGTCTACCGGCAGCACGCGAGCCTCGGCGCGCTCTTCGCCCCCGGCCCCGCCGCGGCCTCGCTCGGCGGCGCCATCGACTCGTTGCGCTCGCTCACCGGTACCCTCGAAGGCGGCGAGCCCTCCCGCGGCTTCCGCACCTGGCTCGCGCACCCGGAGGACGGCAGCGCCTGCAAGCGGTGGCTGATGTTCCTCCGGTGGATGGTCCGCACCGACGCGATGGACCTCGGCCGCTGGACGCACCTCTCCCCGCGGGACCTCGTGATCCCGCTCGACACCCACGTCATGCGCCTGTCCGGTTTCCTCGGGCTGACCCGCCGCGCGGACGCGAGCTGGCGCACGGCCGAGGAGGTCACGGCGGCGCTGCGGTGCCTCGATCCGGAGGATCCCGTCCGGTTCGATTTCGCGCTCGCGCACCTCGGCATCTCGGGCGCGTGCCGCGGCCACCGCGCGGTGGAGGTGTGCCCCGCCTGTCCGCTCGATCGCGTCTGCGCCGCGCCCCCGGCCCGCATCGAGCCGCCTACCGAAGGCGCTCCTGCCAGTCCCGCGCGCGCCGGCCGCCGCCGCTGAGGCGGGTGAAGAGCGCCCCGCGGAACAACATCATCAGGTGGACCAGCGCGACGAGGCCGAACCCGATCGCCCAGCCCACGGCACCCGAGCCGGCGGACACCGCGAGGCTCCCCGCGGTGACGAACCCGAACCGGGGCCCGAAGAGCGTCAGGATGGGCAGCGCCTGGGAGGGGAAGATCAGCCACAGGACGCCGAGCGCGAGGACCTGGGGAGCCAGCCACTCCGGGCCGTGGTTCATCATGAACTGCCACGCCTCGCGCAACAGCTCGATCCCACCGCTCCGGGTGCGGCCGATCAGCTCCGGCACCGGGTTGAGGAACAGGGCGACGGCGATGCCGAAGACCAGCGAGACGACGCTCGGCACGCCCCCGAGCGAAAGCACGAGCTCGACGATCCAGATCGGGAAGAGGACGCCGAGAATGTCCCAGGTGTGCGCGCCGAGGTGCTGGCGTACGGCCGCCGGACCGAGGCTCCGCCGCACCGAGAGGGCGTCCTGGAGGGAGGCGAGGTAGGTGCCGGCGCACGCGGCGGTCAGGAACGCCAGGACGATCCCGCCGAAGAAGCCGAGCGGCGACACGAGGAGCGCCGCCGCCGTGAGCGCGGGGAAGCACAGGAGCAGCAGGATGAAGGCCCACGCGCCCCGCGTGAAGGCCTTGCCCGCCTCGCGCGCGGCGTCCACATAGATTCGTAGCGTCGCGGTGAGGAGTCGCACCGCCTCGCCTTACCTTCTCGCCTGGAGGCGGTCCAATGTTGCCGGCGCTCGTGACGCTCGCGTTCGCGGCCACCACGCCACAGGTGCCGGAGCTCACCGACGCGCAGTGGGCGGACCTCCGCGAGGGTGACGTGGTGATGCACGCCGAGAGCGCCGGCCCACGGGTGACGGCCACCGGGATGGTGCTGATCGACGCGGAGCCCGCGGTGGTCTGGCCGGCCGTTCTCGACATCCAGGCGCGCATCCCGGAGAACGCGACGCTCACCGGGGTCCGGGAGTACCGCCGGGAGGGGCCCTACCAGTGGTATCTCCAGGTGGACATGCAGGTGCTCGGCGCCGACCTGCGGATCCACCATCACTACACATGGGATCCGGTCCGTAGCGTCGCGGTCTACACCCTCGATCCCACCCGTCCCAACGATCTCTCCGTCGCGGACGGGTGGTACCTCGTCCGGCCCGTCGACCAGGGCAGCCTGCTCGTGTACCAGGCCGTCACCGAGGCGAAGGTGCCCGTGCCCGGGTGGATCAAGAAGTGGCTCGCGCGCGACCAGATGGAGGCCCTCCTGGAGGGCATCCGCCGGCGGGCGCAGCGCGCGCTGCGGCGGGGTTAGGGGGCCGGCTACGGGGTGCAGAGGTCCGTGGCGTTCGAGCAGACGAACGAGGCGGTGGCGCCGTAGGCGGTGTAGCCGATGTAGGTCGAGCCGCTGGTCTTGACCTCGATGTCGTTCGGCTCGTTGTCGTCGGCGCCCGTGCCGAAGTCGCAGGACACCGAGGTGAACCGCGCGGTGGCCGAGCCGTGGTTGCTCAGGTACACGCCGCCGCCGTGGCTCGTGGCCGCCGCCGCGTTGGCGTAGAGCTCACCGGACGTACAGGTGGCCGTGCCGGTGTCGATCCAGAGCCCGCCGCCGTCGTCACCCGCGGTGTTGTCGGCGACGACGCTGCCGGTCATCGTGAGGGTGCCGTCATCGAGGTAGAGACCGCCGCCGTCCGTGGTGGCGCTGTTGCCCTCGACGAAGCTGTCCTCGAGGGTGACGTCGGCGCCCGCGTGGGCGTAGACGCCACCGCCGTCGGTGGCGGTGTTGGCCTCGACGGTCGTGCGCACGAGCTTGACCCAGCTGTTGTTGTAGGAGGCCACGCCGCCCCCCTTGGTGGCGGTGTTGCCGGTCAGGACACAGTCCTCAATCACCACGTGGGGCACCGCCGACGCGGCGGTCCCGGTCAGGTTGGCGATGACGCCGCCGCCGAACCCCGAGCTCCCCCGGCCCCCGGTGATGGTGAGCCCGGAGAGGTTCACGCTGCCGTTCGTGATGCTCACGGTGGAGCCGGCGCCGGAGTTGTTCTGGATCGTGGTCTCGGCGGCGCCGTAGACGCCGATGACCTCGGTGGTGTCGGTGCTGGCGATCAGCTTCGCGTAGTACGTGCCACCGCACACGTAGTAGGTGCCCGACTCGAGGTTGACGGCGAGGGCGAACGTCTCGTCGAAGCTCGCGGAGACGTCGCTCCAGTCGCCCGAAGGGGAGACGAACGACACGAGCAGGTCCTCGTCCGCGGCCGACCACGTGCCGGCGGTGGTGCAGTCGTTGGCCTCGCCGTCACACACCTCGGTGGCCCCCGGGTAGACGGTGTCGAGGCTGTCGTCACAGTCGTCGTCGTTCGCCACGCGGCCGCCGCCGGACGTGCAGGTGCCGGTCCCGGTCCCGTAGGTGTCCGCGTCGGCGTCGGTGTAGTAGAGCGCCAGGCCCTCGTCGATCGTGCTGTCGCAGTCGTCGTCGACGGCGTTGCAGGTCTCGGCGCGGCCCGGGTGCACCGTGGCGGACGCGTCGTTGCAATCGTCGCCGTTGTCGGCCGTGTAGCCACTCCCCGCCTCGCAGGCGCACCGGCTCGTGGTGGCGCCGTAGCTGTCGCTGTCGGCGTCGACGTGCCAGTCGGTGCAGCCGACGGCGCCCACGGAGTTGGTGCTGCCGTCGCAGTCGTCGTCGGCCGCGGTGGCGCAGGACTCGGTGCCGTCGGGGTTGACCGCCGCGTCGCCGTCGTCGCAGTCGCCACCGGCGGTCTCGGTGTACTCGCCCTCCGCCTCGCAGAGGCAGGCCGAAGTGTCGGAGCCGAAGCCGTCACTGTCCCCGTCGGCGAAGAACGGGGTGCAGCCGGAGGCGCCGACGTCGTTGTCGCTACCGTCGCAGTTCTCGTCGATGGTGTTGCCGCAGGTCTCGACCTCGCCGGGGTTCACGGTGCCCGACGCGTCGTCGCAGTCGGTGTCGGTCGCGTAGCCGTCGTGATCCTGGTCGAAGTCGTCGTCCCCCGCGCAGTCGGCGTCCACGCCGTCGTACCAGGACTCGACCGCGTCCGGATTGGTGGTGGCGATGGCGTCGTCACAGTCGTCCCCCACGAGCCCACCGGCGTCGGGGTAGGTGGACGTGCGGAAGCCGTCACGATCCTGGTCGAAGTCGTCGCCGCCCGCGCAGTCCTGGTCGAGGCCGTCGTAGAAGGTGTCGGCGGCGCCGGGGTAGGCGGCCTCGGCGGGGAAGGGGGCGAAGCCGTTCAGCGGCGCCCAGTCGGCGTCGTCCGTGGGGGCGTCCCAGCAGTCGCCCGACCCGTAGGCGTCCGGCACGGGGAAGGGGTAGTCGGCGGTGTAGAAGCCGTCGCCGTCCTGGTCGCCGTCGTTGCCGTCGCAGTTGTCGTCCAGCCCGTCGTACCAGACCTCGGGGATCTCGGGGTCGGGGAACCGCGCGGCGTCGAGATCGTCACACTCCAGGTCCCGCGGGAACCCGTCACCGTCCTGATCGAAGTCGTCCTCGCCGCCGCAGTCGGCGTCGGTCCCGTCGTACCAGGTGTCGGTGGCGTCGGGGTTCACGTCCGCCGGGGTGTGGCCGGCGTCGTTCGTGAAGGGGTCGTCCTCGGCGTCGAAGCAGTCCTCCCCCGCGCCGCCGGCGCCGGGGTGGGCGGCGGACGCGAAGCCGTCGCCGTCCTGATCGAAGTCGTCGTCGCCCCCGCAGTCCTGGTCGATGCCGTCGTACCAGGTCTCGAGCGCGCCGGGGAACACCTCGGAGGCATCGAGCTGATCGGCCGGATCGTCGGCCGCGAAGGCGCCGGGCAGCACGTCTCCGTCGTCCCAGCAGTCGTCGCTCGGCAGCGTGCCGTCGGGGTCGGGATGCGCCACGGAGGCGTGGCCGTCCCCGTCCTTGTCGAAGTCGCTGCCCCCGGCGCAGTCCTGGTCGAAGCCGTCGTACCAGGTCTCGGCCGCGCCGGGATGGACGTCGGCGCTCGCCAGCCCCTGGGGCCCTCCCTCGTTCTCCCAACAATCGCCGGTCGCGACGGTATAGCCATCTCCGTCGATGTCGACCGGGGCCCAGGTGCCGGAGCAGGCGGAGAGGATCAAGAAGGTCAGGCTGGACGAGAGCGGTCGCATGGCGCAACACTACCACGGCGATACGCTCGATCGCGGGGAGGAACTCATGCTCCTGGGCCTCGTCTCCACGGTGTCCGCCGAGCCGCTCGCGGCATGTCCCGAGACCTGGAGCGCCCGCGGCCTCGCCGACGTGGTCGTGTCCGCCGACCTCGACATGGCGAAGTTGGACACCGACGGCTTCCTGGCCGCGCGAGATCTCCTGCTGCGCCGCCTGACCTGCGTGAACGAGCCCCTGTCCGGCCCCGTGGTGGGCGCCGTGCACCGCGTCGTGGCCACGGCCGCCTTCCTCGAGAAGCGGGACACGCGCATCGCGCCCGCGCTTGCGGGGCTCCTCTCGGCCGACCCGGGGTACCAGCTCACGCCGACGCTCTACCCCGAGGGGCACCCCATCCGCGGCCTCCTCCCCCACGGGGCAATCCTCGCGCGCGACACGTCGGTCCGCCCCCTCGCGGCCCTGGCATCCGGCTGGTTGGAGGTCGACGGCCTCGCGACAACGCGCGCCCCCGGCGCCCGGGCGGCGGTCGTCCAGCAGGTGGACGCGCAGGGGGCGGTGGTGGAGACCCGCTACGTCTGGCCGGATGACGACCTGGGAAGCTGGACCGGGGCCGCCGGGGCCCGGGTGGCGTCCCTTCCTCGCGAGCGTGTGGGGCCGGCACCGGCGAGGCCGGCACGCGCGCCGATGATCGTGGCGACCGCGTCCTCCCTGGTGGCGACCGGCGTCCTCTACGGCCTCGCTTCCGGATCCCGCGCGGCGTTTCGGGACACCAGCGTCGAGCGATCGGAGGACGACCTCGTGGCGCTACGCGAGACGACGAACGGGCTCACGATCGGGTGGGTGGCAACCGGAGCGACGGCCGTCGGCCTGGGCGTCGGCCTCGCGTTCGCTTGGTAGGGCCCCGCCGCTACGAGGTGCGCGGGCTCCTGGGGGAAGGCGCGTTCGGCGCGGTGTACCTGGCGCGGACCACCGGCGGCGGGATCCGGCGGGACGTCGCGATCAAGGTGCTCCACCCCGGGCAGGCCGATCGCCCCGAGCGAGTCGTCCGCCTGCGGGACGAGGCGCGCATGCTCGCGCTCATCCGGCACCGGGCGATCGTCCGGGTGGACGACCTCGTCGAGCTCGACGGCAACTGGTCCATCGTCATGGAGTACGTCGAGGGCTGCGACGTGACCGCGATCCTCCGCCGGGGGGCCCTGGCGCCGGCCGTGGCGCTGGCCATCGCCGAGGAGGTCGCGAACGCGCTCCACGCAGCGTGGAACCAGCCCGGACCGGATGGACGGCCGCTCCGGCTCATCCATCGGGACATCAAGCCGGGGAACGTCCGGATCACCGCCTCGGGGGAGGTCAAGGTCCTCGACTTCGGCGTCGCCCGCGCCGACTTCGCCGAGCGGGAGTCCGCCACCACCCAGACCAGCTTCGGCACGCTCCCCTACATGGCGCCCGAGCGGTTCGAGGGGCGCGACACCCACGCGAGCGACCTCTACGCGCTCGGCGTGTTCCTCTTCGAGATGTTGACGGGCGTGACCCCGGGAAAGACCGCCGCCGACGCGGATCGTCAGCCGCCCGGGCGGCGCTTCACCGAGCAGTGGGCCTACCTCGCCGGCCTCTCGCCGAGCCTCCTCCCCCTCGTCGCGGGGATGCTCGCCTACGATCCCGAGCGCCGCCCCACGGCGGGGGACTGCGCGCGGGCGCTCGCCGACCTCCGGGGCGAGCTTCGCGGGGAGCGCATCGAGGACTGGGCCGCGCGGACGATCCCGCCGGTGCTGGCCGCGGGCCTGGCGGCCATCGCGCCGCCCGACGCGCGCACGGGGTCCATCCTCATGGAGCGTGCGGCGGGGGCCTCCCTCGCGCGTGCTCCCGGCCGCGGAAGGGTCCTGCCGTGGGCCGTCGGCATCGTCGCCGCCGGGGTGGGCGTGGTGGGCCTCGCCCTGCTCGGGGGGGCGGGAGCCTGGTGGGTGTCCCGCGACGGGGAGGCGACGGCGGGGATCCTGCCGTCGTCGGTGGGCGCACCGAACCCGGACCTGCCGCCGGCGGTCGATCGGACTGGGCCTCCCGTGCCGGTGCACGTCGAAGCAGCGGGCACACCCGCCCCTGTCCCCTCGACTGCGAGCGATTCACCAGCTCCGACGGCGCCGATCGTCGCCGCGCCTCAGCCCGTCGCCGCGCCCCGGAACATCCCGACGAGACGCCCGACGCCCGCGTCCGAAGGCACGCTCTGGCTCGCGGGCGACCCCGTCCAGGCACGGTTGACCGGCCCGAACGGGCCCGTGGAGGCCGGCCGCGTCCCCGCGGGCACCTACACGGCCGTGGTCACCTTCGCCTCGGGCGCGACGGTCACCATCCGCGACATCGGGGTGGCCGCCGGGCGGGTCACCCGGCTCACCTGCAAGGCCGACTTCGGAAACTGCCGGCCCACCGTCGAGGACGGCGCGCCGGGGTTGTAGAAGCAGCGGCCTACGGGTCGGTCGACGGGGTGCAGATGCCGAGCGTGCAGGCGAAGGTCGCGGTGGCGCCGTAGGTGGCGTAGGCCACGTAGTCGCTCTCGGCGGAGCCGTTTCCGTCGTAGATCTCCACGTCGTTCGGGGAGTTGTCCCCGGTGCCGGTGAAGTCGCAGTCGGTCGCGCCGAACACGACGATGCCGTCGTCGTCCGCGATGTAGACGCCGCCGCCGTGGCCGCTCGCGATGTTCGCGAAGATCCCGCTGGTCGAATCGCAGGTGGCGGTGCCGACGTCGATCCAGAGGCCGGCGCCGGTGGCCGCGGTGTTCGCGTACACGTCCGCGCCGGTGAGCGCGAGCGAGCCGTCATCCAGGTAGATGCCGCCCCCGGCGTCGGTCGCCACGTTGGTGTGGACGGACGATGCGTCGATGGTCACCTCGCCCGCGGTCTGGACGAAGATGCCCGCGCCCAACGCGGCGTCGTTGGACGTGATCACCGACCCCGCGGTGACCTCCAGGAGGCCGGCGGTCGCCACCCAGGCGCCACCGCCGTCCGTCGCCACGTTGTCCTGGATGGTGGTGCCGATGAGCTCCATCCACCCCGAGCCGATCACGGCGACGCCTGCCCCGTAGCTGGCGGCGTTGTCCTCCACGATGCAGTCCTGGAGCGTGACGTTGGCCTGGCTCAGGGTGGTCGTGCCGTTCGACAGGACGCCACCGCCGTACCCGGAGCTGCCAGGGCCGCCCGCGATCGTGAGGCCGTCGAGGATGACACGACCGTTGGTCACGCTGACGGTGGACCCGGTGGAGGTGTTGTCGAGGATCGTCTCGGCCGCGCCGTAGTAGCCGATGACCGAAACGCTGTCGCCGCTCGCGACGAGCTTGGTGTTGAAGGTGCCGCGGCACACGTAGTACGTGCCCGTCGCTTCGAGCGCGATGGAGCCCGTCACGGGCACGTCGGACCAGGCGCCCGCCGTGGTGACGAGGGAGATCTTGCCGTCCTCCGACGCCGAGGTCCATGACGTGGAGCAGTTGTTCTGCTGCTCGTCGCAGAGCTCGACGGCGCCCGGCTTGACGTACTCGTCGGTGTCGTCGCAGTCGTCGTCGTTCGAGGCGCCGCCCACGATGGAGCAGTCCCCCGTCCCGGTGCCGTACAGGTCGCCGTCCGCGTCCGTGTAGAGGACCGCGAGGCCGTCATCGGCGGTCCCGTCGCAGTCCTCGTCGAGGTCGTTGCAGGCCTCCGTGGCGCCCGGGTGGATCGAGGAGCTCGCGTCGTCGCAGTCGTCGTCGTTGGGGGCGCCGGTGCCGGTCGAGCAGCTCAACGTCGAACCGTCGGTGACGACGATGGTGCCGTAGTTGTCGCCGTCGGAGTCGGTGTAGCAGGAGTCGACGAGGTCGCAGTCCTGGTCGATGCCGTCGGCGGTGGTCTCGGAGGCCCCGGGGTAGATCGTGGCACTTCCGTCGTTGCAGTCGTCGTCGTTGGCCGCGCCGGTGCCGGTGCTGCAGCTGAGCGAGGATCCGTCGGTGACGACGGTTGTGCCGTAGTTGTCGCCGTCGGCGTCGGTGTAGCAGGAGTCGACCGAGTCGCAGTCCTGGTCGACGCCGTCGGCTACGGTCTCGGTGCCGCCGGGGCGGATGGACGAGCTGCTGTCGTTGCAGTCGTCGTCGTTGGGGGCGCCGGTGCCGGTGGTGCAGCTCAGCGAGGAACCGTCGGTGACGACGGTGGTGCCGTAGTTGTCGTTGTCTGCGTCGGTGTAGCAGGAGTCGACGCTGTCGCAGTCCTGGTCGATGCCGTCGGCCACGGTCTCGGTGCCGGCCGGGTTGATCGTCGCGCTTCCGTCGTCGCAGTCGTCGTCGTTTGCCGCGCCGGTGCCGCTGCTGCAGCTGAGCGTGGAGCCGTCGACGACGACGGTGGTGCCGTAGTTGTCGTTGTCTGCGTCGGTGTAGCAGGAGTCGACCGAGTCACAGTCCTGGTCGATGCCGTCCGCCACGGTCTCGGTGCCGCCGGGGCGGATGGACGAGCTGCCGTCGTTGCAGTCGTCGTCGTTGGGGGCGCCGGTGCCGGTGGTGCAGTTCAGCGAGGAGCCGTCGGTGACGACGGTGGTGCCGTAGTTGTCGTTGTCGGCGTCCGTGTAGCAGGAGTCGACGCCGTCGCAGTCCTCGTCGTCGCTGTTCGCCACGACCTCGGTGGCGCCGGGGTAGTCGGTGGCGCTCGCGTCGTCGCAGTCGGTGGACAGGGCCGCGCCGGTGCCGGTCGCGCAGTCGAGGGACGATCCGTCGACGACGACGGTGGTCCCGTAGTTGTCGCCGTCGGCGTCGGTGTAGCAGGAGTCGACGCCGTCGCAGTCCTCGTCGTCGCCGTTGGCGACCGCCTCGGTGGCACCCGGGTAGTCGCTGCTGCTCGCGTCGTCGCAGTCGGTGGAGACCGGCGCGCCGGTGCCGGTGGTGCAGCTCATCGAGGAACCGTCGACCACGACGGTGGTGCCGTAGTTGTCGTTGTCGGCGTCGGTGTAGCAGGAGTCGACGCCGTCGCAGTCCTCGTCGTCGCTGTTGGCGACGATCTCCGGGGCGCCCGGGTAGTCGCCGACGCTCGCGTCGTCACAGTCGGTGGAGACCGGCGCGCCGGTGCCGGTTGTGCAATTGAGCGAGGAGCCGTCGACGACGACGGTGGTGCCGTAGTTGTCGCCGTCGTCGTCGGTGTAGCAGGAGTCGACGCCGTCGCAGTCCTCGTCGTCGCTGTTCGCCACGGTCTCGGTGGCGCCGGGGTAGTCGGCGTCGCTCGCGTCGTCACAGTCGTCGTCGTTGAGGGCGTCGAAGCCCGAGGCGGTCTGCGCCTCGCACCAGCACTCGGTCGTCGTGGTGCCGTAGGTGTCGCTGTCGCCGTCGTAGTAGTACGTGATGCAGTCGGTGGCGTCGAGGAGGTCGAGCTCGCCGTCGCAGTTGTCGTCGTAGGTGGTGCCGCAGGCTTCGTTGGCGGCGGGGTTGACCTCGGCCCGCCCATCGTTGCAGTCGGTGCCGGTGCTGATGTACTCGTCGTGATCGAAGCCGTCGCCGTCGGCGTCGTAGTCGCTCCCGCCGTCGCAGTCGTTGTCGACACCGTTGTAGTAGATCTCCGAGGCGCCGGGGTAGGCCTCTGCGTCCTCGTCCTCGCAGTCGGTCCCGGTCGCGCCGGCCCGGCCGGGGAGCTCGGAGGTGTCGAAGCCGTCGAGATCCTGGTCGAAGTCGGAGTCACCCGCGCAGTCGCCGTCCACGGCGTCGTACCAGGCGTCGACCGCGCCGGGGAAGACCTGTGCGGCCGTGGGCTGGGCGCGACCGTTGATGGCGACGAAGTCCTCCGGGATGGTGGCGTAGTCGTCCCAGCAGTCGTCTCCGCCGTACGCCGCGCTGGCGAACCCGTCCTCGTCCTTGTCGTAGAGGTTGCCGTCGCAATTCTCGTCGACTTCGTTGTACCAGACCTCTTCCACGTCCGGATCGGGGAAGATCGCGGCGTTCAGATCGTCGCACTCGGCGTCGACGTTGTAGCCGTCCGCGTCCTGATCGTAGTCGCTCGCACCGTCACAATCGGCATCGGTGCCGTCGTACCAGACGTCGACGGCGGCCGGGTTGACCTCCGCCGGATCGAACGTGGTGACCACGAGGCCGCTCTCCGGGTAGGCGTCGGCATCGGCGGAGTCGTAGCAGTCGTCCCCCGACGACCCGTCCGCCTGGCGGTAGTCCTCGTTGGAGGTCTCGAAGCCGTCGAGATCCTGGTCGAAGTCGGAGAGGCCGTCGCAGTTGGCGTCCACGCCGTCGTAGTAGGTCTCCGGGGCGGAGGGGTACACATCCGCGGCGGTGAGGGCGGGGAACCCGTTGATGGCCTCGAACGCCTCGGGCACGACGTCGGGATCGTCCCAACAATCGGTGCCCTCGCCGAACCCGGCGGCCTCCACGCCGTCTCCGTCCTTGTCGAAGTCGGAGCCCCCGTTGCAGTCCTGGTCGACGCCGTCGTACCAGATCTCGGCGGCGTTGGGACCGACCTCCGTCCCGCCCTCGGGGGCGTCCCAGCAGTCGCCGTCCAGGATGCTCTTGCCGTCCCCGTCCTCGTCACGCACGCTCCAGGAGGAGCCGCAACCCACGACGAAGGAGGGGAGGAGGAACAGCAGGAGACCACGCATGATGCGACTCGGGGGTTGCGGCGCAGTTTAGATCACGCTTCGAAACGACGGCAACCCATCTGGCCACGGCAACGCATGAGCCGCCGTCGGCGTGCGGGTCGTCACGAGCCGTAAACGGAGCCGAGCGGGGCGCGGGTCGTTTCGACAGCGGCGCACACGCGGGTTAGCCCTGCGCCCCTGTCCAAGAAGGGCTCACCGACGATGATTGAGGTTCAAGGGCTCACAAAGCGGTATGGAGAAACGGTCGCGATAAGCGACGTCTCCTTCCAGGTCGCGCGCGGCGAGGTGGTCGGGTTTCTGGGGCCGAACGGCGCCGGCAAGAGCACGACCATGCGCATCATCGCGGGATCGCTCGGCGCCTCCGCCGGCACGGCTCGCGTGGGCGGGCACGACGTTGCCGACGATCCGCGCGGCGTGCAGGCGATCCTCGGCTACGCGCCGGAGGTTCCGCCGGTCTACACGAACATGTCGGTGCGCGACTACGTGAGCTTCGCCGCCACCCTCAAGGGGGTCGATGACGTGCCCGCCGCCACCAAGAAGGCCCTCAACCGGGTCGGCCTGGACAAGGTGGCGCACCGCCTCATCGAGCACCTGTCGAAGGGCTACCGGCAGCGCGTCGGCCTCGCGCAGGCGCTCGTGCACGATCCCAAGGTGCTCGTCCTCGACGAGCCCACGTCCGGCCTCGATCCGGCGCAGCGCGTCGAGATCCGCAACCTCCTCGCGGAGCTCGCCCAGGGCGACCGCACGGTGGTGCTCTCGACCCATGTCCTCGGAGAGATCGAGGCGATCTGCTCGCGGGTGATCGTCATCAACCAGGGCCGGATCGTCGCGCAGGACGAGCTTTCCCGCCTCTCGGCCGTGGGCCGGGCGGTGAAGATCGAGCTCGCGCGGCCCGGTCCCGACGCCATCGCCGCGCTACGCGCCATCCCCGGGGTCGTCGGGGTCGACCAGGAGGAGAGCCGCTTCGTCGTCCACGCCGAGGAGGACCTCCGCGAGGCCGTGGCGCGTGTCGCCGTGCCCTTCGGCCTGCTCGAGATGTCGGGCCGCGAGCGCCTGGAGGACATCTACCTGCGCCTGACCACGGGAGGTGCCTCGTGAGGAACATCTTCGCCATCGGCCGCCGCGAGCTCTCGGCGTACATGACGGCTCCCATCGGCTGGATCGTCCTCTGCGGCTTCGTGCTGATGTTCGGCTTCTTCTTCGTGGTGGGCCTGCTCCAGTACGACCAGGCCTCCGCCGACGCTGTGTTCAACCCCTACGCGGCCGACCAGATCAACGTCAACGACATGATCGTGGCGCCGCTGTTCGGCAACATGCTCGTCATCGCGCTGCTCGCCGCGCCGGCGCTGTCGATGCGGCTCATCGCCGAAGATCGTCGCACCCGCGCGATCGACCTCCTTCTCACCTCGCCGGTGCGCTCCTCCGAGATCGTGCTCGGCAAGTACCTGGGCGCGATCGGGTTCGGTACGGTGCTGGTGTCGACCACGTTCCTCTACGGCGCGATCCTGATGCTGCTCGGCGAGCCCGATCCCGGCATCATGCTCGCCAACTACGTGGGCTTCATCCTCCTGTTCGGCACCTTCATGGCGACCGGGCTCTTCGCCTCGTCGTTGACCGAGAACCAGGTTGTCGCGCTCATCGTCGCCTTCGGCCTGAACCTGCTCCTCTGGATCGTCGGCTGGACCGGCTCCCTGATGGACGAGGGCGGGCTCAAGAGCACGGTGGAGTACCTCTCGATGCTGAGCCACTTCGAGCAGCTCAGCAAGGGTGTCCTCCGCATCCAGGACATCGTCTACTTCCTGACCTTCATCGGCTTCTTCCTGTTTGCGTCGACGCAACGGGTCGAAGCGCTCCGGTGGCGCTGATGCTGGCCTTGCGCGCGCTCGGGTGGCTCTTCGGGCTGCTCGGACTCTTCCTCCTCGCGATCTGCGGTCTCTCCTTCGCCTTCCTCGACGATCCGCCCCTGGCCTTCAAGGTCGTCGGGGGCGTCGGCGCGGCGATGGTGGTGGGCTGGCTGGTCCTCGACTGGGGCTCCCTGCAGAACCTCGGCAAGGACCAGACCGTCCTGCGCAGCACCACCGCGTCGTTCGCGACGCTCCTTGCGCTCGGCATCGCCGTGACCGCGAACATCGTCGCCTACACCTACGACGAGCGGTGGGACCTCACGGAGACCAAGCGGTACACCCTCGCGCCGCAGAGCGTGGACATCGCCGGGCAGCTCGACCGAGAGATCGAGGTCATCGCCTTCTTCCGCAGCGGCATGCCGCAAGAGGCGAACTTCCGCGAGCTCATGCGCCGCTACCAGGAGCACACCACGCTCCTGAAGGTCGACTACTACGACCCGTGGGCCGACCCCACGATGGCCGAGCAGAACGACGTGCGCACCGAGACCCCGGTGGTCATCCTCAAGGTCGGGGACAACACCCAGCGCCTCGACACCGAGCTCGACGAGCAGGCGTTCACCAGCGCGCTCGTGCGGGTGAACTCGGATGTGCAGCACTCCGTCTGCGTCGTGACCGGCCACGGCGAGCTCGAGCTGATGGACGACCAGGGGGGGGATGGCCTCGGCGTCGCGAAGCTGAAGCTCGAGGGCGTGAACTACAAGGTTCAGGCGATCTCGCTGCTGGAGAGCCCGCCCACGCCCGAGGCCTGCGAGGTGGTCGTCCTCCCGTCGCCGCGCGTCGATCTGCTCGCGACCGAGCGGGATCGGCTCGCCCAGTACGTCGCCGCGGGCGGCGGGCTGATCGTGATGCTCGACCCGGTCATGGCCCCGGAGACCGCCGCCGACCTCTCCCGCTTCGGCGTGCACGTCGGGAACGACGTGGTGGTCGAGGCCGACCCCTACCGCCAGACTCAGGGCGGGCCCACCTACGTCATGCTCGACGAGACGAGCTTCGACATCCACCCGATCACCGAGAAGCTCCAGGGCGGCGGTCTGCTCGGGCACGTCCGCTCGGTCGGGAAGGGCGCGGAGATCCCGGGGCTGAACGTGCAGGTGCTCGCGTCGGCGTCCGACAAGAGCTGGGCGGAGACCGACGTGACGGCCTCGCCCGACACGTGGGAGCCGAACGAGGGCGTCGACCAGGTCGGCAAGGTGCCGCTGATCGCGGCCGTCGAGGTCGCGGACCCCTCCGCGGTCCGTGCCACCACCGCCGCGACGCTCGCCGCCGAGGGTGCGGAGGCCGCGCCGTCGGTGCCCGTCGAGGCCGCTCCGGCCCTGCCGACGAAGGCCGGCGGCCGGGTGCTGGTGTACGGGGATGCCGACTTCGCGTCGAACAAGCTCATCACCGTCGGGGTCAACCAGGATCTCTTCCTCAACGCCGTCGCCTGGATGGTCGGCGAGGAGGAGCAGATCAGCATCCGCGCCAACGAGGCGGGCAAGGGCAAGCTGAACCTCAACATCGTGACCGTGTTCCTCGCGAGCGTGGTCGCGCTGGTCGTGGCTCCCGGGCTCACCATCGTGGGCGCCGTGGCCACGTGGCTTCGTCGCCGCCGACTGTAGGCTCCCTCGCCGGGGCCTTCGGTCGTCCCGTCGCGCGCATGGACGTGTTCGGACCGGACAAGCTACAGTGACCCCGCGCGAGGGCCCCATGAACACGCCGGACATCATCGATCTCGCCGTCTCCATCGAGCTGGAGTGCGCGGCGCTCTACGAGGTCTTCGGGCGTTGTTTCGCCGGTCGCGACGAGCTCGTCTACTTCTGGCGGATCTACGCGGAGGCCGAGCGCTACCACGCGGCGAGCATCCGCATCCACCAGGCTGCCTTCTCGGGCGAGCAGATGAAGGGCCTGGAGATCGGCGAGATCGAGGCCACGCAGGTGCTCGAGGAGATCCGCGCGTTGCGCATCGGCTTCGAGCGGGCACCTCCGACGATCACCGAGGCCCTCCGCGCCGCGCGTCGGGTCGAGGAATCGAGCGCGGAGCTCCACGGGCGCACGCAGTTCTTCAAGCTCCACCCCCACTTCTCGGAGCTGTTCCAGAAGATGGCGGAGGAGGACCGCGCGCACCGCGACGTCCTGAGCACGGCGGAGCAGCGGTTCGGCGCGTAGTCGTGCGCCCCTGAAAAACGACGATGCTCCCAGCTCGCCCGACGATTCGGTGGGGCGAGGGGAGCATCAGCGCGCATGACGACGCGGGGCTGGAGGCGCCGCGATGTCGAGGCAGCCGTCGGAGCTAGCCGAGGATCTTCTGGAGCTGCATGGCGAGCCCCACGTTGGAGGCCTTGAGCTTGCCGGTCATGAAGAGCTGCATGGCGTAGCTGGGGTTGTCCATCATCTTCTCCCAGTCGGCCTTCGCGACGGTGATGATGCAGCCGGGGGTCTCGGCGGGGCCCTCCTTCACTGCGCCACCGGGGGTGACGAGGTCGATCGTCCAGGTGCCGGCGCCCGTGATGTCGAACTGGAAGATCGCGTTGACCGACGCCGCCAGGTCCGGCTTGGCCTGGAGCTTCTCGGGCATGTACTTGTCGAAGAATTCAGCGGTGTCCGCCATGGTCGTCCTCGGTGACGATGCGTCTTATCGCTTTCGACGCAGGCCCGGCAACTTCCCGACCCAGGTCGACAGCGTTTGTCTCGCGCCGAGCCGGTCGTCGTTCCAGGTGTCGTCCATCTCGGACCAGATGCGCAGGCGCTTGGGTTGCGCCAGGCCTCCCCACCAACGCCAGGTCCATTGGCCGCCGAACCGAGCGGTGACGATGTTCCCGATATCGTCGAGGCCGAGGCGCTCCGGACCCCGGAGCACGTGCTCGCCCCCGGCGTCGGTGAGCGCCAGGACGGCGCGCGCGGCGTCCTCGAGGAGGAGCGGCCAGGACGGGGGGGCGCCCCGGGGGAGCCGCGCCAGGCCGCGCTGGCGGATGGCGGAGATGATGGGCCAGACGCAGGCGTCGTCCGCGCCGACCAGGGGCCCGAACCGCACGACGGTGGTGCGGGGCATCCCCCGGAGGTCGGCCACCCCGCGTTCGAAGGCGTCCAACCCGGGCTCGCCGCGCCCGGCGGGGCCGCACACGGTCACCGACGCGGCGCCGTCTCGCCACGCCTCGCCGGCGAGCCGAGGTACGGCGTGCCCCCACAGCTCGACGGCCTCCCTCGGGTGGCGGGGGGACAGCGCGATGCAAACCGTCGCTCCCTCGAGCTTCAACCGGAGGGGCTCCGCGGCGCTCCAGTGCCGCCAGAGGCCGGGGTGGGTCCGTGGGGTGGGGGAGGCGATGATCACGCTCCGACCGGCCGAGGCGTCGTGGCGGGCCACCGCTCCGCCGAGGTGCCCGCCTCCGAACACGACCAGGGGGCTGGCGGAGAGGGCGGTCAAGCCGGGGGCGGCGCGGTCGGCGGCCGCGCGCGATCGAGGCGATCGACGAACTCCCGCGCGCGCTCTCCGGTGACGGCGAACGTGCCGAGCGGCGACTCGTGCCACCCGTGCCAGTCCGAGCCGCCCGTGAGCAGGAGCCCGTGCAGATCGGCGAGCGCCTTCAGGCCGTTCCGGGTGCGACGGTCGGCGTGTGGGCGCACGCCCTCGAGCCCCTGGAGCCCCGCGGCGACGAAGGTGCCGGTCCATGCCTGGGCGTCGAGCAGCGACGGGTGGGCCCAGCTCGTGAGGCCCCCGGCCGCGCGGGCGATCCGGATGGCCTCGACGAAGGGCAGCTCGATGAGCGGCACGACGCCGGAGCCGCCGAGGAGGGTGAAGCCCTCCCGCGTGTCGCGTACGTGGCCGCCGGCGCGGAGCGCGTGGAAGAGGTGGTGGCGGGTGAGGCTGCGTTCCCCGGCGCGGGCGGAGTCGTCGGCGCGATCGAGATCGGGGAGGGCGAGCTTGTCGACGGCGGCGTCGTACCGATCCGCGCGCAGCCGCGCCCGCTCGCGGAGGAAGGCCCGGAAGTCGTCGGGCATCTGGCTCGGGAAGTAGACCAGCAGGTGGAGTTCTCGCCCCCCGTGGTTTCCCGACACCTCGGCGGCCGCGATGACGCGGAGCGCACGCCCGTTGCGCTCGTGGATCCCCGGCGAGAGCACGTTCGGGAGATCGTGGTCGGCGACGGCGATGGCGTCGAGTTTGCCGGCGAAGGCGCGGCTGAGCACCTCGTCGGGCGGGAAGCGCCCATCGGAGCGGTCCGTGTGCATGTGCAGGTCGATCCGACCCGGATCCCCGCTACTCCTGGGCTTCGATAGCATCGAGCATCCGTCCGTGGGCATCCACGAGGGCGCGCATCTGCGCGAGGTGATGGAGCCGCGTCGACTTCAGGTGGACGAGCTCCTCCTGGAGCGCGCGGCGCTCCTCGTGGGCCGCCGCGAGGATCCGCTCGGCCTCCAGCCGCGCCTCGCCGACGAGGACATCGACCTCCCGACGGGCGGTGTTCTCGAGGTCGACCGACATGCGTCGCGCGAGGACGAGGGTCTGGCGGATCTCGTCCTGCTCGGCGCGGAGCGCGTCGACGGCGTTGTCGAGGGCGCCGAGCTCCTCACGGAGGCGGAGGTTCTCCTTCAAGGACCCCTCCCACGCCTCCCGGACCTCGTCCAGGAAGCGGTGCACCTCTTCGGGGTCGTAGCCGCCCTTTCGCGAGGGGCCGAACTGCTTCTGGAGGATGTCCAGCGGGGTAAAGGCCATTCTGCGATCTATCCCGCGTAGGCCGATCGCGACGGCGTCATGGCACGCCCACGACGGCGGCGCCGGCGTACCGCTCGCGGAGGCGCCCTACCAGCACGTCGATCGGCCGGGCATCCCCCACGGGCAGGACGCCGAGCACGCGCTCGATGCCGTCCAGCCGGGCGCGGCTCGCGACAAGGACCAGGGCGTCCGCGTCGGTGTCGAAACGGAAGCGGCCATCCCCCGTGGCGAGCTTCCCCTTGGCGCCCGGGCTGTCGCTGTGGAACACCACGTCGGCCTCGCCGCCGCGTAGCGCGATGACCTCGATCCAGGCGTCGTCGTCGGTGTCGAACAGGACGCCGCCCGGCTCGAACAGGGCCTCGAGCGCGACATCCGTGGCGGGCGTGCTCGGCTGGACCGTCCAGACCCCCGCCGCGACGGCCAGGAGCCCGACGAACGCGGCGCCGACCCAGTAGCGGGCTGCGGAGGGGGGCGGGGGGAGGGGCTCCGGCAGCGGCTCCAGGCCCTCGACCTCACCCCAGGCCATGCCCTGGAGGGTCGCGAGGAGCGCGTCCACGCCCGGGCCGATCACCGCGCGCGGGACCCAGCGCCCGGACACGGTGCGGCGCACGATGCGCAGGCGGGCCGCGGGCGGCGCCCCGGCCTCGGCGGCCTGAACGAGCACGGACTGGAGGTCGACGCGCGCCGCATCGACGAGGAGGAGATCCTCGGGGAGCACCCGCACGGCGTCCCCCAGGGTGCGGGCGAGGGCGCGGGCTTGCTTCCGGGCGTCGGGGTGGACGCTGATGCAGCAGAGATCGAGGGTCGCGGTGGGGACGCAGGCGCCGTCCTCCGGCGGGAACAGATCCCCGGGGGAGAGCACCCCTTCGCGGAACATGCGCAGCGCTCGGGAACAGCGTGGGCATCCCTCCGCGTGGGCGCGCCCGGGGTCGGTCGCGAGCCCGCCTGGGCCGGGGCAGAAATCGCCGGCGGCGGTGGCGATGCGCACCAGCAAGCGGTCGAGTCGGGCGGGCTCCCACCCCTCGAGGGAGACGCCGTCCTCCCCCACCACCGAACGGGCGAGCTCGCGCACGGCGTCGCGCGCGCCGCGGAGGAGCGCCGCCTCGAGCCGGGTGCGGCGCTCCACCTCTTCGAGGGGCAGCCCGTCGGCATAGTGGAGCCGCAGCACGGCCTCGTGGATGGGGTCCGATGCGGAGACGATGGACTCCCGCCACGCTGGAGACGGCTGGATGGCCAGGTCGGGATCGGGGGCCGCCGACGTGTACCGGCCGGCGCACCGGGCGAGGTAGTCCTCCACGGCGGCGCTCGCGCGCGCCTCGGCGTAGCCGACGTTCACGTTCGGGGGGAGGCGCCAGAGCGCGTGATCCCGCGCCGCGCGGAGCGTAGGTGGGCGAGGCTGCACACCGGAGCGGAGCAAATCCCACGCCACCCGGATCGTGATCGGGCCCCAGAGGCGCCGGAGCGGATCGGCGGCGCCAGGCTTCAGGGGGGTGGCGGGGTGGAGGTCCATCGGGAGGGCGACGCGGCAGCCAGCGGCCGCCGGGGCGTCCCCTCCCTGCTATCGCGAACGCGTGCGCCGGGCGGCCACCGGCTCGGTTCGATGCTGACTACGCGGCCTCTTCGCGCTCGGCGCGACGGGGGCCGGTCGTGAGCAGATCGTTGATGACCGCCGCCGTGGCCACGCTCGCCAGCTCCGCGTCACCGTACTGGGCGAGGAACTCTTCGTAGATGGTCGAGATGAGCTCGCCGAGGTTCGTGTTGATGGTCATCGTGGCCTCCTGGAGTCCGCTGTGGCGACTCGCCTACACCGTATGCAACCCCTGTGCCAGAGGTCCGATGAGCCGCTTGCCGCTGGGTGAGCGCTTCACCAGAGACATACGCACGGGCCGACCGTCCACTCGTCGGACAATGTCATGATTCCGGGACAATTCCCTCGGGCGAGGCGGCGATGACCAGCAGGTGCACCTCGGCGGCGCCGGCGGCGAGGAGCTCCTCGGCACAGGCCCGCGCCGTGCTGCCGGTCGTCACGACGTCATCGACCAGGAGCACACGACCTTGAACGGGACAGGACACCCGGTAGGCATCCCGCGCGTTCACGGTGCGGAGGCGACGCCCGAGCCGGGCCTGCGACTGCGCCCGGCGACGGACGAGCGGGTGGAACAACGGGATGCCCTGGTGCGCCGCCACCGGGTAGGCGAGCAGGTCGGAGGGGTTCATACCCCGGACGAGGCGCCGCCAAGGGCTCGATGGGACCGCCACCACCGAGTCGACCGTGTTCACGTCGAGGTGGCGCCCGCAGTGCCGCCCGAGTGCCCAGAGGATCGCCTCGTTGCCGCCGTACTTCCCGGCGCGGACCATCGCGCCGACGGGGCCGGCGTAGCTCCCCAGGTACCACCCCGATTGGATGCCGGGCGGGAGCACCGGCATGCGCGTGAGGTGGTCGGGGACCACATCGAGGCAAGAGGCACACAAGTGCCCGTCCAGCGGGCCTCGCGCGGCCACCGGCGGACACGAAGCACAGGCGACGCAGCGATCGATGCCGAGGCAGGAGACGATTTCGAGCATGGGGGGATCAATGCTCACGTCCGAACCGTGTGTCAATCCTGGTCTTTTGCGTGTTGTTCGTGATCTCGCAAACGATAATTCTCAGGCCGGTCCCAGGCGTCAGGATCTCCCTGGTCAATCCGCGTAGGCGTCGACGGAAAGCGTCTCGTGACCCTTTTTTTACTGTTTGAACGTGGGTTCTCGGCTTCGAGTATTTGGCTTATTTGCGATTTAAAACGGGGCTAGACGTGATGGTAAGGTTCGCCCTTTCGAATCGTGCAGGCCCGGTAGATCTGCTCGACGAGGACGACCCTGGCCACCGCGTGGGCGAGCACCAACGAGGAGAGGCGGAGCACACGCCAGGCGCGCTCCCGGACGACGGGCGCGTGGCCGTACGGCCCGCCCACGGCAAACACCAGGGAGGTGACGCCGTCCTGAGCGCACCGCTCGAGCAGCGCCGCCAGCGCCGTGCTGGTGATGTCCTCCCCCCGCTCGTCGAGCGCGATCAGGCGCCCACGCGCAGGGAGCGCGCCCAGCAACGCCTCGGCCTCCGCGGCCGCCGTCGACGGGCGGATCACCCGCTCCTCGAACGGGAAGTGGCGGTTGATCCGCTTTCCCCAGTCGGCGCAGGCCTCGTCCGCCCACGGCAGCTTCCCGGAGCGGACGGTGCTCGCGACGAGCTTCACACGCTCGTCTGCCCGACGGCGCCGCGGGCGGCGGCACCCGGAGCGTCCACGGTGATGCGACGGGCGTCGGCCCACATCGCCTCGAGGTCGTAGAAGCCTCGCATCGGCTCGTCGAAGATGTGCACGAGCACGTCCCCGAAGTCGATGAGGATCCATCGGGACGCATCCAGGCCTTCCACCCCGATGGGCCGTTGGCCGATCTGGCGTAGGTCTTCGATGATCCCCTCGGCGAGCGCGCGTACGTGACGACGGCTCGTCCCCGTGCAGATCACGAAGCTGTCACAATAGGCAGCCACACCGGAAAGGTCGAGCACGGTAACGTCCTCCGCCTTTCGGTCGGACGCGGACCGTGCCGCCGCGGCGGCTAAATCAAGGGACTCGATGACGGCACCTCTCGGACTTCACGCGTTGACCACCTTGTAGGAGGTAAGGACAACATAGCGCACGCCATCGACTTCCAACACCTTCCCGGCAAGAGACAGTCGAGATCCGACGTGTCCGTCGGCGGTCATGACCTCCACCAGCTCGTTGGCGATGACGTTGACGCCCTCGGACGCCGTGAAGGGCACCGCGACCATGCTCCCCAGGTTGTTGCTCGAAGCGGCCAGCTCGCCGACGAAGGCCCAGTCCTGGCCCTCCTCGAGCACGCGCCGGGCCATCATGCCGGTCGTGTAGGAGCAGTTGCTGCCGATGAGCTCTCCAGCCCGCGCAGCATGGCTGGCGGCGGAGGCATCCAGGCTCGCCGCAGCGACCACGGCCGGAGCCGCCGTACTCGGCGAGACGTGCGCCGTCGCTTCCTCGTAGGGGCCGGCGTAGGCGGCCGGGAAGAAGGCCACCATCGCGTAGGAGAGCGCAGGCACCATCAGGGCTCCATCTCGGCTTCTACCATAAAGGCACGGTAAGGGGCGGGCAAGTCATGGCATGTCTCCCCTTGGAGCCGTGATTTCGGGATCCTCCCCCACCCCCTCCATGGCGAAGGCGAGGGTGACTTCCTGCGTTCGCGGCCCGGACACGGCGTCGACCGTCACCGTGCCCTTCAGACGGACGGCCGTGGCCTCGTCGATCCAGACCTCGCCCTCCACGGCGGTGACGGTCCAGCCCCGTCGCGGCTGCTCGGCGGGAGGGGCCACCACGAGGGTGTGGCGTAGCGCGCGTCGCCCCCCGACGAGCTCGACCTCGGCTGGCTCGAAGCGGATGCCGGTCGAGAGGCCCTCGAGGGCCCAGGACCAGGGATCCCAGGTGCCGGCGAGCTGCACGCGGTAGGGCTCGGCGTCCCCCTTGCGGACGAGCGGGCCGTCCCCTCCGTTGGTCCAGGCCACGGCGTCCCACACCACGATCTCGCTCCGGACGCGGTCGTCCCGGCGCTGCGCGTAGGACCAATGGTCAGGATCCCGCCAGCGGAGGTCGATCGCCTCCGTGCTCACCTGGGCCGGGGCATCCCCGCCGCCAACCGAGCGCCGCACGTCCGCGCGGAGCCGATAGGCGCCGAGGCCGGCGACCGTGGCGAAGGTGGCGCGTTCGGCGGCAACCGGCAGCAGGGGTGGGGCCTCCGATGGGGGGCCGCCACATCCCACCAGCGCAAGGACCGCGATCACGATCCCGGGTGCTCGTGGATGCGCGCCCAGGTCTCCCTCAGGAGCTCCGGGATGCCCTCGCCGGTGACGGCGGAGATGACCAGCACCTGGCCGGCACCGGCCTCGGCGAGCTCGGCGCGGGCTTCAGCCTCGGCCTCGTCGTCCACGGTGTCGCGCTGGGTCAGGACGACCAGCTCGGGCTTGTCGCCCAGCTCGGCGTCGTAGGCCAGGAGCTCGTTGCGCAGGCTCCGGTAGCGGTGCGCCACCGACTCGGCCTCCGTGGGGGAGAGCGAGACGAGGTGCAGGAGCGTGCGGGTACGTTGGAGGTGCCGGAGGAACTGGTGGCCGAGGCCCCGCCCTTCCGCTGCGCCCTCGATGAGCCCCGGGATGTCCGCGACGACGAAGCTGCCCGAATCCCCCATCGACACGACGCCGAGGTTCGGCACCAGCGTGGTGAACGGGTAGTCCGCCACCTTGGGGCGGGCCGCGGAGATCACCGAGATGAGGGTCGACTTGCCCGCGTTCGGGTAGCCGAGGAGCCCCACGTCGGCCATGAGCCGGAGCTCGAGCCGCAACCGCGCCGTCACGCTCGGCTCGCCGGGCGTGGTGGTGCGGGGCGCGCGGTTCGTGCTGGTCTTGAAGTGGGTGTTGCCGAGCCCACCCTTGCCACCCGGGGCGGCGATGCGCTCGTCACCCGGGGTCAGCAGCTCGAACAAGACGGCGTCCGTCTCGGCGTCACGAACGATGGTGCCCACGGGAACGGGGATGACGAGATCGTCACCCTGTGCCCCGGTTTTGCGTCTACCGGAGCCCGAGACCCCATCCCCCGCGCGCCACATCGAGCGCGTCCGGAGGTCGAGCAGGGTTTGCATGCCGGTGGTCGCGAGGAACGAGACGTTGCCGCCCCGCCCACCGTCACCGCCGTCCGGGCCGCCCATCTCGACGTACTTCTCCCGACGCATGGAAGAGGAGCCACGGCCCCCCTTCCCGCTCTGTACGTCTACTTCGACTTCATCGACGAAGCGCATGGGCGCCCGCGCCGCTACTCAGCGGCGGAGGAGACTTCCGCCGCCGGGTAGACGGAGATGTACTTCCGGTTGAGCCTGCGCTCGTACTTCACGTGGCCGCTGACCAGCGCGAAGAGCGTCCAGTCACGACCGACACCCACGTTCTTGCCGGGGTGGAAGACGGTGCCGAGCTGGCGCACGAGGATGTTCCCCGCGAGCACGTCCTGCCCGTCACCACGCTTGACGCCACGGTACTGCGGATTCGAGTCGCGCCCGTTGCGGGAGCTGCCCTGTCCCTTTTTATGTGCCATCGGAGACCTCTACGCCTGGATGCTGTTGATCTGAAGAACGCTGAGCGAGGCCCGCCCGTTCTTCTGCTTACGGCGGCGCTGGCGGTGGAGGTACCGCATGGACTCCGTCTTGGCGCCCTTCACGTGGGCCGCGACCGTGGCCTTGACCACGGCTCCGGGCACGGTGGGCGCGCCCACCACCACGTTGTCTCCGCCGACCATGAGGACCTGCTCGAGCGCGAGTTCGCTTCCGACCTCGGCGGCGAGGCGGTCCACTACGAGGGTGGTCCCTTCGGACACCCGATACTGCTTACCACCCGTCACGATGACCGCGTACATCGACCTTCCTTGAAGCCGGTCGCGATTAACCTGAACCCACCATGGGGTCAAGCGACGCGCTGGCCTAGCTGGGCGCGCACCACATCGAGGCGCGCCTGCACCTCTTGGGTGCTCATGCCCTGATAACGCTCCGGGAGCATCCGTCGAGACGACGCCTCGAACACGGCCAGGAGCTCCATGTATTCGAGCATGCGCAGATCGCGGCTGGGGATCAGGTCGGTGACGGCGCGGGTCAGATCCACCTCGGAGAGCCTCTCCCGACCCTCCCACGCGGCGAAGTTCGCGGCCGCGAGGACGACCGCCTCGATCTCCGCCGCGGAGTAGCCGGACGTGCCGTCCACCACGGCGTCCAGGCTCGCCGTTTCGTCGAGTGAGATCTGTGACTTGCGTAGGACCGCCGACGTGACCTGCCGGCGCTCGTCGGGGCTCTCGGGAAAAAAGAAGGGAATCTTCACGTCGAAGCGTCCGGGGCGCTTCAAATCGGCGTCGAGCTTGTCCGGACGGTTCGTCATCATCAGGATCACGACGCGCCCGCGGTGGGACGTGTCGGACATGAACTCCTTGAGGCGCGCGATGACGCGGCTGGACGTGCCGCCGTCTCCCTCCGAGCCCGACGACAACGAGCGGTCGGCCTCGTCGAGGATGAGCAGGACGTACCCGAGGCCGTCGACGACCTGGAGGATCTTCTCCAGGTTCCCCTCCGTGGAGCCCACCCACTTCTCGCGGAAGTTCTTGAACTTGAGGCAGGTGAGGCCGCTCTCCCGCGCGAACGCCTCGGCGAGGAAGGTCTTTCCCGTGCCCATCGGCCCCACGAAGATGAGCCCCATCGGCACGCGGTTGCGCTGGCCGTTCTTGATCGCGTCGGCGATGCGCATGAGCTCGGTCTTCACCGCGTCCATCCCACCGACGTGCGAGAAGTCGTGCCCGGGATCGACGAACTCGACCAGCGAGTGGCACTCCTGCTCGATGATGGCCTTCTTGCGCTGGTTCACGACGCGGAAGGTGATCGGGAGGCCGGACTGGCGGGCCTGGCGCAGGAGCCCGCGGATCTGGGTCAGGGAGAGGCCCGCGGTCACCTTGGCGAGCTGGCTGTCGTCGAGCTCCTGGACGATGCCGCGGCGGTCCTGGGTGCGGAGGAAGGCCTCCCGTTCGGCGGGCGTCGGGAGGGGCACCTCGAGCGGCAGGACGTGGGTGGACGCCACGAGGCGGCGATGGACGTCGGAGAGGGTCTCCGTCACGAGCACGACGAGGTTGTCGCTCTGGACCAGGGCCGGGTCGGCGCCGAGGCGGAGCAGGGTGACGAGGTTGTTCTTGTCCGACTCGCTCATGAACGCGAGGTCGCCGTTGGGGACGATCGTCTCGATGTAGTCGATGACCACCGAGGCCCGCTGAGTGGGGTCGGTGACGAGCTCCTCGAGCAGCGGGAGGACCTGCCCGGGGGCCCGCGGGAGCGTTTCGACGGGGTCCCGGCCGGCCATCAGCCGCCGGGCCGTCAAGGTGCGCTTGAAGGCAGTCTCCTGCGCGCGGCTGCCGAACTCCACCCCCTCGGAGAGGTTGTAGTAGACGACGAGATCCTTGGTGCGGCCCAGGAAGCGCTCGAGGAATTCCCGGATGGACGTGTAGCGGACCGTCCCGTCCGCGTCCTGGGAGGGCTGGATGTCCCGGGTGTTGCCGTGCAGCAGAAAGACGCTGGACTCGCCGGAGAGGTAGCGGTCCCGAAGCGAGACGGCCCAGGCAGGGAGGATGGGTTCCATCCCGGTTTCCTATCCGAAATCGCGACGGCCGGGCGCACGCCCGTTCATCGACGCTTGAGGCGCGCCTCGACGTCGGCGAGCCGCCGCTCCAGGACGGCCAGCCGGTCGTGCTCTCCGGGCGTCGAGACCCCTTCGAGGCGGCAGAGCCGGGCGTCGAGATCCACGACGTCGCCGTCCTGCCCGACGAGATCCTCCATCTCGTCCTCCAGCCGTGAGACGCGCCCGGCCTCGCCGTCGACCCGTACCAGGCGCACCTCCATCGCGGCGATCCGCGAGCCGAGGGACAGCAGGCCCCCCTCGCCGGCCTCCAGGTTCACCATGCGCCGCCGGAGCAGGCGTACGCGACGGCGGGTCGTGCGGGTGTCCCGCTGCGCGGCCTCGAGCGCGGCCACTCGCTCCTCCACGCCCCCGAGGTCGTCCCCGAGCTTCAGGAGGAGCCCGAGCAGGGGCACGCGTTCGCTGACCTCCTCCATGTCCGCCCCGCCCCGGAGGACGCGCACGGAGAGGTACCGCGGCGCACCGTCGAACAGGTGCCCCGGGAGCGCGTTGCCGGAGCCGAGGATCACGTGGTAGTACCCGCCGGACAGGACGGGGATCGCGCGAATCTCGTCCTCCCAGAGGATGGCCTCGTCGGCCGGGCCTGGGTGGAGCCGGAACTGCAGATCGTAGAGGCCCGGGTCGGCCGGCGGTCCGGCGGCCCGACAGAGACGACCGTGAAACTCGATCGCATGCACCATGAGCCTCCCTCGACGTGCCGAGAACGATCGTACCGACGTGGTTTCTCGTGTGTCAAAGGCCCGGCGGGGATCTGTCCGCGAGCGGAGGTCCGATGCGGATCCTGATCCCCGGTGCCGGGGGCCTGGTCGGATCCGCTCTTCGGGCGCGGGCGGAGAACAGCGGCCATGACTGCGTGTTCCTCGACCGCGCCGAGTGTGACGTCACCCAGGCCCGTGACCGCGAAGATGCGTTACGACGACATCGTCCGGATGCGGTCCTCTTCTGCGCCGCCCGGACCGCGGTGGATGCGTGCGCATCGGACCCCACCGCCGAGGCCGTGAACGTCTCCGCGCCCGCGGCCTGGGCCGCCGAGGTCGAGACCTGGCTGCTCTCGTCCAACTTCGTGTTCGACGGCGTGGGGCCCCACGCCCCGGGGGACACGCCGCGGCCCGCCGGCGTCTACGCCGACCAGAAGGCCGGGGCCGAGGCCGCGGTGCTCGCCGCCGGCGGGCACGTCGCACGGGTCGGCTGGGTGTACGGCCCGAACGGTCGCACCTTCGGCTCCACGCTCGCGGCTCGGCTGCGGGCGGGCGAGTCGGTGCGCGCCCTCCACGACCTGCGCGTGCAGCCCACGTGGTCGCTCGACCTCGCGGAGGCCCTCTTCGCGCTCCCCCGCGGCATCTCGCACCACGCGGGGCGGGGCGAGGCGTCCTGGTACGCGTTCGCGCTGGCGGTTTGGGCCCGGGTGGGGCGCGGGAAGGTAATCTCGGTGCGGCTCGCCGAGATGGGGCTGACCGAGCCGCGGCCGCGTGACGCGCGGCTCACGCCGGCGATCCTTCCGCCGTGGTGGGAGCGGATCGATCGGCTCGTCGCCGAGACGTGAGCGCAGGCCGACCGAGGTCGGATCAGCGCGCGAGGGCCGCCGCCGCGGCGACGCGCACGCGGACCGACTCGTCGTCGAGGAGCGTCGCGAGCGCGTCCTGATCGGCGGGCGAGGGGGAGCCCGCGAGCGCGTCGATCAGGGCGAGCTGGAGCCCGGGGTCCGCCTCGGGGAGGGCGGCACGGAGCGCCACGCGGAGGCGGTCCGCGCCGTCGACGGCGGGATCGGCGCGCAGGCGGCGACCGGCGGCCTGCGCAGCGAGGCGCCGCCCCTCGGCGTCTGTCCCCTCCAGGAGGCGCAGGACGTCGCGCACATCGCCTTGGCCGCGGCCGAAGAGGGCGAGCGCGGCCACCTGGTGGATGGGTTCGCCCCCCGCGAGGGCGGACTTCAGCACGGCGTCCGCGCTCGGGGACCGCGCGACCGCGAGGTACTCCAGGGCCTCGAGGGCCCGATCCTCGTCTCCGGTGAGGGCGGCGACGAGCGTGCGCTCGCCGGCCGAGGCGCCCAGATCGAGCAACGCCGCGGCGACGGCGAGCTGGATCTCGGGCTCCACCCGATCGAGGGCCTGGGTGAGGGGGCCCGCCAGCGGCGCGACGCCGCTCTCGCCGATGGCCCTGAAGAACCAGAGCTCCAAGGGGAGGTTCCCGGCGGAGAGGAGCTCGGCGAGCCGGGTCCTCGCGGGCGTGTCACCGGTGATCGCCGCCGCGAGCAGCAGCGCGCCTCCGCGCCCACCCGTCGCGCCCGTGGCGGCCGCCACGAGGCGCACGCGATCCCCCTCCAGCTCGTCGGCGGGCACGTGGCCGGCCGC
>JAKFCH010000313.1:0-45308 GCA_036676765.1 Deltaproteobacteria bacterium
GTCCGGAAAGTCTGAATGGTCATTCAGCCGCGCCCCGGATGCGCTACATTTCGCGCTCCGGAGGTACCCCGATGCCCCAGCCCGATGCCTGGATCTTCGACGCCGTGCGCACGCCGCGTGGCCGTGGCAAGGAAGGGGGCGCCCTCTACGGGGTGAAGCCCCTCGATCTGCTCGCCACCGCCCTCGTCGCGCTGCGTGACCGCACCGGCCTCGACACCGCGCAGGTGGACGACGTGGTCGTCGGCTGCGTGACCCAGACGGGCGACCAGGGCGCGTGCATCGCGCGCACGGCCGTGCTGACCGCGGGGTACTCGACCGACGCGCCCGGCGTGACGCTGAACCGTTTCTGCGCCTCCGGCCTCGAGGCGGTCAACCACGCCGCGGCGATGGTGGCGTCGGGGTTCCACGAGCTGGTGATCGCGGGCGGCGTCGAGAGCATGTCGCGCGTGAAGATGGGGAGTGACGGCGGGGCGCTGTTCGACCCGCAGGTGGTGTTCCAGACGGGCGTGGTGCCGCAGGGCATCAGCGCGGACTTGCTCGCGACGCTCCGCGGCGTCACCCGCGAGGAGGCCGACGCCTTCGCGCTCGAGAGCCAGCGCCGCGCGGTCGCCGCGATGGACGCGGGGGCGTTCCGCCGCAGCGTGGTGCCGGTGACCGACGAGAACGGCGAGGTCATCCTCGCGGTCGACGAGTTCCCCCGTCGGGACGCGACGATGGCCGGGCTCACCAAGCTCGCGCCCAGCTTCGCCGTGATGGGCGAGCAGTTCGGCCTCGACGCGCTGACCCGCAAGGCCTACCCGGCGGTCGAGCGCATCCGGCACATCCACCACGCGGGCAACTCCAGCGGCATCGTGGACGGCGCCACCGCGATGATCATCGGGCAGCGGGCCAAGGGCGAGTCGCTCGGGCTGCGGGCGCGCGCGCGCATCCGGGCGGTGGCGGTGGTTGGCGACGAGCCCGTGCTCATGCTCGACGGCCCCATCCCCGCGACCGAGAAGGCCTTGCGGAAGGCGGGCATGTCCATCGGCGACATCGATCTGTTCGAGGTCAACGAGGCGTTCGCGGCGGTGCCGCTCGCGTGGCAGCGCCACTTCGGCGTGCCGAGCGACAAGCTCAACGTCCACGGCGGCGCGATCGCGCTCGGCCACCCCCTCGGCGCGACCGGCGCCATGCTGCTCGGCACGGTGCTCGACGCGCTCGAGGATCGCGGGCTCTCCACCGGCCTCGTCACCCTCTGCGTCGGCGGCGGGATGGGCATCGCCACCATCATCGAGCGGGTGTGACCATGTACACGATCCAGAACGACGACGGCATCGTGACCCTCACCCTGGCCATGCCGGGCAAGGTCAACAAGATCAACCGCGGCTTCGCCGAGGGCCTCTCCGCGGGGCTCGACGAGGCGCTCGCCGTGCCCGGCCGCAAGGGGATCATCCTCGCGTCGGGCCACCGCGACTTCTGCGTGGGCGCGGACCTCGACATGATCTACGGGCTGCGCGACGCCGCGGAGGTCCGCCGCGTGACGGCTGGCCTCAACGCGTTGCTGCGCCGCTTGGAGACGTGCGGCGTGCCCGTCGTGGCCGCGCTGACCGGCTCCGCGCTGGGTGGCGGCTGCGAGGTCGCGCTGGCGTGCCACCACCGCGTCGCGCTCGACGCCCCGAACGTCCAGATCGGACTCCCCGAGGTGAACCTCGGCGTCATCCCCGGCGGCGGCGGCACTCAGCGGCTCCCGCGCCTCATCGGCATCCAGGCGGCGCTCGAGATCATCGCCCAGGCGCAGATCCTCCGCGCGTCGAAGGCGAAGAAGGTCGGCCTGGTCGACGCGCTCGCGGAGAGCCCCGAAGCAGTCCACGCCGCCGCGCGCGCGTGGATCCTCGCCAACCCCGGCGCGAAGCAGCCCTGGGATCGCGGCGGCAAGCCCCCCGGCGCGCAGCCCGGCTCCGAGGAGGCCCGCAACCTGCTGCTCATCGCGGCGGCGATGCTGGAAAAGAAGACCGCCGGCAACTACCCGGCCGCGGAGGCCGCAGTCCGCGCGGTGGCCGAAGGGCTCGCCGTGAACTTCGACACCGGGGTGAGCATCGAGGGGCGGCACTTCGCGCGGCTCGTCGTGTCCGACCAGGCGAAGGACATGATCCGGACGTTCTGGTACCACAAGAACGCGGTCGAGCGGCAGGAGGGCCTCCCGAAGATCGCGGACGCGCGGTTCCAGAAGGTGGCGATCCTCGGCGCCGGGATGATGGGCGCGGGCCTCGGCTTCGTGTGCGCCCAGCGCGGGTACGACGTGGTGCTCAAGGACATCCGCGAGGCGGCGCTCGTCGGCGCGAAGGCGCACTGCGAGGCGCAGGCCGCCGCGCTCAAGCACCTCCCCGAGGCCGAGCGCGCCGCGATCCTCGGGCGCATCACCTACACGCTCGACCTCGACGATCTGAAGGGAACGGACCTGGTCATCGAGGCCGTGGTGGAGGACGTGGCGGTGAAGGCGCGCGTCACCGCCGAGGTCGAGGCCCTCCTCGGAGACGACGCCGTGTTCGCGTCGAACACCTCGGCCATCCCCATCTCGATCCTCGCGAAGGCGTCGAAGCGCCCGGCGAACTTCGTCGGGATGCACTTCTTCTCGCCGGTCGAGAAGATGCCGCTCCTCGAACTCATCGTCGGGGGCGAGACGAGCGACGAGACCGTCGCCCGCGCGCTCGCGTTCGGCAGCCGCATCAAGAAGACGAGCATCGTGGTCAACGACGGCTACGGCTTCTACACGACACGCCTGTTCGCCAGCTACATCCTCGAAGGGTGCGAGCTCGTGGCGGAGGGGCACGATCCGGTGCTCGTCGAGTACGCGGGCCGGTCCACGGGCATGGTGGTGCCGCCGCTCAAGGAGTTCGACGAGGTGACGCTCACCCTCGGGCTCCACGCGTTCGAGTCGCGCGGCGTCGTGACCGGAAAGCCGCTGAACCTCGACGGGGTCGCGCTCGTGCGCCGCATGGTGGACGAGTTCGGTCGCACCGGGAAGGCCGGCGGCAAGGGCTTCTACGAGTACGAGGGCGAGCGGCGGATCTGGCCGGGCCTGCGCGATCTCGCGACGGGGGTGCCGGCGAAGACCGGGGTGGCCTACCTCGCGCGACGCTTGATGCTCATCCAGGCCGCGGAGGTGGCCCGGGCCCTCGACGAGGGGATCGTCCGCAACTGGCGGGACGCCGAGGTCGGCGCCATCTTCGGCGTCGGCTTCGCGCCGAACACTGGCGGGCCGCTCGCGTGGATGGACCGGCAGGGGCTCCCGGCGCTGGTCGAGGAGCTGCGGGGGCTCGCGGCCGAGCTCGGCGATCGCTACGCGCCGGCGCCGATCCTCGTGCGGATGGCCGAGCGGGGCGAGCGGTTCTTCGCGGAGGGGGCGGCTTCGTAGGCGGAGCCCGCGCGGGTCGAGGCGGCCCTTCCCGACGCGGTCGGGGTGGACCGGGGCGCCTCCACCGGGTACTTCGGAAGCAGGGTGCGGGGATCCTCCTCGCAGGTTTCGGACTGGTCGGGCCGCCAGCCGCCTGCGAGGCTTTTTGTGCGTCCCTCCGATCCCACCCGCCACCCGGCGCCTCCGGGTACGTGGCTCCCTGCCCGTCGTATCGCTCGTGCGTTCGTAGCGCCCGTCGAGCGCTTCCTCGCCGTCGAGGCGGCGAGCGGCATCCTCCTCCTCGTCGCCGCTGTCCTCGCCCTCGTCCTGGCCAACTCGCCCTGGCGGGATCTCTACGAGGCCGGCTGGACCACGCCGCTCGGCCTCTCGTTTGGAGAGCGCTCGTTCGCGCGCGACCTCCGCTGGTGGGTCAACGACGGCCTGATGGTCGTATTCTTCTTCGTCGTGGGCCTTGAGATCCGGCGCGAGATCCACGCCGGAGAGCTCTCTCAGCTCCGCCGCGCCGCGCTCCCCCTCGCCGCCGCGCTCGGCGGGATGTTGCTCCCGGCGCTCCTCTACGCGAGCCTCAACGCCGGGCGCCCCACCGCCGCCGGTTGGGGCGTCCCGATGGCGACGGACATCGCGTTCGCCGTGGGCGTGCTCGCGCTCCTGGGGGACCGCGTGGCGCCCGCGCTCCGCATCCTGCTCCTCTCGCTCGCGGTCATCGACGACCTCGGCGCCATCCTGGTGATCGCGTTCTTCTACTCGGAGGGCGTCTCCTTCGCGGCGCTCGGGATCGCCGGCCTGGGGCTCCTCTCCATCCCGCTCCTGCAGGCGTTCGGGGCGCGCTCGCCGGCGTTCTACGTGCCCGGCGCGCTCGTGGCGTGGGGCGGCGCGTACGCCGCGGGCGTACACCCGACCATCGCCGGGGTGCTCGTCGGGTTGCTCACGCCGGTTACCGCGTGGCTCGGACCCGCGGTGCTCGCCGAGACCGCGGAGACCGCCGCGCGCGAGGTGCGGGCGGGCCTGGAGCACGGCGCGGGCGAGGTCCAGCGCCACGTCGGGGCCCTGCACGCGGCGGCACGCGAGGCCATCTCCCCCGTCGAGCGGCTCCAGCACGCGCTCCACGGCTGGGTGGCGTACGCGATCATGCCGGTGTTCGCCTTCGCCAACGCCGGGGTCTCGCTCGGCGCGGCGCGCTTCGACGAGGACGGCTGGCGGGTGTTCGCCGGCGTGTTCCTCGGCTTGCTCGTCGGAAAGGCCGTCGGCGTCTTCGCGCTCGCCCGCCTCGCGGTTGCGGTCGGGGTGGCCGAGCTGCCTCGGGGCATCCGGTGGTCGCAGGTGTCCGTCGTCGGGATGGTCGCGGGCATCGGCTTCACGATGGCGCTGTTCATCGCGCAGCTCGCGTTCCCGCCCGGGCCGGCGCTCGAAACGGCCAAGCTCGGCATCCTCGCCGCGTCGTTCTGCGCGGGGGTGCTCGGCTACTTCGCCGGGCGGGTCGTGCTCAGCTCGGCGGGCCGGACCGGGGCGCGGAGCGTGGCCGAGGCCGAGGCGTCCACCCAGGTGTGAAGTCCGACAGGGTTTTCGGGTGCTCCCCGGCTCCGCGGCGCCTATCCTCTCGTCCATGCGAGCCGCCGTCTACAGCACCCACGCCTGGGAGCGCCCGTTCCTGGAGGCCGCGAGCCTGTCCGCCGGGCATGCGCTCACGTACTTCGCCGAGTCGCTCCACATCGACACGGCGCCGCTCGCCGAGGGCCTCCCGGCGGTGTGCGTCTTCGCGAACGACCGCGTGGACGCCACGGTCCTCCGCCGGCTCCTGGCGGGCGGCACCCAGCTCGTCTGCCTGCGGTCGGTCGGCTTCAACCACGTGGACCTCGAGGCCGCCGACACCCTCGGCATGACGGTGCTCCGCGTGCCGGCGTACTCGCCCTACGCCGTGGCGGAGCACACGATCGGGCTGCTGTTGTCGGTGAACCGGAAGCTCCACCGGGCGTACGCGCGCGTCCGCGAGCACAACTTCGCGCTCGACGGCCTGCTCGGGTTCGATCTGCACGGGCGCACGGTGGGCGTCATCGGGACCGGGCGCATCGGGACGGTGGTCGTGCGGATCCTCCGCGGCTTCGGCTGCGAGGTGCTCGTGAGCGACCCGCAACGGAGCGCCGAGGTCGAGGCGCTCGGGGCCCGGTACGTCGACCTCGCCGAGCTGTGGCCCGCTTGCGACGTCGTCACGCTGCACTGCCCGCTCACGCCCGGCACCCGGCACCTCGTGGACGCCGACGCCATCGACGCGATGCGGGACGGGGTGGTGCTGCTCAACACCTCGCGCGGCGCGGTGGTCGACAGCCGCGCGCTCCTCGCCGGCCTCAAGTCCGGGAAGATCGGGGCGGTGGGCCTGGACGTCTACGAGGAGGAGGGGGATCTCTTCTTCCGGGATCTCTCCGAGGCCGTGCTGCAGGACGACGTGTTCGCGCGGTTGCTGACGTTCCCGAATGTGCTCGTGACCGGGCACCAGGCGTTCTTCACCCGCGAGGCGGTGACCGCCATCGCCACGATCACGATGGCCAACCTGTCGGGCTTCGAGGCGGGGAACATCGATCTCGCCAACCGGGTCACGGCCGCCGCGATCCGGCCCTGAGCCGGGCCGGGGCGGCCCCGAGCCCTACTCCTTGTCCAACCCGAACGGGTCCTTCGGATCCGCCGCCGGTGCCTTGGCGGGCGCGGGGTCCGGGGCGGGCGCGGCGGGTGGCTTGGCGGGCGCCGGGTCCGGGGCGGGCGCGGCGGGTGGCTTGGCCGGCGAGGCGGGCGGCGGCGCGACGGGGACGACCACCGGCACCTGGATGCTGGACGGCCCGAGCGGCTGGATCTTGCCGTCGAAGGACTTGATCACGAACTCGACGCGCCGGTTGTTGCCGCGCCCCGTCTCCGTGGCGTTGGTCTCGATGGGCTTGGCCTCCCCGTAGCCGACGGCCACGAGGCGCGCGGCGTCGACCTTGCCGAGGGTGGCGAGGTGCTTGACCACCGACTCGGCGCGGCCCTGGGAGAGCTTCAGGTTCGAGGCGTCCTTCCCAACGCTGTCCGTGTGGCCCGCCACCTCGATCTGGCGGATGTCGGCGTTGCTGTTGAGCACGCCGGCGATCTCCTCGAGGAGGGGGAAGGACTGCTTCTTGATCGTGGTCTTGTTCGTGTCGAAGTAGATCTTCTCGAGGATCTCGATCTTGTCGACGCTGACGAAGACCCGCTTCGGGCAGCCGTCGGAGCGCTCGGGGTCGACGCGGGGATCGGCGGGCTCGTCCGGGCACTTGTCGCGCTTGTCGGGCACGCGATCGCTGTCCCGATCGGGGCACCCGTTCGTGTTGAGCGGCCCCGGCTCGGTCGGGCAGGCGTCCACCTTGTCGACGAGCGTGTCGCCGTCCTGATCGGGGCACCCCTGGAGCGCGGCGGTGCCGGCCTCGAGCGGGCACTGGTCGACGCCGTCGAGCACCCCGTCCTTGTCGTTGTCGGGGTCCGGACAGCCGTCGGCGTCCTCGAACTGGTCGGCGTCCTCGCGGTCGTTCGGGCAGGCGTCGGAGATGTCGACGATGCCGTCCTGGTCGTTGTCGGCGTCGGGGCAGCCGTCGGTGTCCTCGAAGGCGTCCTTGTCCTCGGGGATGTCGATGCAGGCGTCGACGTCGTCGAGGAGGCCGTCCTTGTCGACGTCGTAGATGGGCTCCTTCCCGGCTGCCCGGTAGGCGATGCCCCCGATGACGCGCACGTCGGGCGCGCCGACGCCGCCGACGAGCCCGGTACCGAGGCCGAACAGGGCCTGTACACCCGCGGGCTTGCCGTAGCGCCCGAAGGCGTGCAGCTCGAACGGGTTCTCGTGCCAGTCGCCCAGGCCGCCGGTGAGGTCGACGACGCCGTCGAGCTCGAGACCGACCGACATCACCGGCGAGATCGCGTAGGCGCCGCCGAGCCCGATGTCGAAGCCCGAGCCGAACGCCTGTTCGCCGCTGGCCCATCGTTGGTTGGCGCGGAAGCCGACGTTCGCCGCGAAGCGCAGCGCGTCGGTGGGCGTGTAGCCGGCCGCCGCCATGAGCCCGCCGCCCACGCCACCCGAGCCGGTGAAGGCCGACGGCTCACCGGTGGGGAGGGACAACATCGGGACGATCGCGAAGTCGAGGGGGGCGTCGTCACCGAGGGGGATGCCGATGACGCCGCGCAGCCGCGCATCGCCGCTGGAGACGCCGTTGATCGGGGAGTCCTCCGGGCCGCCGACATAGGGGTAGAGCGGCAGGTCGAGGCCGAGGCGGACCTTGCCGAGGAGCGTGTACCCGACCGCCACGCGCGTCGCGAACGAGTCGGTGACGATCTGGTCGGTGGTGCCGTCCTCGAACGTCTGGACCAGGGGGGCGTGGGCGTACACGAGGCCGAGGCCGCCGTACACGGCGCCGGGCCAGCCGAGCGTCGGGGACTCGACCTGCATGCCGCCCTGCCCGTCGAACGCCGAGCTGGAGAAGGAGAAGGTGTCCACGTCGAGCGCGGCGGCGCTGGGGGCGAGCAGACGGAGCGACAACAGCAGCATTGGGAACCCGGGCCAGTAGCTGCCGACACTACCGGGGGGGCGTGCGCCGCGCAAGCACACGCCCCGTACCGGCCCTTACGCGCCGATGACCCGACGCATCGCGCGATCGACCGCGGTCACGACGCGACGCAGGTCGGACGGGCCCATCGCGAGCGGTGGCATGATCACCACGGCGTCGCCGAGGCACCGGAGGATGACGCCTTCGTCGCGGCAGGCGAGGGTGACGCGGTGGGCGAGGCGGGCCTCCGTGGGACCGCCGTCGAGCACGATCGCGGCCATGAGCCCGACCTGCCGGCGCTCCACGACGGCGGGATGGTCGAGGGCGGCCATGGCGTCGCGCAGGGCGTCGATCTTCGGGGTGAGCCCCTCGATGATCCGCTCCTCCTCGAAGAGATCGAGCGAGGCGATCGCCGCGGCGCAGGCGAGCGGATTGCCGGTGTAGGTGTGGCCGTGGAAGAGGGTCTTCCACTCGGTGTACGGGCCGCGGAACGCCTCGAACACGGCCTCTGTGGTGAGGGTCGCCGCGAGGGGGAGGTAGCCGCCGGTGAGGCCCTTCGCGACGCACAGGATGTCCGGGCGCATCGTGGTCTGGTCGATGGCGAACATCGTGCCGGTGCGGCCGAAGCCGGTGGCGACCTCGTCGGCCACGAGCAGGGCGCCGGCCTCGCGCGCCATCGCGCAGAGGGCCTCGAGGAACGCGGGGGAGTGTGTCCGCATCCCCGCCGCGCCCTGCACGAGGGGCTCGAAGACGAAGGCGGCGAGGGTGTCGCCGTGCGTCCGGAAGAGCCGGGCGGCCTCGGCGAGCATGTCGGCCTCCCCCTCTCCCGCGCGATCGGGGCAGGGGATGCGCACCGCGTCGAACAGCAACGGCTTGTAGACGCCGTGGAACAGCGGGATGCCGCCGACGCTCACCGAGCCGATGGTGTCGCCGTGGTAGGCCTCGGTGAGCGCGGCGAAGCGGGTGCGGGTAGAGTTTCCGCGCTGCTGCTGCGCCTGGAACGCCATCTTGAGCGCCACCTCGACGGCGGTGGAGCCCGAGTCGCTGTAGAAGACGCGCGGGAACCCGGTGAGCGCCGCGAGGCGCGACGCGAGCTCGATGGCGGTGGTGCCCGCGAGGCCGAGCTGGGTGGTGTGAGCCACCCGATCGAGCTGGGCGCGGACGGCGGCGTCGATCTTCGGGTGCCGGTGGCCGTGGACGTTGCACCACAGCGAGCTGGTCGCGTCGAGGTACCGGCGCCCCTCGACGTCGATGAGCTCCATGCCCTCGGCGCGCTCGACGACGAGCATCGGTTGGCCCACCCACTCGTCGTACTGGGTGAACGGGTGCCACAGGTGGCGGAGGTCGAGGGATGCCCAGTCGGAGGAGGTGCGCACGGCAGGCTCCTAACGTGCGGGGCGTCTCCGCCGTCCGTCGTGACCGTAGCGCCGGACCGACCGCCGGCTTAGTCGGGAACCCCTCGCGCGCGGAGCCCTGCTCGGCGCGGCCTTTCCACTGTCCCGTCTCGCGCCCGTCTCGCGCTTCGCCCGGAGAGCTTTCCATGTCCCTCGTCCCCGTCCACGGCGGTCTCGCGGCCCCGGTCGATCGCATCCTCACCTGGAACAAGCAGAAGGCCCTCGTCGCCGAGGCGGCGTCCCTCCCGCGCATCGTGGTGACCGACGCCGACCTCTCGGTCGTCTACCGCATCGCCGACGGCACGCTCTCGCCGCTCACCGGGTTCATGGACGAGGCCGAGTTCAACCACGTCCTCGACGAAAAGAACGTCGTCCGCGGCGCCACGGCGTACGCCTGGACCATCCCCCTCGCGCTCCCGGTCACCGACGCCGAGGCCGCCACCCTGACCATCGGCAAGAGCGCCGCGCTGTACGACGCCCGCGGCCGGCTCCTCGGCACGATCAAGGTGACGAGCCGCTTCGCGTGGGACAAGCAGCGCTACGTCGAGCGGGTCTACGGCACCTCGCGCCTCGACCACCCGGGCGCGGCCATCGCCACCGAGGATCCCCGCGGCACGCTCGTCGGCGGCGAGATCGCGGTGCTCCCCGCCGAGCGCCACCCCGAGTACGGCGATCTCCTCCTCTCGCCGCTGCGCACCCGCGCCCTGATCGCGGAGAAGAAGTGGGAGGCCGCGCTCGCCTTCCAGACCCGCAACCCCCTCCACCGCGCCCACGAGTACGCGCTCGTCTACGGCGTCGAGCAGCTCACGCGCGCCGGCAAGTACGCGGGCGTCGTGCTCAACCCGCTCGTCGGCCAGCTCAAGAACGACGACGTCGACGCGTCCACCCGCGTCCGCACCTACCGCATCCTGCGCGACCAGCGGCTCCTCGGCCGGGGCGACTCCGACAAGGCCCTCTGGGAGAACGTCGGGTACGAGCTCAACGACGTGTTCGAGCTCGTCTGCCTCGACCAGAAGATGTTCTACGGCGGCCCGTCGGAGGCGGTGATGCACAGCATCTACAGGCAGAACCACGGCTTCTCTAATATCGTCATCGGGCGCAAGCACGCCGACGCCCCGTACTTCGACAAGTCCGCCATCTGGGGGGACTTCGACGCGCAGGAGATCTTCGAGAAGCTCCCCGGCGAGCTCCACACGAAGCCCGTCAAGGTTGGTTTTGCCGCCTACTACGAGGACATCGGCCGCGTGGACCTCACCGAGAACCACCCCGGCGTGGCGCCCTACAGCATCTCGGGCACGAAGCTCCGCGAGCAGCTCGTGAGCGGCGAGCGCCCGGACGACCGCATCATCCGCGCCGAAGTCGCGGGCATCCTCTCCGAGAGCTACCGCAGCCGCGCGTGACGCACGGCGCCTTCGTCTGGCACGACCTGATGTGTACGGACCCCGCCGTGGCGGCGGGGTTCTACGCCGAGGTCTTCGGGTGGACCTGCCGCAACGGGCGCTTCTTCCGCGAGGGCGCTCCGGTGGCCGGCATCGTCGCGCTCGATCCCGCGCTCGGCTGGCCCTCCCACTGGCTCCCGTACGTCGCCGTCGAGGACGTCGACGCCGCCGTGGGGAAGGCGATGGCCAACGGCGGGATGCCCTTGCTCCCGCCCGAGGACACGCCCGACGGGGGGCGGTTCGCCGTGCTCGCCGATCCCGGCGGGGCCGCGTTTGCCGTGCTCCGGGGCGAGGCGCCGCCCCCGCTGACCGGCCCCCACGCCCTGGTGTGGGACGAGCTCCTCACCGATGACGACGCCGTGCGGAGCTTCTACGCTCGGGCGCTCGGCTACACCGTCGGCGTGGCCGACATGGGCCCGCTCGGGGCGGGGTGGGCGCTCAAGGCCGGCGGGGAGCCCCGCGCGTCGATCCTCGCGTCACCGCTGGCCGTGCCGCCGTTCTGGCTGGCCTACGTGAGCGTGGCCGATGTCGAGGCCACCCTCGCGAAGGTCACGGCGCACGGGGGCCGCGTGGTGCTGCCGACCGTGGAGATCGAGGGCGTGGGCCGGATCGCCGTGGTGGAGGACCCGACGGGCGCGGTGCTCGGGTTGCTGGGGTAGCGCCGGCTGTTTCTCGAAGAGGGGGGCCGGCCGGCCTTCGGCCGTCCAGCCCTGCGGGGGCTCGCCGCCCCCGCAACGCCCCCGGGTATCCGTGAGGTTGGGCCCTACCGCGCCGCGAGCGCCCGGTCCCCGAACACCGCGCCGATCGCCGCCACGAGCCGCTCGGGATCGACCCCCTCGTCGGGAACGTGCACGAACACGACCCGCCGCGCGGGCATGAGCGCGCGACCCACGAGGTAGAGCCAGGCGTTGCAGACGTAGCGCCCGGCGTCGTCGTCCACGCGGCCGCCCAGCGCGGCGGCGAAGGCCACGGCGTCGACGTTGCTGTGCACGAGCGCGGGGCCGCCGGGCTCGAGGAGGGGGAGGGTGCGGTCGTGGACGTCGAGGCCGACGCCGCGGTTGTAGGCGCGGGTCTCGACATCCACGGTGCGCGTGCGGCGATCGACGCCCAGCCCGACGATCGCCACGGCGTCGAGCGCGGTCGCGGCGGCGACGGCACGGGCGGGCCCGTCGACGAAGCCCACGGGGAGCTCCATCCCCACGATGTGGAGCCCGCGGACCGCGCGACCGTCCACCGCGCGGGCGGCGCGGCCCGACGGGTTGTCGATCACGTCGAGGAACGGGCCGAACCCGGTGACCAGGACCCGGCGGGGGGAGGGGCGCTCCATGCCGAGGTCTAATCCGTCGCCTTCCCGGCGGCCGTTTGTAGCGCGGACTCGCCGCGGGTCTCCGCGCGGATCACGGGTTTCCGTGAAGCGTCCGGGGGGATCACGGGCCCCGGGAAGGGCGGGGGCCGAAAAACGCTGGGCGTTCCTACGCGTGCAGCGGTGGGCGGATCCTGGCGCGAGGATTGCAACGCAGGGGGGTGTCCGCGAGGTCTCCGTGCTCCACGTTTCGCCGCCCGTCCGCTCGCCCGCGACCACACACCCGTCGGACGCGGAGCGGCCCCGGGTCGTCATCGTCGGCGGCGGGTTCAGCGGGGCGGCCCTGGCGATCCAGCTCGCGCGCGCCGGGAGCGTCGACGTGACGCTCGTGGAGCCCGACGCGGTCGGACGAGGCGTGGCCTACGCCGCCGATCCCGCGCACCTCCTCAACGTCCCCGCGGCCCGCATGAGCCTTTTTCCCGACGTGCCCGAGGACTTCCTCGCGTGGGCGTGGATGCAGGGCGTGGACGCCGCGCCCGCCTCGTTCCTCCCCCGCGCGCTCTACGGCGCCTACGTGGCCGACACCTTCGCCCTGGCTGCATCCACCACGCGGGTCGTGCGCACGCGCGTCCAGACGATCGAGCCGGGGGGACCGGGCTGGCGCGTCCTCCTCACCGGTGGCGACACGATCGATGCGGACGTGGTCGTGCTCGCGACGGGCAATCCCCCGCCTGCGACGCCGGCGAGCGTGGCCGCGCTCGTGGGCGACCCCCGCTACGTCGCCGACCCGTGGCGGCCCGATGCGCTCGCGCGGATCGACGCCACCGACCCCGTCCTGCTCGTCGGCACCGGGCTGACGGCGCTCGACGTGTTGGTGTCGCTCCGCGAACGAGGACACCGCGGGCCCATCCGCGCACTGTCGCGGCGCGGCCTGCTCCCGCTCCCGCACCTCGAGGCCGGCGGACCGCCGCCCGCGCCGGCGGTGCCGCTCCCCGCAGTCCTCCCTCTCGAAGGCCTCGTCCGTGTCCTGCACGCCGCGGGCCGCGCCGCCGCGGGGAACGGCGAGGCGTGGCAGGGCGTCGTCGACGGCCTCCGGGCGGCCACACCCACGATCTGGGCCGGGCTCACGCCCGTGGAGCGCCGGCGCTTCCTCCGCCACCTCCGCCCCTACTGGGAGGTGCACCGGCACCGGGCGCCCGCGGTGGTGCTCCGCTATGTCCGCGCCCTCCAGGCCTCGGGGGCGCTCGAGATCGTCGCCGGGCACGTCGTGGCGGTGTCCGCCGACCTCGACGGCATCGCGGTCGCCGTTCGACGCCGGGGTGCAGACGTGGTGGAGCAGGCCCGGTACACCCATGTGGTCAACACCACCGGACCCGACACCGATCTCGGGCGCTCGGGCGGATCCCTGCTCCGCGGGCTGCTCGCCCGGGGCATCCTGCTCCAGGACGCCGATCACCTCGGCCTCCGCACGACCGGGACGAGCGCCGCCCTCCGCGCGGACGGCACCGCGCACCCCGATCTGTTCGTGCTCGGGCAGGCCCGGCGCGCCGACCTCTGGGAGCACACGGCCGTGCCCGACCTGGCGAAGGGCGCGGCCGCGCTCGCGTCGCACCTCACGTCCATCGCCGCAGCGCGCGCGGCCGGCTGACCGGGCCTCCGAGTCAGGCGCGGAGGGCCCCGTCGAGGGCGTCGAGCAGCCCGTCGATCTGGGCGTCCGTGTGCGCCGCGCTCACGGTGACCCGCACGCGCTCCTGCCCTCGCGGCACGGTCGGCCAGCGGATCCCCGGGGCGAAGTACCCGCGGTCGAGCAGCGCCTCGGCGACCTTCATCGTGCGGTCCCCCGTGAGGATGGGCACGACATGGGCCTCCCCGAGGGCGCGGGCGCCGATCTGCCAGAGGCCGACGCGCAGGCGGCGCGCGTTGTGGGCGAGGCGCTGGCGGCGCTCGTCGTCCGCGAGGCGCAGCCCCACGAGCGCGGCGCGGGCGACGGGCTCGGGGAGCCCGGTGGTGTAGACGAAGCTCCGGCCGAAGCTCACCAGGAGCTCGCGCAGCTCCGGCGGCCCGACCACGAAGGCGCCCACGACACCCAGGGCCTTCCCGAGCGTGCCCATGAGGAAGTCGGGGACGACCCCCTTCGCGAGCGCCGCGCCGCGCCCGCCGGGGCCGAGGCACCCGAAGGCGTGGGCCTCGTCGACCGCGAGCCAGTGGTCCCCGAAGTAGCGGGGGAGGTCGAGGACATCCCCGTCCATGGAGTAGAGGCCCTCGACGACCGCGAGGCGGGTGCCCGCGGGGATGTCCGGCCGGCCGTGGTCGAGGATGACCTTCTTCGCCCCGGAGAGCCGCACGCCGTCGATGATCGAGGCGTGGTTGAGCGCGTCGGAGGCGACGGTGTCGTCGGGGCCGAGGACGGTCGAGAGGAGCGCGAGGTTGGCGGTGAACCCGCTGCCGAAGAGCGTGGCCGGCCGCCCGTAGAGCGCGCCGAGGGCCTCCTCCAGGGCGAGGTGCGCGGGCCGGTTGCCGCTGATGAGCCGCGAGGCGCCGGCGCCCCCGCCCCGGTACGCGGCGGCGATCTCGGGGTGGTCGGCGAGCCCGAGGTAGTCGTTCGTGCAGAAGAGCGTGACGACCCGCCCGTCCACCCGCGCCTCGGTGCCGCCCGTGGGCTCGACCAGCCGGAGGCGGCGGAGGAGCCCGTCCTTCCGCGCGGCCTCCACGCGCCCCGCGAGCGCGGCGTACCGCTCGCTCAAGCGACGCCGTTGCTGTCGGTTCCCTCGACGCGAACGGAGGGGCGCAGGCTCGGCGGGTGCGGCTTGTGCGGCGGCGGCCGGATGACGAGCCCCTCGGCCTCGAGCATCTCGAGGTCCATGTCGGCGGGGCGCCCGGCGGTGGTGAGGTAGTTCCCCATCATCACGCCGTTCGCGCCGGCGCGGAAGATCTCCGTCTGCCGGTCGCCCAGGTTCACGGAACGGCCACCGCACACGATGAGGTCCTTCGTCGGGAGGACGAGGCGGTAGAGGGCGATGATCTTGAGGCAGTCGTCCGCGGTCAGATCGTGCTTGTCCCCGAGGGGGGTGCCGGGGCGCGGGTTCAGGAAGTTCAGCGGAACGCTGTCCACGTCGAGGTCGCGGAGCTCCATCGCGAGCTCGACGCGCTGCGCCCAGGACTCGCCCATGCCGAAGATGCCGCCCGAGCAGGTGTACATGCCGAGCGACTTCGCGGCCTTGATGGTGTCGACCTCGTCGTCGTAGCTGTGGGTCTGCACGATCTCGGCGTGGAAGGACCGCGCGGTCTCCAGGTTGTGGTGCACGCTCTGGAGTCCCGCGGACTGCAGCTCGGCGAGGCCGGCCTTGGACATGAGCCCGAGCGAGGCGCAGGTCTGCATGCCGGTCTCGGCGCGGATCGTGGCGACCGCCTCCTTGACCGTGTCGAGCTCCTTGCGGTTCGTCATCGACCGGCCGCTCGCCACGAGCGAGAACTCGCGCACGCCGTTGTTCCACGCCTCGCGCGCCTCGGTGACGAGGGTGGCGGCGTCCTTCATCTGGTACTTCGGCGCGTCGGTCGTGTAGTGGGCCGACTGGCTGCAGAAGGAGCAGGCCTCGGCACAGCGCCCGCTCTTCGCGTTGGAGATGCCGCAGGTGTTGACGAAGTTGCCCTTGTGCTCATGGCGGACGGCCTGGGCCGTGGCCCAGAGCGCCTCGAGCTCCTCGGGGGCGGACAGGTCGAGGATGGCGCGGGCCTCGTCGTCCGAGATGCCCTCGCCGCGCTCGCCACGCGCGCGGATGTCGGCCCAGTCCAAACGCATCGGGATCTCCGGCTGGCGGGCCCCGTACCGCGAACGACGCGACCGAGCCAGCGGTCGGGCGGCGTTCCGTAGCGCCGCCCGGCCGGTCACGTGCTCAGGACGCCTGGACCTGCTGCTCGACCTCTCGGAGGATCTGCGCGGCGGGACCGGTCCGGTGTGCGCACAAGCACCGCTTGTACGACTTCCAGAGCTCGGCCAGGTACGGATCCTCGGCGAGGCGGTGCTCGTCGGGGTCGTTGTCGGTGACGGAGAGGTCGGCGTTGCCCAGCGTGCGGCGACGGTGGAGGGTGCGGAGCCCGTTGATGAAGTGCCCCGCGGCCTGGGGCTCGCCGCGGCGACGCAGCTCCATGAAGACGCGCCAGAGCACGCTCTCCGGCAGGGACGACACGGTGTCGGGGGGCACCTTGAGGATCCTCACGAGGTCGCGGGTGGGTACTGAAAAGTCGATTTGAGGTAACAAGTGAGACACAGATGTCATTGCAAGCTCCCGGTTTCGGCACGGGCGAGGCGGGTTGATCATACCACGAGCCCGCGTGGGGCTGCCGCCCGTAGATGCCCCCCGTGGGGATCGTAGGCCGGGTGGGAACAATCGGTGTTTTACGCCGCCGTCACTCGCGACGGGAGGGCGCCGGGCACCCCTCGTCGTGCTCCGGCGCGCGCGTCGGTTAGGTCGGTCCCATGGTCCTGCTGTTGGCCGCCTGCGCCTTTCGCCCGCCCGCGGTGACCCCCGCCCTCGTGGCGGCCGAGGGCCCCGTGCGCACCCTGTCGCTGCCCGCCGGCGATCCCGTCCGGGTGGCCCTGCGCGCCGGGAGCGCCCACGATCCGCCGGGCCGGGAGGGGCTCGCCTGGGTCACCGCCTACGCTGTCGCGCAGGCCGCCGGCGCCACGGTGGAGGTCGGGCCGGAGGTCGTGGTGTACACGACCTCGGTCGAGGGCCTGCCCGCGCTCGCGAGCGCCCTCGCCGCCCCGCCGACCGCCGAGCAGGTGGCCGACGCCCGCGCGTCCGCCGTGCTCGCCCTCTCGAAGCTCGACTGCCGCGCGCTCGCCGAGCGGGCCTGGGACACCTGGATCTACACCGGCCATCCCTATGGCCACGCCCCCGAGGGGCGGCTCTCGGTGCTCCCCACGCTCACCGAGCAGGAGGTCGCGGCCTTCCAGGAGGTGCGCTACGTCCGCAGCGTCGCCGTGGTCGGCGTTCCCGAGGGCGCCGCCCTCGACCTCTCGCTCCTCGAATCGCTCCCCCCCCGCCTCTCCATCTCGCCCGTGCCCTCCGCCCGCCTCCCCCTGCCGGACGCGCGTGTGCTCGTGGTCACCGCGGAGGGCCAGCGCTGCCTCGTCGCCGGGCACCCCGCCGACCCCGACGCCCCCTCCAGCGGCGGGGTCGAAGCGCTCCTCGAAGGGCCCGACGGGCCGGTGGCGTCGCTCCGCCGTCAGCCGAGGCGGCTCGTGGCGCTGGACCTCGCGCCCGAGGTGGACGTCGCCGCCCGTGTCGCCGACGTGCTCGGCGGCGGCTGGGTCCCGTCCTGGCAGGCCGGCCGCGTCCTCGCGCCCGAGGCCACCATCCCCGCCGCGCGCACCTTGGGGGACCACCTCCTCGCCTCGCACCCCTGGCCCTCGCTCGCGCACCCCGTCGGGGGCGCCACGGGGGCCGCCGCCGATGTCGCCACCCCGCCCGTACCCTCGCCCGAGGCGCCGCTGGACGCGCTCCTCGCCTCGTGGCTCACGCCCGCGGAGATCCGCGCGGTCGTCGTGTTGCCGCCGGGCGAGCCCACGCCCCTCGAATCTCTCTCCACCTCGGGCGTCCAAGGTGCGGTACCCGCAAAGGAGCTCCTCAGATGATCCTCACCCTCCTCCTCGGCTGCACGGGTGGCGACTTCTCCGCCTTCATCCCCACCGTGAAGTTCCAGCGCCTGGAGCTCACGGGCATCGACTTCGAGCACATCGACGTCGACTTCGTGTTCGACGTGAAGAACCCGAACCCCATCGGCATCCCCCTCGCGCGCTTCAGCTACGCGCTGGGCCTCGAGGGCATCGAGCTCATCTCGGGTGACGACCCCGAGGGCATCGACCTCGCCGCTGACGCGACGAGCGAGCTCTCCCTCCCGGTCGGGCTGAACTTCGCCAACATCTTCGACGCCGTCGAGGCGACCCGCGGCCTCGACTACCTGGGCTTCGGGCTCCAGGGCAATTTCGGCTTCGACACCGACCTCGGCCCCGTCGACATCGGGATCGACGAGGAGGGCTCGTTCCCGGCCCTCCGCACCCCGCGGATCGACCTCGGCCAGCTGCGCATCGAGTCCGCCGACGAGCGGGACGTGCAGTTCGGGCTCGACATCGACCTCGACAACGACCACGGCTCGGCCCTCGACTTCTCGAACCTCGACTTCCAGATGAGCTTCGCGGGCGCGCGCGTCGGGGACGGCGCCATGGAGGAGGTCGCCGAGGTCCCGGGCGCGACGACCAAGACCGTGACCATCCCGTTCGGTGTCGATTACATCGACGCGATCAACGCCCTGGCCGCGGCCGCCTCCGGCGAGCGGCTCGACGTGGATCTGGCCGCGAACGTCGACGTCGACACGCCGTTCGGCCTGCTCCCGCTCACCATCGACGAGCGCGGCAATATCGACGTGGCCGAGTAAGCCGCCCGAAACGTTTTCGGGTAGCATTGGCGGCATGCCCATCTCCGAGTCCCTGACGCCCCGCGACATGCGCGGGCGGGTTGCCAACGAGGACGCGCTCGGCTTCGACCGGCTCGCCCGCTCGTTCGTCCGCACCTTGATCCGACAGGGCCCGGGCACCGTCGCCCACGTGCAGGGCGCGCCCGGGTCCGGCAAGACCGAGTTCATGCGCCGCTGCATGCACTACATCGAGAACGAGCGGGACGCCCTCGGCACGGAGGTGGCCCCCGAGGTGTTCGGCGTCACGACGTGGTACAACCCCTCGGTCTACGCCAAGCAGGGCAACCTCATGGCGGGCCTCGTCGCGACGATCGCGCGGACGGGCGGCGGCAACGTCGTGAGCCACATCGACCGCGCGCGCGACATCGTGAGCCAGCTCAACCGCCTGCGGTTCGACGGCACCGTGCCGGAGACCGCCGGCTCGGCGCTCACCCCCAACGACGCCGATCCCGTCGATCGGATGCGCCGGGGCATGGTGCAGCTCGTCGACCAGGTGAAGCAGGGGCAGCGGGGCCGGTTGGTCGTCTTCGTGGCCGATCTCGACCAGCTCGCCGCGCCCATCCGCATCGCGTTCCTCGACGGCGTGCGGCTCCTCGTGGCGGGCGGGGCCGACCTCGCCGTGGTCATCGCCCTGGGCCGCGAGGCGGGGGTCGCCTCCATCCGCGCGCGCGAGGGCGAGCTGTCGAACCTCGCCGCCACCCGCATCCTGGACGAGCTGGTCGACTTCACCGTCACCGTCCCCAAGGTCGAGCTCCGGCGCATCGGCGGGCTCCTGCGTCGCTACATCGGCGCGGGCGAGATCGTCGTGCGCCGTGCCTTCGGGGACGACGCGCTCAACTCGCTCACCGTCGCCGCGTCGCACCGCCAGCTCGGGATCCCGCGCTTCCTCGAGCGGCTCTCCGCCCGCGTGTTGATGCTCTCCGACTACACCCTCGAGGCCCGGGCGATGCGCGAGCTCTCCGAGGCGCAGTGGGCCTGGGTGGTGCTCTCCGAGCGCTGGCCCGAGTTCCGCCGCTTCATGATCCGCGGCGGAAAGGACCGCTGGATCCAGCTCAAGATGGCGGTGGCCGCCATGAACCCGGACCTCACGGATCCTCCGGTCGTGCCCGCGGAGGTCACGGACTGGCTGCGCCAGGACCTGCTGCTCGCCGACTACCTCCGCGAGCACGCGGACGGGCTGGATCGCGACAACATGGGCGTCTACTGGGTGGAGGACGCGTTGTTGCAGGCGGGGCTCTAGGCCTCCCCCCGGGGCCCCTCGCGGGTCGTTCCGAGGTCGCCCGGTCAACGTGAACCGTCGAGCACGGGATGGCTTGCCGTTCGCTCGCCCGGAGCATAGCTGAATGAGGATTCATTCAGAGGGTACCGAATGGCCATCAAGAAGGTCGCCGTCCTCGGGGCTGGCGTGATGGGGCAGGGCATCGCGGCCCACCTCGCCAACGCCGGCATCGACAGCTTGCTCTACGACATTCCTCCGAAGGAGGGATCCGATCCCCGCGCCGTCGCCAAGGCCGGCATCGCCAACCTCCCGAAGCTCAAGCCCGCCGCGCTCTACCGCGCCGCGGACGTGTCGCGGATCAGCCCCTGCGAGTACGAGGCCGACAAGGCCCGCCTCGCCGAGTGTGACGTGATCATCGAGGTGGTCGCGGAGATCCTCCCGATCAAGAAGAAGGTGTTCGCCTGGGTCGCGGCCAACCGCAAGCCCGGCAGCATCGTCTCCTCGAACACGTCCGGCATCCCCATCGCCGCGATGACCGACGGCATGCCGGAGGAGCTCCGCCAGCACTTCCTGGTGACCCACTTCTTCAACCCCGTGCGCTACATGCGGCTCCTCGAGCTCGTGACCGGCCCGGAGACGAAGGCGGACGTCGTCGCCACCTGGCACGACTTCGGCGAGCGCGTGCTCGGCAAGGGCATCGTCTACGGCAAGGACACGCCCGCGTTCATCGCGAACCGCATCGGCACGTTCGGCATCTGCTCGATCTTCCGGCGCATGGTCGAGGGTGGCTTCACCGTCGAGCAGGTCGACATGATCTGGGGCAAGCCCACGGGCCGCCCCGCGTCCGCCGTGTTCCGCACCGGTGATCTCGTCGGGCTCGACACCCTGAAGCACGTCATCGAGGGCATCCACGCCGGCTGCCCGAACGACGAGCAGCGCGACACCTTCGTGGTGCCCGAGTACCTCCAGGCCCTCATCGAGCGCGGCAACCTCGGCGAGAAGTCGGGCGCGGGCTTCTACAAGAAGGTCAAGAAGGACGACGGGTCGAGCGAGATCCTCGTGTTCGACCTCGGCACCCGCGAGTACCGCTCGCAGACCAAGGCGCGCTACGACAGCCTCGGCGCCGCCCGCAAGGCCGAGACCCCCGCCGAGAGCCTGAAGATCATCCTCAAGGGCACCGACGCCGCCGCGAAGTTCGTGTGGGACGTGACCGCCGACACCTTGATCTACGCGGCCAACCGCGTGGGCGAGATCGCCGACGACATCGTCAACATCGACCGCGGCATGCGCTGGGGCTTCGCCTGGGAGATGGGGCCCTTCGAGAGCTGGGACGCCATCGGTGTCCCCGAGTCCGTGGCCCGCATGGAGGCCGAGGGCCGCGTCGTCCCCACGTGGGTCAAGGACATGCTCGCCAGCGGGCGCACGTCCTTCTACGCGCGCGCAGCCACCGGCGAGAAGGAGCGCACCTTCTACACGGGCGGCGTCAAGCGCGTCCCGCAGAGCGAGGGCCAGCTCCTCCTCGACGACGTGCGCGCGCGCGGCGGCGAGGTGGCGCGGAACGTGTCGGCGTCCATCCTCGACCTCGGGGACGGCGTGGCCTGCCTCGAGTTCCACAGCAAGATGAACGCCTTGGACGACCAGATCTTCCCCATGTACGAGAAGGCGCTCGACCTGCTCGACGCCGGGAAGTTCGACGCGCTCGTCGTCGGGAACCAGGGCGGCAACGCGTTCTGCGCGGGTGCCAACATCCTGATGATCCTGATGGGCGCCATGCAGCAGGACTGGAAGGCCATCGGTGACAGCGTCACCGGCCTGCAGAACCTGCTCATGCGCGCGAAGTACAGCGACAAGCCCGTCGTCACCGCGCCCTGGGGCCTGACCCTCGGCGGCGGCGTCGAGGTCACCATGCACTCCGCGGCCACGCAGGGCGCGGGCGAGCTCTACGCCGGCCTCGTCGAGGTCGGCGTCGGCCTCATCCCGGCGGGCGGCGGCTGCAAGGAGATGCTGGCCCGGTACATGGGGGACATCCCCCCGGGCGTCGCCTACGACCCGAACCCCTTCGTGCAGAAGGCGTTCGAGCACATCGCCATGGCCAAGGTGGCCACGTCCGGCGAGGAGGCCCGTGACGCGGGGTTCCTCCGCCCCTCCGACCGCCTCACGCTCGACGCCGATCGCCAGATCGGGGATGCCAAGCGCCTCGCCCTCGGCCTCGTCCAGGCCGGCTACAAGGCGCCGCGCCAGAAGACGTTCAAGCTCCCGGGCGCCTCCGGTCGCGCCGCGATCGAGCTGTTCCTCTACCAGATGCGCGAGGGCGGGTTCATCACCCCCTACGACATCGTGGTGTCGAAGAAGCTCGCGTGGGTGCTCACCGGCGGGGACATCCCCAACAACGCCGTCCGCACCGAGCAGGACATCCTCGATCTCGAGCGCGAGGCCTTCCTCTCGCTCTGCGGCAACGCCGAGACGGTGGCCCGCATCCAGCACATGCTCGAGAAGGGCAAGCCCCTCCGCAACTAGGCCCCCGGCCCCATGGAGTTCCTCATGCGTCAGCGTGAAGTCGTCGTCGTCGCCGCGGTGCGTTCCGCGGTCGGGAAGAGCGGGCGCGGCAGCCTCAAGGACACCCGTCCCGACGAGCTGCTCGGCCAGGTCATGCGCGGGGCCCTCGCGAAGGTACCGGGGCTCGACCCCGCCCTCATCGACGACGTGGTCATGGGCTCCGCCATGCCCGAGGCCGAGCAGGGCATGAACGTGGCCCGCATCGCCTCGTTCATCGCCGGGCTGCCGGACAGCGTCTCGGCCGTCACCGTCAACCGCTTCTGCAGCTCGGGGCTCCAGTCCCTTGCGCAGGCCGCCGCGGCGATCACCGCCGGGTGGCAGGATGTCGCGCTCACCGGCGGCGTCGAGAGCATGAGCCAGATCGCGATGGGCGGCCAGAAGCCCTCCCCGCACCCCGGCCTCATGGAGTCCCGCCCCGCTGCCTACACGCCGATGGGGATCACCGCCGAGAACGTGGCCGAGCGCTTCGGCGTGAGCCGGGAAGAGCAGGACCGGTTCGCGGTCGCCTCCCACCAGAAGGCCCTCGCCGCCATCCGCGAGGGGCGCTTCGTCGACGAGATCATCCCCATCGAGACCCGCCTGTCGACCGACAGCGGCTGGAAGAACCTGCTCTTCACGACCGACGAGGGCCCGCGCGCCGACACCACCTTCGAGGGGCTCTCGAAGCTCAAGCCGGCGTTCAAGGTGGGTGGCACGGCCACCGCCGGCAACTCGTCCCAGACGAGCGACGGTGCCGCGGCCACCATCATCATGGCCCGCGAGGTAGCCGAGCGGCTCGGCTTGCCGATCCTCGGCGTGCTGCGCTCCTACCAGGTGGCCGGCGTGCCCCCGGAAATCATGGGCATCGGCCCCGTGGCGGCGATCCCCAAGGCGCTCGCGAAGGCGGGCCTCACCGTCGGCGACATCGATCTCGTCGAGCTCAACGAGGCCTTCGCCGCCCAGGCCGTGTACTGCGTGCGCGAGCTCGGCTTCGACCCCGCCAAGGTCAACGTGAACGGCGGCGCGATCTCCCTCGGCCACCCCCTCGGCTGCTCGGGCGCCAAGCTCGTCGCCACGCTCCTCCACGAGATGCCCCGCCGCAACGCCCGCTACGGGGTCGTGAGCATGTGCATCGGCGGGGGGATGGGGGCGGCGGCGGTCTTCGAGCGGGAGTAGCGCTCGAAGCGAAGACGGGGCGAGCGCGAATAGGGGCGCGTCCCCGCGCGGACGCGGGGCCGGGTGCCTTCCGGGGTCGGGCTCCGCCCTCCGTCGTCCCGCCGCGCGCGGGCCGACGGGCGCGGGCCGTGGGCACCTGCGCTGCCTTCGGCAGGCCGGGTGGGCTGCCCGCGCCCCCCTCCAGGCCCCCTCGCGCGGCGTGGCCTTTGGCCCCGAGGCGGTGGCGGCCCAGCGCTCGACGCGCCCGTCGGGGCGGGAGAGGTTCCAAGCCGACTCCCGAACCGGTCCCGACGGAGGCGCCGACGCGCGATGAACCGTAGGGCTGAAGATCTGGGGGATCCTCGCTCCTACGGTTCGAAGACGGGCCCCATTTTGAACCGTAGGGCCGAAGGTGAGCGGGATCCCTCGCTCTACGGTTCAGATGCCGCCCAGACCAGCCCACGCGATGAACCGTAGGGCCGAGGATGGGAGATATCCTGCCGCCTAAGGTTCAAGGCCCTTGGGCTCGCGCTACCGCACCGGCCCGGAACCCGAGCGGACCCTGGGGGACGTAGACACGATCCTCTCCTGGTCGAGTCGCACGAAGGACGGCTACCGGTTCGAAGGCCGGTCCGAATCCCTCGGTGACCTCGACGGAGACGGGCTCTGCGGGACGCACGACACTGGGCTCTCTCCCCTCGGTCGCGAAGACTTCGACGGCGACGGTCGCTACGACCTGATCTCGCTGTGGATCGGCCCTGGGAGCGATTTCGAGGTGCTCGCCACCCCGGCCACGGATCTGCTCTCCGGCGCGGGTGTTGCCGCCGCGGACGCTCCAGTGCTCCTGGACCTCAGGACGGGGCAGGAGGTGGTGTTCGACGGCCTCTCCCTCGGCCCCGATTACGGCGCCACGGGCGGCGTGTCGTTCGTCGTCGTCACCCAGAGCGAGAGGACCGAGAAGCGCACCGTGAGCCTGGTCACCCCGGACACCGCGACCGACACGGATGAAACCGGCGACACATCCGAGGACACGGACGAAACCGGGGACACCGCGCCGCCGACCACGGATGCCGACAGCGATGGCTACGGAGACGCAACGGTGGGCGGGGACGACTGCGACGATGCGAACGCGTGGGTACACCCCGGCGCGGTCGAGTATTGCGACGCGGTGGACCAGGACTGTGACGGGGAGCCGCTCGCGGAGGGGGGGGGCTCCGGCGTCCAGGAGCCGGATGCGTCGCTTTGGTGGGCCTATCAGACCGAAGGAAACAAGGCGGGCTCCTTTGGCATGATCTCCGATGTGACGGGCGGCGGGAAGGCAGACTTCGTGTTGGGGCAAAACCCCTCCCCGAGCGCCGCGTCCGGACCGGTTTACGTGCGGACAAGCTCGCTGTCGGTGATGTCGACGCCGACGGCTACGCTGACCTCTTCGACGTCTACGTCGCCGACGGCGAGCCCACCCTCATCGGCATCTGGCGCGGCTTCGACATCCCGTGGGACGACCCCTACTATTGGTAGTCGCCCGCCCGCGGCGTCAGGGCCCCATTCCTGCCAACCGCCCGAGCCGCGCCCGCACGTCCGCGAGGTCGGTGAAGTCGCGGACGATCTCGCGGGCGCCTCGCGCGCGGAGGCGGGCGGCGCGGGCATCATCGACGGCCACGCCGAGGAACGGGAGGCCGAGGGCCGCGGCGGCGTCCACGTCCCACTCGCCGTCGCCGATGGAGACGGCGTGGGGCGTGGCGTCGGAGCCCAGCCGGGCGAGGCACGCGCGCACGAGCCCCGGGCGATCGGGGGCGTCCTCGCTGCACACGACCGGGAGCGCGAAGCGATCGAGCCCCGAGGCGCGGAGCTTGAGCGTCGCGGCCGCGCGCAGGTTTCCGGTGGCGATCCCCACGCGCGCCACGCCGGCGAGCGCCTCGAGGAGGGCGACCGCCCCGGCGACGGGGGAGTAGACCGTGGGCGTCTCCGCGACGACGACCTGGAGTCGCGAGAGGTAGTCGGCCCGGTCGCGCTCGGCGGGGGTCGCCGCCTGGCCGCGGTACCGCTGGGAGAGGCCGTCGAGCAGCCCGAGGTCGGTGAGGACGGGGTACGCGGCCCAGTCGTCGTCCCGCCGCACCTGGAGGCCGAGCGCGTCGTCACACGCGTCGAGGTAGCACGCCCAGTCCAGGGCTTCGCCGCGGACGAGCGTCTGATCGAGGTCGAAGACGAGCGTGAGGTCCGGCATCGCGGGGAGTATACCGGCCCCCGCCACGGTCCCCCCCCACGCGCCCCCGCGCGAGGGATGCGCAGGGCGGCCGGCAACGCTGGCCGGTCCCGACGCGGAGCGGCGGACCAAGCGCGAAGCGCGCGCCCGGAGCAGCCCGGGCCCGAGCGCAGCGAGGGTCGCGCCCGTACTGCTCCTGGGGATGATGTGCGCGGGCCGCGGGTTCAGGCGCCGCACCCCATGCCGATGAGGGGCGCCCAATCGTCCGAGCCGGCGCTACAATGAAGCTCGGGAGGAACATGCTCGCGCTCCTGGTACCCTACGCCTTCGCCGCACACTGCCCCTCCGAGCCGTCGCTCCGCGACCCGGACGGGGAGGTGACCGTCCTCGCCCAGAACCTCAAGTTCATCATCACCGGCACGAAGCGTCGGGATCGGAACGAGGTGCTGGCCGACTACCTGCGCACCGAGGGTGCGGGGGTGGACCTCCTGCTGCTCTCCGAGGCCCGGCTGACGGGCTCGTTCGACGCCTGGACGCCGGAGTGGTGCTTCTACACCCAGGCCGCCGTGAAGGACCACGACGGCTACCGCTGGGCGGCGCTCGACACGGGGCGGCCGCCGGCCGGCCTCGCGATGGGGGTGCGGCAGCGCGCCGACGGAATCGAGCGAAAGGTGAGCGGGGACGCCGGTCGTCGCTACCGGGCGACGCCGACCTCGTTCGCCGAGGGGGTGCTCGGTCGGGTGTTCGGGTTCCGGAAGGGGTGGGCGGGGCTCCAGATCGACGAGACCCACCTCGTGTGGAGCCACACGCAGGCGAGCTACCGCAAGCGGCCCGAGCGGGGCGCGGGAGAGGGCCGGCGGGGGCGCGCCGGCCAGTTCGCCGACCTCGCGGAGGACCTCGGCCATCCCGAAGGCGCCACGCTGATCACCGGCGATCTCAACCTGCTGGCGGGCTTCCAGCCGCGTCGGGAGGCCGACGAGGCGCGCGTGACGCGGGCCCGCGCCATCGACGACGCCACGGTCGACCACTTCCGGACGCGCACCGGCATCGACCTCGCGTGGCCCTGGAACCGAGAGGTGGCGATGGCCACCCTGGACGAGACCGTGACGCTCGCCGCGTTGGGGCGCCCGGCCGGCCAGCAGGGCGAGGCCCCGACCGCCGCGGCCGCGGACCAGCTCGCGCCGCCCGAGACGGTGACGGACACGGTGGCGTCCCCCCAGGACCTCCCGGTCGCCGACGCGCCCCCGGCCCCGCGGCCGATGGGCACCTTCGCCGGCGGCTGGGACCGCCGCCGGACCGACGACAACTGGGACGTGGGGGCGGCCTACGACCGCGTGGGCGTCAACGAGGCGTTCCTGGCCCGCCATCCGGGCACGCGCGTCCGTCGCGTCGAGATCGCCAAGGGGTGGATGCGCGTGAGCGACCACTTCGGCCTCGAGATCGCCATCCCGTTCGCGAAGCGGCCGCCCCGCGTCGCGAAGGAGCCCGCCCGCCCCGTCTTCGCGCGCTCGAGCTGTCGGTTCGCGCGCCCCGCGGCCAACACCGGCCGGCTCCTGCGCGGCACGCTGGCGTTCAACGGCCAGGGGGACGACACCCCGATCCCCATGAACATGAACCCGACGAACATCGTTCGGTGATCCTGTAGGCGGGGGCGTCTCCGCGCCCCGCTCGTCTTAGCGCCCCGAACGGCGGCGGCCGGCGCGGACACGTACGCGCTGACGGACCGGGGGCGTATCAGCGGGGGCCCACCAACCCGCCATCCGCGCGGGGAGCGCCGCGAGCACCGAGGGGGCCGCGAGCTGCGCGCGCCACGCCGCGGCCCCGCACGTCGCGAGCGCCCACGCGGCGGGGATGTCGACCAGCCAGTGTTGCTTCAAGGTGAGCACGCTGACCGCCACTCCGGTCGCGAGCCCCCACACCACGGCGCCCCAGCGACGGCTGGCCGCGGTGGTCACCACCGCGCAGTAGGTCGCGTTCGCGACGTGGAGGGACGGGAAGGTGTTGCCGACCGGATCGGTCGCGTAGAGCCACTGCACGAGCGCCCCGCTCAACGTCGCGTCGGACGGGAGGGGCGGGCGCGGCGCGGCGACCGGGAAGAGCAGGAAGAACGGGGTCGCGAGCACCGTGAGCATGGTCAGGCCGGTCATCGCGGCGCGGAACTGCCGCGCGTCGCGCAGGACGAGGACCGGGACGACGAAGCAGGCCCAGTAGCCGGGAAGATAGAGCCACACGCTCTCGGGGACGAACGGAATGCGCGCGTCGAACACGTGCCGAAGCGGCTCTCCGTGGGGGGGCGACCATGCTCCGGCCCCGAGGTAGGCGGCGGTGAGGAGGAGGGTGAGCGCCGCGGCCTCGGCCAGGCGGCGGGAAAGCGGCAACTCGTGCGGTCGATGCAACATCGGGGATTACTCCCGTCGGAATCATCACAGGATTGTCACAGTGAACGATAGGGCAAGCTGGAGGCCCGGTCCGGTCACGGTTTGCCATTGCCGATCACGGCCAGGAACGACTACGATCCGGAGACCATGCGCTCCTTCCTCCCGCTCCTCGTCGTCCTCGTCGGCTGCAAGCCGCCCCCCGACGCGCCCGAAGAGCTCAACGAGCTGGTGGGCTACCTCTACACGAACGTCCCCGGCGAGGACCCCGAGCCGCTCGAGCTGGGCGCCGTGAACCTCGAGTCCTGGCTCGAGGACCGCATCGACGAGACGCTCGAGGGCTACACCGTCGACAACCTCACGCCCGAGGCGATCAACGCCCTGGGGGACGGCGAACAGGACCTCGACGAGCTCGCCGGCGCGGCCGTCGGCCACATGAGCGTCTTCTCGCCCGCAGCCCTGGTCGACGCCATCGTGGTGGACGACCCGATGTTGATCTACCCCAGCACCTACACCGCCTTCGAGCGCGAATTCGAAGGGGATCCCGCCTGCTTCGCGTCGGGCGAGTGCGACTGGCTGGAGGCCGAGGTCCACGCCTCGTTCGACTACGTGTTGATGCAGGTCGACACCCACAGCCGCGTCCAGTACCGGTGGATCGACACGGAGATGGGGCGGGTCTACGCCGAGCGCACCTGGCTCCGCGATCCCGCCGAGGTCACCTCGACGTTCATCGAGGTCGAACAGCAATACTACCTGCGGATGATCCTGCCCGACGGGTCCGGCTCCCGCAGCATCCAGGCGACCTGGGTGGTCGCGCGCCTCGTGGGGGACATGCCGGAGAACGCCGCGCTCAACCTGCTGATCGACAACATGGCCAAGCAGGCGGTCAAGCTCGACACCTACATGGAAGAGCGCTGATCGAACGGGCGGCCCGAGGGGGCCCCCGTCGAGGACCTAGCCCCCGCGGGCCTCCCAGTCGGCCAGGAGGATGTCCTCGAACTCGGCCCAGTCGGAGAAGCCGGTCGCGCCGTAGAGGACCTCTCCGTCGGGATCCACGAGGATGACCGCGGGGTAGCTCATGCCGCTCTCGATGCCGAGGTAGCCGGGAAACAACGCGTAGCCCGCGCCCTTGTCCGCGAGGACGGGGGAGGTGAGGCCGAAGGTGTCCGCCCAGTCCTGCAGCACCTCGGGCGCCGCCGGCTTGTTGATGGCCCGCAGCGACTCGTTGAGGAGCGTGATCATCTCGACCGGGGCGCAGGCGGCCTCCATGCGCGCCTTGAACGCCTCGGCGCCCATCGCCATGCTCTGGCAGGGCCCGCAGTCGGGCGAGGAGGAGTCGATCACGAGGTAGTGCCCGCGGAAGTCCCAGAGATCGACGGCGTCGCCGCACTGGTCGTCGAGGCGGACGTTCGGGAAGACGGCGCCGTTCGCAACGGTCCACCCGCTGTTGGGGCCGCCCGGGTTGTTCAGCGGCCAGCCGCACGTGTAGGGCTCGGTGCGCGCGCCCTCGACGTCCACGATGGTCTCCCCGTCGGACGTGCCGAGGGAGAGCTCCCCGGCGAGCGCGAGCACCATGGTGCCGCCGGTCTCGAGCTCGGACTCGTTCGTGTACGCGATGCGGAAGGGGGCATCCCCCTCGATCGGGCCCATGTCGGTGAGGGAGACGTTCTCGCTGCCCGACCGGAAGAAGTGGGCGGCCCCCTCGACCTCCCCGAGGCCGAGGTGCTCGACGCGCTCCGCCTCGGCGTCCGAGATCTGCGAGAAGCAGTCCTCGTAGCCCTCGGTCATGACGGCGGTGCCCGTGGTCAGCAGCGAGCAGTCCGGGCAGAGATAGCCCTGGTCCCCCACCTCGAGCTGCGCGTACGTCCGCATGTAGGTGCAGTCGACGAAGCCGTCGGCCTCGGCGTCGGCGTCGAAGGCGAGGGTCCACGTGATGTGGCCGGTGAGCGTGGCGGCGGCGCGCGGCGGCTCCCCGGTGTCCCTCACGGCCGGGGGCTCGGGCTCCTCGGCGCAGGAGGGCCCGGGATCCTCGGTGTCGTCGGTGTCGTCGGTGTCCGCGGTGTCGGGCGCGCCGGTGTCGTCGGCCCCGCCCGTGTCGGCGAGGTCCGTGTCGGCGAGCTCCCCGTCGGTGGAGCGGTCGTCGGGCGTCGAGCAGGCGAACCCGAGGAAGAGCAACATCCACCCATCCTACTTCACGGTGCAGCAGTCTCGCAGGCCGGAGATCGTGGACGGGCCGATGCCCGAGACGTTGTCGAGCCCGTCGCAGCTCGTGTAGGGCCCGTTGTCGACGCGGTACTGGAGGATGGCCGCGGCCTTGGAGGCGCCGATGCCGGGCAGGTCCTCGAGGGCGGTCGCGTCGGCGGTGTTGATGTTGACCGAGCAGGCGCCCGCGGGCGCGCTCGCGGCGCTGCTGGTGGAGGCGCTGGCCCCCGCGGCGGTCGCGCCGTTGGTGGGCGCGGTGGTGCTCGCGGTGGTGCTCGCCACGGTCACGGACTTGCCGCCCTTGCCGACGGTCACCTGCTCCCGGAGGCTGGCCAGCGTGGAGGCGCCGATGCCGGGCACGTTGTCGAGGTCGTCCACCGTGGAGAAGGGGCCGTGCTCGGTGCGGTACTGGATGATCGCGGCGGCCTTGGACGGGCCGATGCCGGGGAGGGTCTCGAGCTCGGCGAGATCGGCGGTGTTCACGTCCACCGCGGCGTCCGCCGGGCCGGCGAAGACGAAGGCGAGGAGGAGACAGGCGAGGAGCTTGCGCATGGGGGCCTCGGGGAAGGGGGCCAGGGCGTTCGGGAGAGCCGGGCGGGCGCATCCGAGCGGGCCGGGAGCCCGCTCCGGGGGGCGTCAGAGGTCGAAGCTGCCGGGGCCCTGCGGGGTGCGCGCCTTCAGCCGCGCGAGGCGCGCCTCGGCGTCGTCGGTGCTGCCGGGCGGGAGCACGGAGAAGGCGAGGCGATCGCCTTCCTTCACGCCGGGGGGGAGCTCCACGAGCGGCACGTCGACGGTCCGGCCGGCGATCTCCAGCACGGCGGTTTCGTCCTCGATGCGGTCAACGACGATCATGCGACCTCCGATCAGGGCTTGCAGCAACCCGCGGGCCGCCGGCCGGCGGCGAGGGCCTTCTCGCGTGTCTCGTAACAGACGAGGTTGCCGGGGGAGATGCGCTCGGCGTTCCCGCAGCTCGCCTCGTGGAAGACCTCGCTCGAGGTGCTCGCGGGGAACGCACACGCCGCAGCCGGCATGCTCTCGACGGAGGCGGGCGTGAGGTCGTGGGCCGGGCGGATCGCCGAGACGTTCACCGCCGCGCGCCCGGAGGCGGCGGCCGGACCGGCGGCGGACATGCGGTCCTCGGCGGCGCGCACCGGGGGTGCGGTGCGGGGGCCCGCGGTCTCCACGGCGATCTTCTTCCCGTCCGACAGGAAAGTGATCTGGCCCTGGAGGTCCGTGCGGTAGAGGGCCGCGCCGGTCTGCTCAAGGCGGCCCATCGTCTCTTCGCCGGGGTGTCCGTAGCGGTTGCCGCTCCCGACGCTGATGACGGCCATGCTCGGCTTCACGGCGGCGAGCATGGCCGGCGACGACGAGTGGTTGCTGCCGTGGTGCGCGACCTTCAGCACGTCGCACTGGCCGAGCCCCGCGGCCACGAGCGCGCGCTCGGTGGGCTCCTCGGAGTCCCCCGTGAACAGGAAGCAGTCGTTCCCGTGCGTGAGGCGGGCCACCACCGAGTTCGAGTTCAGATCCGACCGGGTGTCTCGGAGCGGGGTCTCCGTCGGGAAAAGCAGCTCGAGCACGGCGCCGTCGTCCAGCTTGAAGGAGGTGCCCACCACGCCGGTGCGGTAGGGGATCGCCTTCTGCTCGATCCGCGACATCACGCCCTCGTAGGTGCGCGTGGTGTGCGGCAGGCCGTTGTCGATGTAGTTGCGGACCGGGAAGGCGTCGAGCACCTCGTCCATCCCGCCGATGTGGTCGGCGTGGGCGTGGGTCGAGATGACGAGATCGAGCGACTTGACGCCGAGCCCGGTGAGCAGCGCGGGAACGCTCACGCCGCCATCCCCCGCGTCGATGAGGATGGTCTTCTCGGCCGGGGTCCGGATCAGGATGGCGTCACCCTGACCGACGTCCAGCACGTCGACGCGGACGACGCCTGCCCAGGCCTGGGCCGCGGCGCCGAGGAGGAGGAGGAGAGGGAGCAGGTGCGACCCCGATCAGGGAAGGGCGGAGAACCAGATCCCGCGGTTCGTGTAGTCGTAGGAGGCCACGTAGCGGGTGCCCCCGAGGTCCACGGTCTCGTTGTGGTAGCCCACCGCCGCGCCCGTGCTCCCCACGGTCTCGAGCGCCCAGCTGCCGCCGCTCTTCCGCGCGAGCTTCATGTCGTTGTTCGCGCCGTCGAAGTAGAGGATCGCGGCGTCGGAGCCGTCCGCGTAGATCGCGCTGTCGGCGCCCACGTGGTCACCCGTGTCGACGGTCTCGATGTTCCAGGGGCCGCCGGCGCGGCCGACGGCGAGCTTGAGATCCTGGTTCGTCACGTCGTGGTACGAGATGCTGAGGTTCGCGCCGTCGACCAGGAGATCGGGCCACTGGCCGACGTCGGCCGCGACGCCGGCGCTGGAGTCGTCCACCAGCTCGATCGAGTAGCCGCCGACGTTGCCGCTCGCGAGGCGCAAGGCCCCCCACGCGCGGTCGTAGAAGGCGATGTACTCGGTGCCGTCGGCGGCGATGGCGATCTTGGCGTACTCGCCGGCGTTGGCCTCGGCCGCCTCGCTGGCGGTGTCGGCCGCGGGGTGCTCCGTGCCTTCGTAGACGATGGAGGACGCGAAGGCGGTCCCGTTCCAGCGGGCGACGCGCAGCGTGCTCTTCCCCGCGTCGTAGTGCGCGGCGACGGGGTTGCCCGAGGGGTCGAGCGCGACCGAGGCCCAGTAGCCGGAGTCGAAGCTCGGGCCGCCGCCGGTGTCGGCGCTGCCGAGGGTCCAGACGCCGCCGGTGTCGCGCCGGCCGTACCGGAGGACGCCGTTGCTGGTGTCCTGGTAGACGACCCAGACCACGCCGTCGGATGCGACGGCCATGCTGGCGTACTTGCCGGAGTCACCCGGGTTGAGGCCGTTGGCGTCGGGGTAGCTGTCGACCTCCTCGATCGCCCAGGTGACGGCGCCGTCGGTGACGGTGCCGATCGCGAAGCCGAGGGCGTCGGACGTACGGTCGTAGAACGCCACGGCGGGCCGGCCGTCGGGCATGGCGCGCATGGAGAGCCAGGGGCCGACGTCGTGAGGCTCGACGGGCTCGTCGACGCCGACGGGATCCTCGTCGTCGACAGGCGGCTCCTTGGTGCAGCCCTTGCATCCCTGGAGGGCCAACGGGGCGAACGCGACGAAGAGGAGCGCGGACACGCGCATTCGGACTCCCGAGCAGCGCGAACGGTACCACTGGCGCGGCCGGGCGTCAACCGGGGCGGGCGGGGGGCCCCCCGTCGGCGTCCTGGCGCCGCCCGCCCCACGACGAGCGGATGGGCCTACAAGCCGATCCGGAAGCTGTTCGAGTAGAGCCAGGGGTACTCGCGCACCAGCGTGTCCGCCTGGTCGTCCAGGAAGCCCACGAGGTGATGCGGCACGATGGCGGCCCGCACGCGGTAGACGCCCGGCTCGGTGACCGGGAAGCTCCCGCAGCCGGTCTGCCAGACCGCGCCGTCCTTCAGGACGGTGACGGTGATCTCGGGGTCGTCCCCGCTCCGGGGGCTCGTGGGAGCGAGGGTGGGGCAGGCCACGTCGAGGGTGCTGCCGAGGGCGCCGGCGCCGCCCATCTCGACGCCGGCGTACGCCACGTCGAAGCCCGTGGGCGTGCCGAGCACCTCGAACGCGACGAACAGGTGCCCCGCGGCGATGGCGGCCTGGATGTCCGCCGGGCTCTCGCCGTCGACGAGGGCGATGTTGCTGAACCAGATCATCATCCGGCGGTACGAGTCCACCCGCTCGCCGTCGGAGAGCAGCATGGGGAGGGCGTTCTCGTGGGCGTCCGTGCCGGCGGTCCCGACCGTGGGGGCGACGCGCGAGAGGGCATCCCACCGTTCGAGCGAGACCCCCTGCTCCTGGAAGATGCCGAGGAACGCGAGGTCGGGCTCGGCGTCGGTGTCATCGGAGAGGAACGGCCCGATGGCATCGAGGTAGTCGAACGACCCGAGCCCGAGATCCTCCTCCCGGATCGAGGGATCGACCATCGCGTGCAGGTTGAAGATCTCGACGCCCGACAGCCCGTTGGCCTGCCGCTCGAGCAGCGTCTCGATCGACTTGCCCTCCGTGTGGGCCTGCAGGACGGTCGCGCCGGCGGCGATCTCGGCGGCGAGGGTCTCGGCGTCGGTGCCGTTGTAGAGGCGGTCGCGCTCCTCGGGCGTGTCCGCCACGGGCCGATCGAGCCCGATGGGCATCAGCTCGTCCTCGATGCCCGGCATCGTGAGCACGCGGTGACCATCGGGGCAGGCGATGCGGTTGGCGATGCCGTCGACCACCTCGTCCCCCTCCCGCGAGAGGAGCAGATCGTCCCAGTCCTGCTCGGCGGCGTGGGCGGGATGATCGGTGATCATCGCGTAGTCCATCGCGGTCGTGCAGAGGCCGTGGCGGAGATCGGCGAGGCAGGCCTCGTCGGGCACGCCGCCGGGCATCGGCTCGCCGTCGCAGGCGTCGTGCGAGTAGTGGGAGTGCAGGTGGACGATGCCGCGGCGCCACGTGCGCCCGCCGGGGGAGACCTCGGCGAGGGGCGCGTGGCTGCCGGTCCACGGGACCACCGCCGGGGTGTCGGGACCGGCGGAGTCCGGCGTGTCGACAGGAGCGGCCGTACAAGCCGCGAGGAGGAGGAGAAGCACTCGCATGGCAGGCCCGCTCGGGCTGGTATAGCATGGCGCCGCGCGCGGGCTCGATCACCGCCGTCCGCGCAGCGCCCTCCGAGGAACCGTCATGAAGCTCATGCTCCCCGTCGCCGGAATGGTCGTGGCCGCCGGCTCCTGTTGCTGCTGCGGCCTGGATCCCCAGGCGCTCATCGAGGGCCTCGAGGAGTACGCCGACCAGGGCTCGTCGACCGACGTGATCGTGGGGGGGGAGGACGCCGAGGCCGCCCCGGTCGCGACCGCCGGGGGCTCGACCGAGGGCCTGTGCGGCCGCTTCCAGTCGGACGGGCTGACCCTCCCGAGCGGGCTGTCCGTGTTGAACTGCAGGAGCGACGGCGGCAGCGAGTCGCTCCTCCTCCAGGGCAGCGGCGCGCCCAAGGACGCCTGCGCGCACATCAAGGGCTGGGCATCGGGCGCCGGCTGGACGATCAAGCACGATGTCGAGTCCATGGGCTCTTACGCCATCACCGCCACCGAGACCGGCCACAACATGACGATCGCCTGCTCCGACTCCGGGGGCCGCTCCACCGTGTCGGTGAGCATCACCGCGGGCTGAGCCCGCCTCGATTGCCCGCGCGCCGCCGGGGCACTACGCTTTGGGTTCACGCTCCCGTAGCTCAGCTGGATAGAGCACAGGTTTCCTAAACCTGGGGTCAGCAGTTCAAGTCTGCTCGGGGGCACCACCCAACGACCGTCGTGCGCGCGATGTCGTGTGTCACACGCCTCACCCCGGCGCCGTGTACCGCAACGGGTACTGGAACGTGTCCCCGTCCGGCAGCTGGTGGGCGGGGAACTCCGCGGCGCCCAGCGCCTCCCGGACGCAGCCCTGCACCTCGGGGGATGCGCCGCCGTCGTCCTTTACGTCCACCTTCGCCACGCGCCCCGTGCATGCCACGACGATGGAGAGTTGCAGGGTCACGGAGGGGGAGTCGACGAAGCACGGGAGCGACGCCTGGGACGCCGCGCGCATGCTCGTGCGCACGTCGGCGGGATCGAGGCCGGCGGACGCGACCATTTCCTCGGGGCCCACGTCGGACGGGGGCGGGAGGCAGGCCTTCTCGGTCGGGGGCCGCGCCGCGGCCTTCCTCGCCTTCTTCGCCTTCCGGGGCGCGTCCGGCACCTCGACCGCGGCGGCGGGGGCCTCCACGGGCCCCGACATGATGGTCGTGTACGCAAAGACCAGCAGGGCGACGATCGCGACGGCGACGACGATCGCGAGGGAACGTTTCACGGAAATGGAGCGACTCCGGCGCGGACACGAGCGTAGCCCGTGGACGACTGGCGGGGTCCTTACACCGCACCCGCCAACGCGCCGCGATACCGGCCGGAGCACATTCATGGCCGGGGAAACGATGAACACCGCCGCCGCTCCGGGAACAACGGCCACGCCGGCCCTCGTCGACCTCGCCGGTCCGGATGCCCGCGTGCTCGCCCCCGGCGTCGCGCTCGTCCACGCGGACGCCCTCGGGTGGCTCGCGACCCTCCCCGATCGTTGCCTCCACGCGGTGGTGACCGACCCGCCGTACGGGCTGCTCGAGTACGAGGACGTCGACCACGCCAAGCTCCGCGGCGGCAAGGGCGGCGTGTGGCGCATCCCGCCCACGCTCGACGGGGTGATGCGCGCGCCGGTGCCGCGGTTCACCGTGCTCGGCCCGCGCGACATCGACGCGCTCCGCGCGTTCTTCGGCGCCGCGGCGCGCGAGTGGCTCCGGGTCCTCGTGCCGGGCGGGCACGTGTTCCTCGCGTCGAACCCGCTGCTCTCCACCGCCACGTTCGCCGCGATCGCGGAGGCCGGCTTCGAGAAGCGCGGCGAGATCATCCGCCTCGTGACGACGCTCCGGGGTGGTGACCGTCCGAAGGGCGCGCACGACGAGTTTCCCGACGTGAGCGTCATGCCGCGCGCGGGCTGGGAGCCGTGGGGCCTGTTCCGCAAGCCGCTGGACGGCACGGTCGCCGAGAACCTCCGGCGCTGGGGCACCGGCGGGCTGCGTCGCCGCTCGGCCGACGAGCCCTTCCGCGACGTGATCCCGTGCGCCCCCGCGCGCGGCCTCGAGCGCCGGATCGCCCCCCATCCCTCGCTCAAGCCCCAACGCTTCGTGCGCCAGCTCGTGCGCGCGGCGCTGCCCGTCGGGCGCGGCATCGTGCTCGATCCGTTCGCCGGGAGCGGCTCGACCCTGGCCGCGGCCGCCTGGCTCGGCGTGGAGGCCATCGGCATCGAGCGCGACGCCGCCTATTTCGAGCTTTCGGCCGCGGCGGTTCCGAAGCTGGCGGGCCTCGCGGTGCGCGGGTGATTCACCCGGTGCCGCCGGGGTAGCGGCCGTGCGGCACGGCGTTCGTCGCCGGGTGCGGGGCCGTCGGGCGCGTCCCGGGCGGGGACGCCCGGGCCGGGCTCCTCGCGGGGTCGCGGCGGGGCCGCTCCGTTCGCGCTCCCCGGCGCCCGCGCCGGTCGCACGGAACCGCGCGGCGGTGCCGCGCGCCCGCCGGCGCCCTCGCGCGGCTATGGTGCGACCGCGTCGCTAGACGAGCGGCGCTCGGACGTCGTGGACGTCGGTCCGTCGAGGATGGCGCCCTACCCCGGGCGGACGGACGTCGTGGACGTCCGTCCGTCGAGGATGGCGCCCTACCCCGGGCGGACGGACGTCGTGGACGTCCGTCCGTCGAGGATGGCGCCCTACCCCGGGCGGACGGACGTCCGGGACGCCACGCCCCGTCCCGTGGGCTACGCGCCTCCCGTCCACAACGAGACCGTCAGCTCGTGGTTGAGCATGGCGGCGGCGTGCATCCCGGCGGATGCCGCGCCGAGCGCCGACTGCATCATCGTGACGCTGTCACCCGCGGCGTAGATGCCCGGGCGCGAGGTCTGGCGATGGTCGTCGAGCAGGAGGTAGCCCTGCGGATCGAGGGCGAGCGCCAGGGTGGCCACGAGGTCCGTCTGGCGCTGGGGCGGCCGGGCGAACAGGATGTCGCGCGGCAGCGGGGCGCCGTCGGTGAAGGTGATCGCGGCGAGCCGCCCGGCGTCCTCGGCGCGCGCGGTGAGCGCGGCGAGCGGCCGCTCGTCGAGGAGGACCCCGGCGCTGGCGAGGCGCGCGCGTGCCGCGTCGGTCACGGGGAACCGGCCGTCGGTCAACGCCACCACGTCGTCGGTCCACGCGCGGAGCAGGATTGCGAAGTCGAGCATCGGCTCGGACGCCGCGAGCGCCGCGAACCGCTGCCCGCGCACCTCGTGGCCGTGGCAATAGGGGCACTGGAACACCGTGTGGCCCCAGAGCGGCTCGAAGCCGGGCAGCTCGGGGAGCAGATCGACCATGCCGACGGCGAGGAGGACCCGCCGCGCGGTGACGCTCCCCTCGTCGAGCTCCACGGTGAAGGCGCCCCGCTCGCCGGTGATGGCGATCGCGCGCCGGCCCTCGACCTCGACGCCGTACCGGTCCAGCTCGGCGCGCGCGAGCCGACGCAGCTCGGCGGGCGGCGTGCCGTCGCGCGTGAGGAAGTTGTGGACCGCGGCGGCCCGCGCATTGCGTGGCGGGCCCGCATCCACCACGGCGACGGTGCGCTGCCCACGGGCGAGCGTGAGCGCCGCCTGGAGGCCCCCCGGTCCGCCGCCCACCACGATGACATCGATCATGACGACTCCTTATTACAACAGTGATGCAATAACGCGGTCGAGGGGCGCGCACACGTTCGAGCGCGCGAAGGCCACGGCGCGGCTCCGGTGTTCCGGCTACGTCGCCGTCATGTTGCTGCTCCTGCTCGCCTGCACGGGCACGCCCGCTGACGACAAGCCCGGGCCCGATGAGTCCGCGGACACCGCCGCCGTCGACACCGGTGACACTGGTGACACCGGAGAGGAGCCGGGGGTCGGCTCCGTGGAGGAGGCGAACGCGATCATCTCCGGCGCGGCCGCCTACGCCGTCGGGAACGCCGTGGCGTTCGCGGGGGACGACGACGGCGATGGGCACGACGCCGCGCTGATCGGGGCCTCGTTCCTGGGCCGGACCTGCCTGTTCCGGGGGCCGATCGCCCCGGGCGGCGCCGCGCTCGAGGACGCCGACGCCTGCTGGCTCCCCGAGAACGACCGCGACTACGCGGGGCAGGCGCTCGACGGCGGGCGCGACGTGACGGGGGACGGCGTGCCGGACTTCATCGTCGGCGCCATCGCGAACGACGAGCTCGGGCCCGAGGCAGGGAAGGCCTACGTCGTGGCGGGGCCGTACACCGGCGGCGCGCTCGCCGACGCCCCGCTCCACCTGCTCGGGGAGTCCAAGAGCGACTACGCCGGCACGTCCGTGGCCCTGCTCGGGGACGTGGACGGCGACGGCGGCGGGGACCTCCTCGTGGGCGCGCCCGCGAACGAGGGCGGCGGGAGCGGAGCGGGGCGCGTCTACCTCCTGCGTGGCCCGATGGAGCCCGGCACGTGGGGCCTCGGCGAGGCGTGGGCCACGATCACCGGGGAGGGGCCGATGCTGCTCCACGGCGCGCCCGCGGAGGGCGACGGCGTCGGGAGCGTGGCGTGCGCGGCGGGGGACGTGGACGGGGACGGCCTCGCCGACGTGCTCCTCGGCGCGAACGGCAACGAGCTCGGCGGCAACGACGCCGGCGCCGCGGCGATCTTCCTCGGGCCGGTGGGGGAGGGGGATCATGCCCTCGCCGAGGCCGACCGGCTCTGGATCGGAGATGCGCCGCTGCAGTACGTGGGAGACGCCGTGGCGGCCGCTGGGGATCTCGACGGCGACGGCCTCGACGACGTGCTCGTGTCCGGCGACACCAACGGGCCCGGCACGGTGTGGGTGGTTGCAGGGTCCGACGCCGGCGCGGGCGGCGCCACGTCCATCGGGGCGACGGCGATCCGCTTCGAGGGCGAGAACGTCGGCGATCTCGCGGGGGCCGCCGCCGCGGGCGCGGGCGACACCGACGGGGACGGGTGGCGCGACCTCGTCGTGGGCGCCTACGGCCGCGACGTGGGGGACGACGCCGACGTGGGCGCGGCCTACCTCGTGCGCGGGCCGTTCGCGCCGGGCGTCAACTCGCTCGGGAGCGCCGCGCGCGCCTGGTACGGCCGGGGGCCCTCCGACAACGCCGGACGCGCCGTGGCGGGCGGCGGGGACCTCGACGGGGACGCCCTCGGGGACCTCCTCGTCGGCGCCCCGTACGCCGACACCCAGGGCGACGCCGGCGGGGCGTTCGGGGGCGAGGTCTACCTGTTCCTGTCGCGGTGAGCGTCCGCGGCGCGTCGCCCGGACGCGCGCCGCCGCCGCCAGCCCGCGAGTAGGATCAGCGCCGCCGCGCCGCCGGCTCCCCCGTCCGCGCCGCATCCGCAGGCGGGCTCGTCCTCGTCGTCCACCACGGGCGGCGTGATGATCGTGTCGCACTCGCCGCCGCCGTACGAGCCGGCCTCCTGCCAGGCCGACAGGAGCGGATCGCACGTGGCCGCCGCGCACTCGGCCGGGAACACGTCCTCCAGGCACGCGACCGGCACCCAGGTGAGGCCGTCGGTGGTGCGGGACAGGTCGAACCCGTCCTGGAGGTGGTCGCCACAGGCATAGCCCTCGCCGCCCACGGTGTCCCCACAGCGCACGGCGGGCACGTCGGCGCTCACCTCGGCCCATGTCCGCCCGTCGTCCTCGGAGCGCCATGTGCGCGCGCCTTGCGCCGATCCGAGCAGCAGCGCCCCGTCGAGCGCGAGCAGGCCCGGCGTCGAGTCGGTGTACCAGCCGGTGGAGAAGGTGGAGGTGAAGGTCACCCCACCGTCGTCACTCACGAGGAGCTCGGGCGGGTCGTCCTCCGCGCGGGTGCGCCGCCAGACGAGCAGGTGATCCCCGTCGGCGCGGAGGATGCGGGGGTCGGTGTCGCCGTCGGGCCAGGTGTACACGCGGGTCCAGTGCGCGCCGTCGTCCGAGCGCCAGAGTTCGCTGGAGAGGGTGTCGACGTACACGACGGTCGCCCACGCGGTCGCCCCGTCGGCGAGGGCCGACTTGGGGAACAGCCCGGCGGCCATCAGGTCGGTGGCCGCGCATCCGTCGGCGTCGCAGAGCCATGCGCCGCCGGCGTCAGAAGCGATGCCGAGGCCGATCCACTGCGCCCCGTAGCCGGCCACGACGGGAAAGTACGTGTCCGCCGGGGGGCCGAGCTGGACCGCGGTCGCGCAGTCCGCACCCACCGTGCGGAGGCCGTCGCGCGTCGCGACCACGGCGGCGCCCGGGCCCGTGGCGAGCACGCCGTAGACGTCCTCCCCGCCGAGGCCCTCCTCGCAGAGCCACGTCCACGCCTCGCCGCCGTCGGTGGTGTGCGCGAGCCCCCAGCCGTCCGTCAGCACCCAGATCTCGCGCGGATCGTCGCGCGACACGCTCACCGCCGTGGCGCCGAACGACACGCCGTGTGCGAGCGCGACGGGGGCGAACACGAGGGAGACGAGCATCGACATGTGCGGAATCCTGCGTGGATCGGCTAACCAAGGGGGAGCGGCGCGGACACGCGCCCGAGACGGGAGCAGGCGTGCTGGGGCTCTGGATCGTGCTGGCGGGATGTGCGGGGAACGAAGGCGACGACACCGCCGCCGACGTGTGCACCGAGCCGGAGGCGGTCGCCGGCTACGCCGTGGACTGGTCGGTCGAGCCGGAGGCGATCGCGGGCCAGGAGAGCGTGTTCACGCTCCGCGTGCGCGACCAGCGCGGCTGCCCCATCGAGGACCTCCAGCAGGCCCACGAGCGCATGGTCCACACGCTGCTCGTGAGCGCCGACCTCGCCTCGTTCCAGCACCTCCACCACGAGGACGTGGCGGCCCTCACCGCGGAGGACCTCCGCAGCTCGACCTACCACTTCCCGGTGACGTTCCCGGCCGCGGGGGACTACCGCCTCGTCTTCGACTACGCGCACCTCAACCAGTACCTCACGTCGGTGGACTGGATGACGGTCGGCGGATCCCCCGCCCAGGCCGAAGCACCCGCCCTCGACTACACGATGGAGCGCGTCGTGGGCGATCTCGTCGTGGCCCTCCGGTGGGACGTCGCGCCGGCCTCCGGGTACGAGGCCTCGTGGACGGTGACCGTCACGACCGCCGACGGCACCCCGGTGGTGGACCTCGTGCAATGGCTCGGCGCCGACGGGCACGCCGCCGTGGTGAGCGCCGATCTCGGCTGGGTGAGCCACACCCACGCGTGGTTCCCCGACATGGGCAACGTGGCCCCCGGCCACGACATGCCGCACCTCTACGACGGGCCCGAGCTCCCGTTCCACTACACGTTCCCGACCGCGGGAGCCCACAAGATGTGGGTGCAGTTCGCCCGCGCGGGCGCGCCGGACGCGCCCTACGTGGCCGACTTCGCGTTCGACGTGAGCCCTTAGCGTCGGGGCTCCGGGGGCGCGGTCGGCGCTGCGCGGGAGGCCGCGTGCATCCCGGGTCTCCTGGCGCCGGGGACCGCGGCCCGCCTCGGTCGCCCGATCAGCTCGCCGTTCGTGCCGGATCCCCCGGGGACCACGCCGCGGCCGTGTGCGTCGGCGGCGCGAGCGAGCGCGCGTAGTAGGCGAGGATCGGGGGTGCGTCGGCCGCGAGGGTGACCCGCCCGCCGGCGAGCGTGACGAGATCGCGGCGGGTGAGCAGTCGGAGCGCGAGATCGACGGTGCGCTCGGCCTCCTCGGCGGAGCGGATGTCGGCGTCGAGATCGGCGAGGTCGGGGTTGGCGAGGTCCGGCGCGGCGTCGGGGAGGCCCTGGAACGCGCGGCCCTGGGCGATCGGGCGGCCGGCCGCGCGGTGGCGGACGAGGGCGGCGCCGACGTGCTGGCGGAGCGCGGCGGTGTCCCGCGCGCCGTCGAGCAGCGCGGCGGACACGAGCACGACCGGCGTGGCGGGCACGGTGGCGCCTACCTCGGCGAGGAGGCGGTCGGCGAGCGCGGCGATGTGCGGGCGGCGCGCGTCGTCGGGGAGGGCGGCGATCGCGGCGGCGCCGGCGAGCAGATCGTCGAGGAAGAGCGGGGGGCCGAAGCCGACGGCGGCGTAGCCGTACTTGCGATGGGAGCGGAGCGCGGCGCGGGTGAAGAACGCGCCGACGACGACGGGCAGGCGGAGCACGATCTTCCCGAGCGACGCGAGCTTCTGGAGGGCGCCCGGCGGCCCCTTGTCGCCGAGGAGGTGGCGATCTTCGAGCACGCGGTCGTAGTTGATGCCGACGGGGACGAAGGCGATGCGGCGGTCGGGCTCCGTGCGGAGGATGCCGACGAGGTAGTCGAGCAGGCCAATGCGGGGGGGACGGAGCGCGCCGTCCCGCGAGAGCCCGCCCTCGAGGAAGAACGCGGTGGTGAGGCCGCGGCTGGCGACGAGCTGGAGGTAGCGGGCGAGGACGCGGTGGTAGAGCGGGTCCTTCTCGCCGCGGCGCACGAAGTAGCTCCCGAACGACCGGAACAGGCTGTCGAGCGGCCAGACGCGGGCCCACTCGCCGACCGCGTAGGAGAGGGCGACCTGGCGGAGCGTCCCCACGGAGAGCACGACGTAATCGGCGTTGCTGCGGTGGTTGGCCACGTAGACCGTGACCGTGCCGGGCGGGATGGCGGCGCGGGCGCGGGCGAGGGCGGCGTCGTCGAACACGGGCTCGTAGCAGACGCGCACGGCGGCGCGCGCGGCGGCGGCGCCGACCTTGTAGTAGGAGAAGAGGTTGAAGTACGGGACGATCTCGTCGAGCCACGCCTCGATGCGGGCGCGGACCTCGTAGAGGGTCTCCCCCGAGGAGGCGGCGCGGTCGGCGGCGAGGCGGTCGATCTCCGGGTCCTGGAGCAGCGTCTGGCGCACCCACACGCGGTCGATGAAGCGGAACTGCTCGAGCCGCACGTCGTGGCGACGCAGGAAATCCCCGATGGAGCGCTGCCAGCGGCGCTTCAGCGCGCGGAACGCCGTGTAGCGGCCCGCCTCGTAGGCGGCGACGGCGAGGAGCAGGGCGCCGAGATCGAGGGGGAGGGACACGGCCGGGATTGAACCTCGCGGGGCGGCGGGGCGCAAGCGGCGGGCGGGGGAGCGGCGGGTCGGGGGCGACTCGGGGCGGCGTCCGCGCGGGCGCGGTGCAGGGCGCCGCTACAGGAGCTCACCCACCGGATGGACGGCCACCACGCGAGCACCGGGGGCGGGGGCCGCGGCGGAGGCGAGCCGCGCGGCCTCGACGAAGTCGGCGGCGAGCAGCGCCCAGACCTTGCGGCGGCCGCCGGCCTCGATCTCCACGCGGTACACCACGAGCCGGTCCGTGTCTTTCGTCGGTTCCATGCCCGACGTGTACCGGAGCCCCGGGGGCGACGCGAGCGTGCGTTCGGACCGGATCACTTCGGCGCGGGCAGGTCGGCGCGGTAGGGAGCGAGCTTCTCGCGGAACGTGTCCGTCCACGGGAGGGGCTTGAACGTGACCGGATCGACGCGGACCACGGTGCGCGTGCCGGTCGCGTGGTCCTGATCGTGGTCCATGGCGAGGACCCGCATGCCGAAGGTGAGGCTGGTGCGCCCGAGCTTCTCGACCCAGATGCGCACGCGCACGTCGTTCACGCCGCGCACCGGGCGGAGGTACTCGACGGTGTTGGCGCGCACCATGTGGTACTGGTCGGGGTTGTTCTCGGCGTCGAGGACGGCGCCCCAGCCCATGTGGCGCCAGAACGAGCCGATGGTGCGCTCGAACAGGAGCAGGTACCGCGCGTTGTGCAGGATCTGGTACGCGTCCAGGTCGTCGAAGTAGACGCCCATCACGTTCTCGTGGAATCGCATGCTGCCCTCCGTCGCGGGGCCCGATCGGCCGTTGGCAGGCGATCTATCGCGGAGGCGCCCGGTTTGCCGCAAGGCCGGGGGCGGGGTTATCGGGCCGCACAGTTGGAGCATTCCATGGCCGCGAAGAAGAAGAGCCCGTCCACCGCCGCTCGTTCGGGCAAGGCCTCCGCGGCCACCCCCGAGGTGGCTCCGCCCGCGGTCGAGGTGACCACCACGTCGGTGCCCCCGGTCACGAACGCGCCCGTCGCGAAGGCCGCCCCGACGGTCTCCGCGCCGCCGGCCGCCCCCGCGAAGGCCGCGGTGTCGTCGGCGCTGGTGGTCACGCCGGTCGCGTCGATCGCGCCGGTGCAGGGCGAGAGCGCGGCGAGCCTCCCGGGGCTCGAGGCCGATGTCCGCCCGATGATCCAGATGCCCGCGCCCCCGCGCGAAATGCCGGTCCTGTCCCACGACGCGATCGCGCGCCGCGCCCACGAGATCCACCTCGTGCGCGGCGGCACGGCGTTCGACAACTGGCTCCAGGCCGAGCGCGAGCTCGCGGGGCGGTAGCGGCGCGGCCGTTCGGGGAGGATGGCGGCGAACGAATCGCCCCTCTACGTACACCGCGGCGTGGTGAGCAGGCCGCGCGAGGTGCCTGGAGGGCGGCCGCGCGTCCGCGCGCGGCCGGTCCGGCCGGGCGTCCGCGACC
>JAKFCH010000314.1:0-17880 GCA_036676765.1 Deltaproteobacteria bacterium
ACCCCTGACGGACAGGTCCCCGCTCGACGTCCGCCCGCTTGATCCGACGCTGTTCTCGGCCGAGGGACGCCCGAGCCAAACTCGGGCGCGCCTACATCGTCGCACCGTCGTCGTTCCTGCGCGTCTGCCATGCCTCTACCTCGGTGCGCAGCGTGTCCATGTCGCCGATGCGGCGGTCAAGGCATTGCTTGTTCAAAGCGCCGATTTGGATCTCGGCCATGTCGAGCCAGCTTGCGTGCTTCGGCGTGTGGTGGAACTCGATGCGCCTCGCGCCCCCCTCGGTCCACCGCATGGTGGTGGAGCTCGTAGAGCGCGGCCTCCTGGCGAAAACTCCCGGTGCCGCGCGACGCCTTCGGGTTCTGGTTCAGCAGGCCGAGCTACCGGAGCTGGAGTGACGACGTTGTTACAGATCAAAACCCCTGCGACGAGATACTAGTCGCGCGCCTCCCGCCCCCGACGAATCCCCACGATCGTGAGCAGCGCGACGATCCACCCCGCCTGAGTCTGGCCGCCGGTCGCGCATCCGCACTCCACCTTCACCTCACCAGGGTCGGTGTCGGTGTCGGTGTCGGTGTCCGTGTCGGTGTCGGTGTCCGTGTCCGTGTCCGTGTCCGTGTCCGTGTCCGTGTCCGTGTCCGTATCGGTGTCCGTATCGGTGTCCGTGTCCGTGTCCGTGTCGGTGTCCGTATCCGTATCCGTATCCGTATCGGTATCGGTATCGGTGTCGGTATCCGCATCGGTGTCGGTATCCGCATCCCCCTCCTCGACCCCGTGAAACACCACCGCGTAGCCCGGTCCCCGGTATCCGCCGATGCCGACGAGAACGTCGTGCAGGCCGTCCCCGTTCACGTCGCCGGCGCCGGACACGTACACGCCGTCCTGGTACTCCCCCGTGTCGTAATACAATGCGGTCGAGCTCGTGTTGATCCCGCTGGGCGTCCCCACGAAGACGTGCGCGATCGGCACGTAGGTGGTGTAGTCGTAGGTCGCGACGATCACGTCGTCGTAGCCGTCACCGTCCACGTCCCCGGCGCCCGACACCTCGTAGCCGAAGTGATCGGAGTAGATCGTGCCGGTCACGGTCGTCGCCGGGACCGTGTCCACGCCGCTCGCCGAGCCCGTGAAGACGTGGACGTCGCCGATGTCGGCCTCGGTGTCGTTCGTCTCGCCGACGAGGACGTCGTCGTACCCGTCGCCGTTCACATCTCCGGCGCCGGCGACGGTGGTCGCGAACGCGCTCCCGCCGCTGAGCTCCGTCGCCGCGGTCGCGGACACGCCGCTCGCCGACCCGGCGTGGACGAACGCCCGCCCGCCCCCGTCGTAGCCGCCGAGCGACCCCACGATCACGTCGGCGTAGCCGTCCCCGTCGACATCCCCGGCGCCCGACACGCCGGAGCCGAAGTAGCTGTAGGCCTCGGGCCCGTAGAGCGTGAGGTCCGCGGTGGTCGACAGCCCCGCCGACGTGCCGAGGTAGACGTACGCCGCCCCGAGGCCCGTGTCGTGCGTGGGGGCGCCCACGATCACGTCGGCGTGGCCGTCTCCGTTCACGTCCCCCGCGCCGGAGAGCGCGTCGCCGAAGTCGTCCCCGTTCGCCTCGCCGGTCAGCGTCGTCACGGGCGTGCCCGACACCCCGGTCGCGCTGCCGAGGTACAGGTACACCACGCCGGGAGAGTCGGCGTTGCCGGGCGCGCCGACCACCACGTCGTCGTAGCCGTCCCCGTCGACATCGCCCGCGAGGGCCACCGAGTCGCCGTAGCCGATCTCGCCCGTCGCCCCCGCCAGCACGATCGCGGCGGTGGTCGACACGCCGACGGCGGACCCCATGTAGACGTACGCCGCCCCGCCGGCGCCGCCGCCCGAACCGACGATGACGTCGGCGTAGCCGTCCCCGTTCACATCCCCCGCGGTGGAGACCACCTGGAAGCTGCTGCTGCCCTCCGAGAGGGTGGTCGCCGGGGTGGTGGACACGGGGGTCGCGTGGGCGAGCAACGAGAGTGCGAGGAGGTGCATGGGATCTCCAGGGGTCCGCTACACAGGCTAGCCCGCTCGGTTGGCCGTCCGGCGTTGCCAGATGTCGCGGTGTTGGGGCGAGCGCCGCGGAATGTCACGGTTCCCCGGCGCCCACGGTCCGGCCCGCGCTCGCCTTCCCCGGAGGGGATCATTACGGGATGGCATGACCTACGACACGGGCGCCATCATGGGTGGCCTCTACGGTGAAGGTATCATCGCCCTTCCCGGCGCCTTCGAGCGCGACTGGGTGGCGCGCATGGGCGAGGACATCCGGCAGTTGTTCCACGAGGCGAAGCAGGTTCCGGGCGGCGTGCTCCCGCGGGGGCCGGAGCGTTGGTACGTCGAGGTCCAACCCGAGCGCATCCGCGGCTTCGTCGACATCGTCACCCATCCCTGGTTCGTCGCCGTGTGCGAGGCCGTGCTCGGCACGGACTACAAGGTGGTCGAGATCGGCTTCGACATCCCGTTCCCCGGCGCGGCGGATCAGCCCTGGCACCGCGACTTCGCGGCCCCCGAGGCGACCCTGAAGGGGCGGCGACTCAACTCGCTCGCCTTCAACCTTACGGCGGTGGACACGGTCCCCGAGATGGGGCCGCTCGAGATCGCGCCCGGCACGCAGTGGGACGACCTCTCCGGCTACCCGGACGGCATGTTCCCACCCGAGGCGCTCGCGCCGCGCTACGCCGCGCGGATGGTGCGAAAGATGCCACGGATGGGCGACATCTCCGCCCGGTCGGCGCTCACCATCCACCGCGGCACGGCCAATCGTTCCACCGAGGCCCGGCCGGTGCTCGTCCTCGGGGTGGACGCGCCGGATGCCACCAATGCCCGGCATCACGATCTGCAGCTCACCCGGGCCTACCGGGAGGCCCTGCCCGGGCGCGTGCTCGATCACCTCACGTACCGGCTGGTCGACGCGCTCGAGCCGGTGGTCCAGCACCACGTGATCGAGGGGCTGATCACGCCCGCCTACTGACCCGCTCCGGTCGGAAGGGTGCTACGTCGCCGCATGCGCCCCTTCGTGGTCCTCGCCCCCTCGCTCCTCGCGCTGGGCCTCGCCTGCGGTGGCGCCACCGAGGTCGTCGTCGACGCCCCGGGAACCTTGGAGGCCGTACGCGCGGAGAGCGCGCCACCCGGCACCGTCGTGACCGTCGAGCGCAAGACGCGCCAGATGAGCGGGGGCAGCTGCGGACACAGCCTGTTCTGCGTGATCCTCGTGCCCGTGCTGATCTACGACGCCCTGTTCCCCGAGACCTGGGACGAGGCCACGATCACCGAGGACGGGGTCGTCACCTACTCGGGGACCTTCGACACCGACGGCGAGCTGCTCCAGGCCCGCGCCCGGGAGGGGCTCGGGTGGGTCGACCTCCGGCGGTTCGACCTCGAAGAGCTCGGCAGGAGCTACGTCCTCGCGGTGGGCCGCGCGCCCGCGCTGGCCGACGGGAGCCCCGGCGAGAGCGTGCCGGTCACGGTGCAGTCCCAGGTGGATGTCGTGGGGGCGTACCAGGGCGCCCTCGACGGCGCGGGCGAGGGGCACCGGGCGGAGCTCCTCGTGGAGGCGCTGGCGTGGCTCGGTGACGAGGCGGTGCCGATGCTCGTGGCCCGCCTTCCGAACGAGGCCGGGCCCGTCCAGGCCGAGGTGTTCGCGGCGGCGTGCACGGGGTCCTCGCCCGCCCCCCAGGCCCGCGCGATCGTCGACGCGGTACCCGTGCCGGACACCGTGGCGCTCGGGCTCTCCGCGACCTGCCTGCTCGCCCTGGATCCGCCGGAGACAGCCCGCGCGATCGAACGGCTCGCCACCCTGGTCGACCGCTCCTGCGCCGGCGAGGACGGCGCGATGGAGGCCCTCGCGGGTTGGGAGGCGCCGTCCCCCGCCTTGCGCGCCTCGCTCGAGAGCACCGTCACGGCGCGGATCGCCGCGTGTGTAGACCCCGCCCGCCGGGGCGAGCTGCGGATCGAGCTGGGTGGCGTGCTGACCCCCGCCGAGATCGAAGCGACGCTGGTCCGCGAGGGGAGGCGCACCTCCGCCGTGCTCGAGCGCACCCATCTCGCCGACCCGGCGCACCGGGCCGCGGTGTTCGCGGCCCTCGCGGCGGCGGAGGAGACGGAAAAGATCCTCACCCACCTGTACGAGGCCGGGATCGTCCCGTCGGGCGCCGAGGTGGACCTCCTCGGCGCGCGGCTCACCCTCCCGAGCGAGGGTTGGGCGGCGCACGCGGTCCGTGCGCGCGCGCTGGCGTTCGGGCTGGTGCTCCGCTCCCCCGAGAAGGCGCGCCTGGGCCCCCTCGTGGAGGGCGCGCTCGCCAAGGGCGGAAAGGAGCGGGACCTCTACGACTGGCACGCGTTCCTCGCGGCGCTCGGCCACCCCGGCCACGTGTGCGCGGCGGCGCCCGGGCTCTACGTCGACGAAGAGCCCATGGCCGACATCCAGGACATCTACTCCGGCGGTGGATTGGTCCGCTACGCGCTGGCGACGGCCGGGCTCACCCAGGAGGAGCTGCTCCGGCTCTACACGGCCACCCACCGGGAAGGCGCGGTCGCCATCGACCCCCTGTGTGCCGCGGGACGGTGACCGTCGGCGCCTCGCCGAGCGCGGTGGGACGCCTGTGTCAGCGGTCGCTGGCCTGGGCCAGCGCCGGCTCGGGTGAACCCTCCAGGGCCCGCCGCAAGGTCGCCACGAGCTCCCTCGTCCCGAACGGCTTGGACAACGTCGCGGTCAGGCCCTCCGCGAACATCGCCTCGAGCGCCCGTTCGTCGTGGAAGCCGCTGCAGAGCACGACCCGTGCGTCCGGGCGCATCGCCCGGACGGCGCGGAACACCTCCTCCCCGGTCTGACCCGGCATCGTCCGGTCCACGAGGTAGATGTCGACGGTGTCACCGAGCTGGCGGGCGAGCGCTACCGCCTCGGTCCCGTCCCGCGCGCCCACCACCGTGAAGCCCTCCGCCTCGAGCAGACCGGTGATGGCCATCCGGAGATCCGCCTCGTCGTCGGCGAAGAGCACGGTCCCGGCGCCCCGCCACACCTCTTGGGGCGGCTCCGCGTCGGCCTGCGCCGGCGCGCACCCCAGGCTCGGGAGGAGCACGCGGAAGCAGCTGCCACGCCCCGGCTCGCTCTCCACCTCGATGGCCCCGCGGTGCCCGCGCACGATGCCGAGGACCGCGGCGAGCCCGAGCCCGCGCCCGTGCGCCCGGGTCGTGAAGAAGGGGTCGAAGATGCGCTCCCGGGTGGCGGCGTCCATTCCCACGCCGGTGTCCGAGATCTCGACGCAGACGTATTCCTCGGCGGGCCGCTCGGGGGCGAGGCAGGCCCGGGAGAGGCGGGCCGCGTCGGCGTGGACGACGTGGGTTGCGAGTGTCACCTCCCCCCCGTTGGACTCCACGGCGCTGGCCGCGTTGGTGAGCAGGTTCATCACCACCTGCCGGATTTGTGTGGCATCGGCGGCGACCGCGGGGAGGTCGGGCGAGAGGGCCTCGTGAAGCACGGTGCTACGGGGAACGGTGGTCCGGAGCAGCTCGTGCATCTCGCGGACGAGCTCGCTGAGATCGACCTCCCGGGAGGCGGGCGGGCGGCGGCCCGCGTAGGTGAGGAGCTGCTCGGTGAGATCGGTGGCGCGCGTCGCGCCGAGGCGGATGCGCTCGATCCGCAGCCGGGCGGGCGCCTCCGCGGGGAGCTCCCGCAGCGCGAGCTCGGTGTTGCCGAGGATGCCGGCGAGGAGGTTGTTGAAGTCGTGCGCGACGCCGCCGGCGAGCAGGCCGATCCCCTCCAGCTTCTGGGCACGGTGGAAGTCCTCCTCGGCGCGGGCCTGGGCCGCCTCCGCCCGGCGCCGGGCGAACCGCGCGCGGCGCAGGAGCGCGCGTTGGCGTCGGATGCGCCGCTCGGCCGTGCGGAGCGCCTCGAAGCTCGCCTCCAACTCCCTGCGTTGCAGCTCCATCTCGTCGAGCCCCGCGCGGGCGCGCCAGAGGCCACGCACCCACGCGCGGACCCGCCCGAAGTATGTCGGCTCCGGCGCGTGGATGCGAACGTCGTAGACGGCGCGGCGATCGGTGAGCTCCATCCGCACGTCGGCCGGCGGGTAGCCGCACAGCGTCGGGTTGATCTGCAGGCCGCCGCGGCAGATGTGGTACAATTGGGGCACGTCCCGATACTCGCGAGGAATGGTGAACACCACCCGGATCCTGCCAGGGCCCAAATTCTCCAGTTGGGTGTGCATGTTGTGGAACATCGACGGCCCGACCACCTTCACCATGACGTGGTAGATGTGGGCCGGCCGGGTGATCGCGCCCAGCAGGGCGACCAGCGGGCGCATCGCGGGAAAGTCGGGAGACGTGGCCCCGATCTCCACCAGCGCCTCGGTGCCCACGAGCCCCTCCAGGCGCGCGACGATGGCCGCGTAGAGCTCCCAGTCGATGCGGTTGGAGGCGCGCTCGAGCGCGTCGAGGTCCGTATCGAGCCCTTCGATGAGCCGCGTGCGCGGGATTCCGCGCACATCCAACGCGTGCAGGATGGGCGCGAGCGTGCGACACGAAACCTCGTTCATGGGGGCGCCACCTCTGACCCAAGCGGCTAACGCGGGTTCGGCACCGACGAGAGGGATTGCGCTGGTCCCTGCACGAGGATGCCCCGAGGGCCCCGCCGGGCGCCTAGCCCACGCTCCGACGCAACCCGAGCGCCACGAGCAGGCTCTGCGCGAGGAGGGCGGCCATCGCGAGGATGGTGGGCGCAAGCGACTCGCCGAAGCCGGTGAGGACGAGCAGCCACACGTCGGGGCGCTCGGCCCACTCGGGATTGGAAGGGACACGAAGGGCGACGGTCATCAGGTCGACCGCCGTCCCGGCGAGACCGGCAAACAGGATCGCCGCGCCCAGCGCCACCTGGTACGGGACCCGGCCAGGGCTGGGGGCCCAGGCGAACCGGGCGGCGTTCACGAGCGCGAGCGCGCCGAACACCACGATCACGAACATCGGAAAGCCACCCATGCGGAAGAAGTCCATCGAACACCTCTGCTCGTCCAACGCGCGACCGCCCCTGGCGTGACGCGAAAGATTTTCCGTCACGCGGGCGAGCGCCGTGCGTTGATGAGGCATGCACGCGCACGACACAGCGGTGGACACGGCGGCCTTGCGCCGCCTCGATCCCGCCGCCGTCGACGCGGTGTTCGACACGTACGGCGCCCGCCTCAACGGGTTCCTCCGCCGATCGGGCGCGAGCCCCGAGGTGGCCGAGGAGCTCGTGCAGGAGACGTTCGTACGCCTCGTCCGCCACGCCCCCCGCCTCACGGACGACACCCGCGTGGGCGCGTGGCTCTACACCGTGGCGCGCAACCTCTGGGTGTCCCACCGGCGTTGGGCGTGGGTGGACGGCACGCGCCTCCTCGAGCTTGCGTGGGCGCCCCGCGGGCGTTCGTTCACCCCGGCCGACGCGCACGACGCCTCCGAGGTCCGCGCGCTGCTCGAGCGCGCGGTCGCCGCGCTCCCCGAGGCCCAGCGGGAGGTCTTCCTGCTGGTAGCGGGCGAGGATCTCGATCCGATCGAGGCCGCCGAGATCCTGGGCATCACCCCGGAGGCCGCCCGACAGCGGCTCGCACGCGCCCGGCGCACGCTGGAGGAGCGCCTCTCATGAGCGACCAATCCCTTCCTCCACACCTCCGTCTCGGCCCGATCCCCCTCGCGCCCGACGCGGAGCGTCGCATCCGCGCAGTCGTTCGACACGAGGCGCGGGTCGCGCGGCTCGCCCTCGCCGAGGCCGCGCTGCACGGCGGGTTCGCGCTCGCGACGGTGGTGTGGGCCGTCTCGGCGGTCTTCGGGTAGGGGCCGCGCCGAGGACCGCCGTCAGAACCCGGACGCCGAGTACACGTACACGGCGCCGGCGCCGCTCGCGCCCGCCGTGTCGTCGCCGAGGGCGCCGACGAGCAGGTCGTTCATCCCCGGGACGCCGGCCTGCGAGCCCACGTAGGCCAGGGCGCTGCCGGCCTGGTCGTACACGGCGCCTCCGCGAACGTAGACATCGGCGGAGGTGGCCGCGTAGGTGCCGGCGAGCGGTCCGAGGAACACCGACACCGAGCCGGTGTAGGTGCTCTCGGTGTTGTTCGCGACGGCCACGTCGGCGTGGCCATCCCCGTCGAGATCGCCGTCCACCGCGACGGCGCTGCCGAGCCGGCCAATCGTGCCGTCCATCCGGGCGTCGGCGCCGGCGAGGCTCGACGTGCCCGAGACCGGGCCGAGCACGAGGTACGCGGCGCCATAGGTCCCGCCGCCCGTCGCCCCGACGACGAGATCGTCGTAGCCGTCCCCGTCCACGTCCCCGCCGCCCGACACGGCGCAGCCCGCCTCGTCGCCGGCGGCCACCCCGGTGAGCTTCGCGTCGGCGCTCGCGAGCGTGGTGGTGCCGGTGACCGGCCCGAACACGAGGTACGCCGCGCCGGCGTCCGACCCCGCGTCGTCGTCCCCGAGCGCGCCGAAGACGAGGTCGCCGAAGCCGTCCCCGTCGATGTCACCGGCGCCGTGGACCGCCAGGGCCGCGTAGTCGTACGCGGACTCGCCGTTGAAGTTGGCCGTCGCCGTGGAGAGGCTCGCCGACCCCGCGCCCACCGTCGTCACGAGGTAGGACCGCCCCGTGTACTCGTTGCGCCCAGGCGCGCCGACGAGGAGGTCCTCCCGCCCGTCGCCGTCCACATCGCCCGCGGGGGCGAGGACCTGGCCGGCGCGGTGCTCGCTGCCCTCGCCGCGGAGCTGGGCCCACGCGCTCGCCGACGAGATCGCCACCCGGCCCGTCGTGGCGCCGCTGAACACGAACGCGGCGCCCGCCTCGTAGGCCCCGTCGTTGTCGCGGTACACGCCGATCACCACCTCGGGGATGCCGTCGCCGTCGTAGTCGCGGCCGCCGGCGACCGCCTGGCCCGCGTACGAGTAGGTCGCCTCGCCGCGCCACGTCGCGCGAGCGTCGGTGCGCAGGTGCGCGTCGGACGTGCCGCCGCCGAGCGCGAGGTAGGCCTTGCCGGCGGAGGTGCCCACCTCGGGATCCTCGGGCGCGCCGACGAGCAGGTCGTCGATGCCGTCCCCGTCGATGTCCCCGGCGCTCGCGACGCTCGCGCCGACCAGCGCGGTGTAGCGGTCGTCGCCGAGGAGCGTCCGTTCGGCGTCGTCGAAGCCGATCTCGCAGCGGGTGGCGCCGTCGCAGTCGTCGTCGACGCCGTCGAAGCAGACCTCCTCGACGCCCGGGTTCACGTCGAGGTCGGCGTCGTCGCAATCCGTGGAGGCAGACACGTAGGCAACCGGCGCGTCGCAGCGGGCGAGGGTCACGTCGGCGTCCCCGTAGCCGTCGGCGTCGGCGTCGGCGTACCACGTCGTCTTTCCGGAGGAGCCCGCCGACGGATCGTCGTCGTCCGCGAGGGCGTCGCAGTCCTCGTCGACGTTCGCGGCGTCGCACACCTCGGGCCGGCCGGGGCTGCGGGCGGGAGCGGCGTCGTCGCAGTCCGTCGCGCTCGCGACGTAGCCGGTCGGCGCGTCGCAGCGCGAAAGCGAGGGGGTGGACCCACCGAACCCGTCGGCGTCGGCGTCGAGGTACCAGGTGGACCGCGTCGTCGCGCTCACGCCGGCGTCGTCGTCGTCCGCATCCCCGTCGCAGTCCTCGTCGAGGTCGCGGGCGTCGCACACCTCGGTGCCGCCGGGATGCGCGGGGGCGGCGCCGTCGTCACAGTCGGTGTCGTCGGTGACGTAGCCGTCGAGCGGGTCGCACAGGCGGTACTCGATGGCGGGGTCGCCGTAGCCGTCCCCGTCGTCATCCGCGTAGTAGGCGGTGCGCCCGGCGTAGAGGGTGGAGGGGTCGTCGTCGTCGGTCGCGCCGTCGCAATCCTCGTCCGTGTCGGCGCTGTCGCACCGCTCCGAGTGGCCCGGACTCACGGCGTCGTCGGTGTCGTCGCAGTCCGTGCCGCTCGAGACGGTGCCGGCGGGCGCGTCGCAGGACACGCGGCCGGTGGAGCGGTCGCCGTAGCCGTCCTCGTCGGCGTCCTCGTACCAGGTTGGCGTGCCGACGGTGTCCTCGTCGACCTCCCCGTCGCAGTCCTCGTCGTCGTCGTCGCAGGTCTCGTCGGCGTCGGGGTGTACGTCGTCGTCGTCGTCGTCGCAGTCGGTGTCGTCGCCGACGAAGTCGGGGGGCGCCTCGCACGCGACGCGGTCCTCGCTCGTGTCGCCGTACCCGTCGCCGTCGGCGTCGGCGTACCAGGTCGGGGCGTCGGTGGCGTCGTCCTCGTCGATGGTGCCGTCGCAGTCCTCGTCCCCTCCGCCGCAGGCCTCGTCCGCCCCGGGGTTGGTGCCGGCGTCGTCGTCGTCGCAGTCCCCGTCCTGCTCGGCCCGACCCTCCCCGGCGCCGCAGCCGGGATCGGCCGGCGTGTCCCCCCAGCCGTCCCCGTCGCCATCCTCCCAGAGGTCCACGAAGCCGTCGGGCTCGACGTCGTCGTCCTCGTCCCCCTCCTCGCCGTCGCAGTCCTCGTCGCCGCCGCCGCACACCTCGTCGGCGCCGGGGTGCACCTCGTCGTCGGTGTCGTCGCAGTCGTCGTCGTCGGTGGTGTAGCCCTCGACGACCTCGCAGAGGAGCGTCACCTCCTCCACTCCGTACCCGTCGTCGTCGGCGTCGCGGTGCACCTCGATCGTGCCGGTCGGCGCGTCGTCGAGGTTGTCGGCGCGGCCGTTGCAGTCCTCGTCGACGTCGGCGAGGTCGCAGCGTTCGACCGCGTCCGGGTTGACGTGCGGGTTCTGGTCGTCGCAGTCGTTGGCGAAGGCGAAGCCGTCTCCGTCGACGTCGTGATCCTCGAACAGGCCGGGCCCGCCGTCCTTGCCTCCGAAGATCCCCGCGCACGCCAGGGTCCATGCGGTCGAGAGGACGAGCAGCACGAGTGTGAACGCGGACGGGGCGCGGGCGGGCGGGCGACGAGGCATGGGACGTTCCTGGGCCGCCGAACCCTACCCGAGATCCACGTCCCGCGTCCGCGCGGCATAGGTCGTCTCGACCCGAGGCCACATGCTGCTCACCGCGCTCCTCTTCGCCCTCCCCGCCTTCGCCGACCCCGCGGCCGCCGCGGCGCCCGCCCCCGTCGCCACGGACCTGTCCTGGCTCCGCGGCTGCTGGACCCTCACGTCTCCGGACGGCAGCGTCACGCAGGAGCATTGGCTTCCGCCGGCGGGCGGCGCTCTGCTCGGGGTGAGCCGCACCGTCGCCGACGGTCGGATGGTCTCCCACGAGTTCCTCTCGATCGCCGCGGTCGACGGGCGCCTCGTCTATGTCGCCCGGCCCTCGGGCCAGCCCGAGACCTCGTTCCCCGTCGTCACGGCGAGCGACACGGAGGTCGTGTTCGAGAACCCGACGCACGACTTCCCGACGCGCATCGTCTACCGGAAGGGAAAGAACGGCACCGTCTCCGCGCGCATCGAGGGGACCCTGGACGGAGCGCCCCAGGCGATGGACTTCCCGTACCAGCGGTGCAGGTGACCCGTCCGGGTCAGAAGCCGCCGCCCTGCAGCAGGTAGATGACGCCCGCGTCGGCGTCCATGCCGTCGGCGCCCGCCACCCCGATGATCGGGTCGTCGGCGCCGTCGCCGTCGAGGTCCGCGGCGGCGACCGAGCGCCCGGCGTAGTCGCGGCTCGACCCGCCGGTGTAGGTGGCGTCGGCGTCGCGCACGGTCTCGGACCCCGCGCGGGGCCCGTAGAGCACGTAGGCCGCGCCCTCGCTGCTCGCGCCGTCGAGGAAGGCGCCCACGAGCACGTCGGCGGCGTCGTCCCGGCCGTCGAAGTCGCCGAACGCGATCTGGTCGAGCCCGAGGGAGGCGCTCTCCTCGTCCGACGAGAGGATCCACAGGTAGTCCGAGCTGTCGAAGCTCCCGGACGACGGCACGTCGACGGCGACGACCGAGCCGTAGGTGCCGGAGGGCGCCGAGATCACGAGGTTCGCCCGCCCGTCCCCGTCGAGGTCGGGCGCGATGCGCATCGGGCCGAACACGTAGCCGGTGCTCGTCGGCGAGGACCACACGTCGGCGTCGCGATCGGCGTCGAGATCGCGGACCGGGCCGTAGAACACCTCGATCGTGTCCTCCCACGAGCCGCTGTACCGCGCGCTCGAGTCGAACAGCACGAGGTCGTCGACGCCGTCCCCGTCGAGATCGCCGGCGTCCGCGCGAAAGGAGAACGCGCCCTCCAGGATCACGTCCGCCGTGTCGAGCGCGTAGGTCCCCGCCGTCAGCGGCCCGTGGAAGATGGCGAAAGAGTCGAGGTCGTCGCACAGGCCGCCGAGATCGTCGTTGCCGTCGCCGTCCAGATCCCCGACGACGACCGCGAGCGCCTCCTCGGTGCACCCCATCGTCGCCGGCGCGTCCGCGAGGGTCGCCCCCGCGGGGACGCCGCCGAGGAACACGAACGTGGTGTCGGGGGCCCACTCCGCGAAGTCGTCCACGGCCACGACGAGGTCGGGGAGGCCGTCGCCGTCGAGATCGCCGGGCGCGGGGACCCACGAGCCGCCGTCGTCCGCGAGCGCGGTCGCGTTCAGGTCGGTGCGCGCGTCGTCCGGCGTGACATCCCCGGCGCCGCTCGCCGCGACGACCCAGAAGTGATTGCGGTCCATGTCGGACAGGACGAAGTCCTGGACGCGGTCGCCGTCGAGATCGCCGACGGGGAAGGCCAGACCGGCGGGTGCGTCGGCGCCGCCGAGGATCCGCCCGGTGCCGGTGGCGGCGGAGAACGTCTCGTCCGCGAGCCCGCACGCCGGCCCGGGGGCGCCGTCGCAGTCGCCGTCCTTCCCGTCGTCGCACACCTCGACCCCGCCGGGGAGCACGTCGGCGTCGGTGTCGTCGCAGTCACCGGCCAGGAGCGTGTGGTCGTCGGGGGCCTCGCACGCCATCGTGGTGCTCGCCTCGTCCCCCCAGCCGTCCGCGTCCGCGTCGGCGTACCAGGTGAGCAGCGCCTCGGTCGACATGGACGGATCGTCGCCGTCGACGAGCCCGTCGCAGTCCTCGTCGCCGCCGGCGTCGCAGACCTCCAGCCCGTCGGGGTTCGTGTAGCGGTCGCGGTCGTCGCAGTCGCTCGCGTCGGCGAGGTACCCGTCGGGAGGGGCGCACGACCGCGTGGGGGCCGTGGGGTCGCCGTAGCCGTCCCGGTCGGCGTCCGGGTACCAGGTGGGGAAGTCGGTGCCCGGATCGGCCTCGTCGGCGAGCCCGTTGCAGTCCTCGTCCATGTTGTCGCCGTCGCAGACCTCGGTCGCGTCGGGGTTCACGGTGGGGTCGCCGTCGGAGCAGTCGCCCTGCCGCTCCTCGAAGCCCTCGGGGCGCTCGCAGGCGCTGACGTTGGTGAAGGACCCGCCCCAGCCGTCGCCGTCGCGGTCCTCCCAGTAGATCGACCCCCCCAGGGCGTCGGGGCCGTCGGCGAGCCCGTCACAGTTCTCGTCGACGTCGTCCTCGTCGCACACCTCGGTCGCGCCGGGGTGCACGTCGCGATCGTCGTCGTCACAGTCGTCGGGCGTGAGCCAGCCGTCCCCGTCGCGATCGGTCGGGCCCACGTCGGTGTCGTCGGTGTCGTCGGTGTCGTCGGTGTCGTCGGTGTCGTCGGTGTCCGCCTCCCCCGAGTCGGTCCCGTCGGTGTCCGCGGGCTTGTCGTCGGCGGGGCCGCCGGCGCAGGCGGCGAGGAGGAGGAGGTGGAGCAGCATGGGACACCTTACGCGGGGATCGCCCCCCCGTGGACGTCAGAGGTACCCGAGCGCCCGCGCCTCCACCGTGAGCCCCTCGCGGAAGCGCGGGTCCGCGATGCCGATGAGCGCCTCGACGCGCCGCCGCACGGGCAGTCCGTGCAGATCCACGCGGCCCCACTCGGTGACGACGTGGTGGACGTCGCCGCGGCTGGTCACCACCCCGGCGCCGGGCGCGAGGGTGCCGACGATGCGGCTGACGGTCCCGCCGCGCGCCGTGGAGGGGAGCGCGACGACGGGCCGCCCGCCCGGGGAGCGCGCCGCACCCCGCATGAAGTCGACCTGGCCGCCGATCCCCGAGTAGAAGCGCGTCCCGATGCTGTCCGCGTTGACCTGGCCGGTGAGGTCCACCGAGAGCGCGGAGTTGATGGCGACGAACCGGGGGTGGTCGGCGATGACGGCGGGGTCGTTCGTCACGTCGCTCGGCTGCATCTCGATCGCCGCGTTGTCGTTGCACCAGTCGTAGAGCCGCTGCGAGCCGAGCACGAAGGAGGTGACCGCTTTTCCGGGCCAGCGGGGCTTGAGCGCGCCCGTCGCGACGCCGGCCTCGATGAGGTCCATCATGCCGTCCGACAGGAGCTCGGTGTGCAGGCCGAGGTCCCGGCGATCGTGCAGCCGCGCGAGCACGGCGTCGGGGATGCTGCCGATGCCCGCCTGGATCGTGCACCCGTCCTCGACCAGCTCGGCGACGTGGTCCGCGATGCGGCCGAGGATGGGATCCGGGGGCTCGGGGAGGAGCGCGGGGAGGGGGTGGTCGACGGTCACGACGTGGTCGAAGCGGGAGATGTGGACCGCCGCGGCGCCCATGGTGCGCGGCATCCGCGGGTTCAGCTCGGCGATGACGAGCGGGGCGTGGTCGATGGCGCTCCGCATCACGTCCACCGAGACGCCCATCGAGCACCACCCGTGCGCGTCCGGGGGGGAGACCTGCACGAGCGCCGCGTCGAGCGCGAGCGCGCCGCCGGGGTGGAACAGCGCCGGGATCTCGGAGAGGAAGACGGGGGTGTAGTCGGCATCGCCGCGGGCCACGGCCTCGCGGACGGAGGGGCCGATGAACAGCGCGTTCACGCGCAGGTGACCGCGCGCGGCCGAGGCGACGAGCGCCTCGGAGCCGAAGGAGAGCACCTGGACGATCTCGAGGCCCCCGAAGCGCGACGCGGCCTCGGCGAGCGCGGCCACCAACGCCCGGGGCTCGCCCGCGTTCGAGCCGATGGCGATCCGGCCGGTGCGGGGGAGGGCGTCGATGGCGTGGGCGGCGTCGACGGGGCGCGGGTGGGGCCGGGTGGTCGGGGTCATGCGGGGCTCTCCGAATCCGCTCGTAGCAAGTCGCATGCCGGTCCACCTCGCGCATAGTTCTTGCAGGTCGCCCCCACGATGCCTCCACCCCCCCCGCCCGACCTCCCGCTCCAACCCCGGGGCCTCTCCGCGGCCGAAGCCGCCCGCCGGCTCGACGAGCTCGGTCGGAACGAGCTCGAGCGCGCCGAGGTCACCCCGGTGTGGCGGATCCTCGCGCGCCAGTTCGCCAGCCCGCTGATCGCGCTGCTCGTCGTCGCCGCGGGCGTGTCGGCGGCGGTCGGCGAGTCGATCGACGCCGTGGCCATCGGCGCCATCGTCCTCCTCAACGGGGTCGTCGGGTTCTTCCAGGAGCACCGCGCCGAGCGGGCGGTGTTCGCCCTGCGTGCGATGACCTCGCCGCGGGCGCGCGTGCTCCGGGACGGGCGGCCCACCGTGATCCCGGCGGCCGAGGTGGTGCCGGGGGACATGCTGCTCCTCGAGGCCGGGGACGTCGTCGCCGCCGACGCCCGCCTGCTCGAGGCCCACTCCCTGTCCACGCAGGAGGCGACCCTCACCGGCGAGAGCCACCCCGTCGAGAAGTCGACCGAGCCCGCGCCCGCCGACGCGCCCCTCGCCGAGCGTCGCGACCGCGTGTTCAACGGCACCGCGGTGGCGCGCGGCACCGGCATCGCCGAGGTCGAGGCCACCGGCATGCGCACCGAGCTCGGCCGCATCGCGCACCTGCTCGCCTCCGCGACGCGCGAGGCCACCCCGCTCCAGGTCCGCCTCGCCGCCGTCAGCCACACCCTTCTCTGGCTCTGCCTCGTCGTGGTGGCGCTGGTCGCCGTGCTCGGGTGGGTCCGCGGCGCGCCCGCGCTCGACGTCCTGCTCATGTCCATCTCGCTGGCCGTCGCGGCGGTCCCCGAGGGCCTCCCCGCCGTGGTGACCATCGCCCTCGCGGTGGGCGTACAGCGCATGGCCCGCCGCAACGTCCTCGTGCGCCGCCTCCAGGCGGTCGAGACCCTCGGTGCCGCCACCGTCATCTGCACCGACAAGACGGGCACGCTCACGACGGGGCACATGACGGTCCGGGAGGTCTGGGGGGCCGACCACCACGCGGTCCTGGGGGCCGCCGCCGCGTGCTGCGACGCCGAGCCGCCGGTGGGGGATCCCACGGAGGTCGCCATCGTCGAGGCGGCCCGGGCGCGGGGGATCGAGCGGCGGGAGATCGAGCGGACGAACCCGCGCGTGGAGGAGCACCCCTTCGACAGCGAGCGCAAGCGCATGTCGATCCGCCGGAAGGACGGCGTGCTCTACGTGAAGGGCTCCGTCGACGGGCTCCTCCCGCTCTGCGTCGCTGGCACCGAGGGCGCCGAGGCCGCGAACGTCGAGATGGCGAACGACGCGCTGCGCGTGCTCGCCGTCGCCGTGGGGGAGGGGACGGAGGAGCGGGATCTGCGGCTCGTCGGGCTGCTCGGCCTCGCGGACCCGCCCCGGACCGAGGCGATCGAGGCCATCGCGACGGCGCGGGAGGCGGGGATCAAGACGGTCGTGATCACCGGGGACCACCCCGTCACCGCGCACGCCATCGCCCGCGAGATGGGCATCCTCACGGCGGGCGAGGCCCCGGAGGGACGCGTGCACGCGCGGGTCACTCCCGAGGACAAGCTCCGCATCGTGCGGGACTGGAAGGCGCGCGGCGACATCGTCGCGATGACGGGGGACGGCGTGAACGACGCGCCCGCCTTGCGCGAGGCCCACATCGGCGTGGCGATGGGCCGCACCGGCACGGAGGTCACGCGCGAGGCCGCCGACCTCGTGCTCGCCGACGACAACTTCGCGAGCATCGTCGCCGCCGTCGGCGAGGGGCGCGCCATCTACGACAACATCCGCAAGACGGTGCTCTACCTCCTCACGGGGAACGCCGCGGAGCTCCTCGTGGTGCTCGGCAGCCTCGCCGTCGGCCTGCCGATGCCGCTGCTCCCGCTCCAGATCCTGTGGATCAACCTGGTGACCGACGGCCTCCCCGCCCTCGCGCTGGTGATGGACCCGCCCGACCCGGACGTGCTCCGGCGCCCCCCGCGCTCGCCGGACCTCCCGATGCTCGGCGCGCGTTCCTGGGGGGTGATCCTCGCGCGGGCGACGCTCGAGGCCGCCGTGGTCGTCGGCATCTTCGCGGCGACCCTCGACGCCCGGGGCCTCGACGACGCGCGCAGCCTCGCGTTCTCGACGCTCGTGTTCGCCGAGCTCTTCCGCGCCTTCGCGTTCCGCAGCCCGCGCAAGGTCCTCTTCGAGGTCGGCGCGTTCACCAACCTGCTGCTCGTGGGCGTGGTCGCGGTGTCCGCCGCCGTCCAGGTCGCGCTGTACCACGTGCCGATCGTCGCCTTCCTGCTGCACCTGCGTCCGATCGGCGCCCGGGACCATATGATCGCCGTCGGCCTCGGGCTCGTGCCGGTGACGGTCATCGAGGTGATGAAGCTGCTCCGCCGCGCGTGGCGGCCGGGGCGGTGAAGCGCGGACGAGTCGAGAACGACGCCGGCCCTCCGGGTTGGGCGGGCCAGGGAGGCAGAGCCGCCTTCGACGTCCGGGTTCACGGGGAGAGCCGGCTCCAGTGTCCGTCCTGGCCCCGTGGCGGCAGGCGCCGCGCGCCCCGTCAACGGACGAACCTGTGTTTTATTCTGGTGCTCCCCCGTGAGAGTGGCGCGGGCAGGGCGATCCAGGGCGATTGCGGACGTCCGACCGGGCTGTCCCCGGAAAAGAGGACGTTCGCGCCGGTTCTGCCCTCCGCGGCACGCCGGCCCACCGGACTCTGCCCGCCCCGGCACGCCGGCCGCCGACGGGCACCCCCGCGCGAGGCGGGCGGAGGGCG
>JAKFCH010000315.1:0-1733 GCA_036676765.1 Deltaproteobacteria bacterium
CGGCAACCCCCCCGCCGGCGGCCGCCCCCGCGCCGCTCCCCGCGATGGACGCCGAGACCCGCGCCGCCCTGGACGCCGCGCTCGCCGGCGCCCACCGGCCCGAGGCCGACAAGGCGCGCGACGTGTACCGCCACCCCGCGGAGACCCTCGCGTTCTTCGGCCTCCAGCGCACGATGACGGTGGTGGAGATCTCCCCGGGCGGCGGCTGGTATACGGACGTGCTCGCCCCGGTGCTCCAGGGGCACGGGCGCTACTACGCCGCCGGGTTCCCGGCCGACACGCCGTCGGAGTACGGGCAGAAGAGCCGGAAGACCTTCGGCGAGAAGCTCGCGGCAAAGCCCGAGCTGTATGGCGGCGTGGTGGTGACCGGGATCGGGCCGACCCACCTGGAGATCGCGCCGCCGGGGAGCGCCGACCTCGTGGTGACGTTCCGCAACGTCCACAACTGGATGGGCAGCGATTGGGCCGACGCCGCGTTCGTCGCGATGTACGCCGCGCTGAAGCCGGGCGGCGTGCTCGGCGTGGTCGAACACCGCGCGAGCCCCGACGCGCCGCAGGATCCCAAGGCCGTGAGCGGCTACGTCCGCGAGGACCACGTGATCGCGCTCGCGGAGAAGGCCGGGTTCCAGCTCGTCGACCGCTCCGAGATCAACGCCAACCCGCGTGACACGCGCGACCACCCCAAGGGCGTGTGGACACTGCCGCCCACCTTCCGCCTCGGGGAGGTCGATCGCGAGAAGTACGCCGCCATCGGCGAGAGCGACCGCATGACGCTCAAGTTCGTGAAGCCGGTCGCGCCGTGAGGAGGGCGTGCCCCGCCTCGAGGCGGGGCACGCAGCGTCGGATCAGTCCTCCCGTTACTGGCGGATCTCCACCAGGAGCACCGCTCCGCGAAGCGTCGCATCCACCGAGAGCACCTGGGTGATGCCTGCGGCGTCGACCTGGACGGTGCTCTTCCCGGGGCCGTGCACCGTAAGGGTGACCGCGTCGCCCTCCGTGGGAGAAACCGTGAGGAGCGTCGGGTCCGCGGTGGTCCACGTCGCGGTGACCGGCCACCCGATGCCGCGGGCATCGCGTCCCTCCACGCGCGCCTCGATGGTGGCGCTGTCCTTCCCTCCGGAGATGGAGAATCGCTCTGGCGAGACCCACCGGTCGCCCATGTAGAGGCTCTGCGTCAGCCGCGGGTCCAACTTGAAAGATACCGCGAGCGAGCCGAGTTTGGAGGAACCTCCCTTGCCGGCTCCGACGGTTGAGGGCTCGCCGCCGGGCGCGGGTTCGGCCGCAGGGGCCGCATCGCGCGGAAGGCGCAATACGCGTTGGACGCCAGCCGGGCCCTCCGGGCTATGCACTACGGTCTCCTAGTACCTCGTCGCAGGGGTTTTGATCTGTAACAACGTCGTCACTCCAGCTCCGGTAGCTCGGCCCGCCGAACCAGAACGCCGAAGGCGTCGCGCGGCACCGGGAGTCTTCGCCAGGAGGCCGCGCTCTACGAGCTCCACCACCATGCGGTGCACCGAGGGGGGGGAGGCATGGCAGTCGCGCCGGAACGACGACGGTGCGATGATGTAGGCGCGCCCGAGTTTGGCTCGGGCGTCCCTCGGCCGAGAACAGCGTCGGATCAAGCGGGCGGACGTCGAGCGGGGACCTGTCCGTCAGGGGTGCCCTCGGCGGCCGCCCAGAGGACGTCGAGCGGGGACCTGTCCGTCAGGGGTGCCCTCGGCGGCCGCCCGGAG
>JAKFCH010000316.1:0-8373 GCA_036676765.1 Deltaproteobacteria bacterium
CGATCGCGTCGCCGAGCTGCACCTGCTGCTCATCGACGAGCAGGACCGCGGGCGCCGGGCCAGCATGCACCTCGAGTTGGCCACGCTCGCGCTGCGCGACGGCAACCTCGAACAGGCGACCCGACACTTCCGCGAGGCGCTCCTGTTGGACGACAAGCTCGAGCGCGCCCGGATGGGCCTCCGTGAGCTGGGCGAACGGTCGACCATCCACGCCACTGGCAGCCGCCGCGGCCTGGTGCGGGCGCTCGTGGACCGGTTGAGGCGGCGCTCGGCGAGCTGACCGTCGGCGGAGGGCCGACGTTCGGGCTCCGCGCGGCAGGCGACCGGCGGGCGGCCGGCGGTGCCGGCCGGTTCGGCGCCTCGCCGCGAGCGGCGACCGCGCCAACGGAGCGCGAAGCGCGACCCCAGAGGGCGCCGACGGCGAAGCCGGGCCGCCCCGATCGACTCGACCGACGCGACTACGGCGACCGCGAGGTCCGCCCCGCCGCCAACAGGATCAGGAGCCCGGTGACGCCGACGAGGAGGAGCGCCAGGAGCACGGCGGTGGTGGTGCCGAGCGGCGCCGCGGGGAGCAACGTCCGGCCGAACACGGTCACGACGGCGAGGAGCAGCAGGAGCAGCGCGGTGATGCTGCCCGCGAGCACCTCGTCGGGGGACCAACGCCACCGGGACGGACGTTCGTGCATGCGCGGAACGTACACACCGCGCCGCCGGAGACGACGCTCGGGCTCGCGCTCTGCCCCGGAGTCTCGATTTGCCCCGTTCGCCGGGGAGCCGCCGACTTTCGAGCCCGCGACCCCAATTTTCCGCCGTGGAGGACCGCATGGAGAATGCTGGAGAAAGGTGTGGGCGCGGGCGGACGGCACGCTGGGTGGGGCCGCTCGTCCTCCTGGTGCTGGTGGTGGGGTGCGCCAAGCGGAACGGGGCGCCGGAGGTCCCCGCCGAGGAGATGGGGCAGGCGCCCGAGGGGTGGGAGGAGATCACCCCCGAACCCGAGCAGGCGCCTGAACAGGAGGCGGAGGCGACGCCTTCGACGGACGCGACGCTGGCGCTCCGCGAGCTCGAGACGAGCATCGGGGCGATCCGCGGCTCGCAGGATCTCCAGCACGACGATCTCGTGACGGCGCTGGAGGCCCTCGGCGACGCCATCGCCGCGGTCGAGGGCGTGCCGGACGACCCGGAGGTGCAGGAGCTCCGGGCGTCCACCGAGCGCCTCGCGGCGTCGGACCCGACGTCCATGCAACACGCGGAGATGGCCAAGGAGGCGCTGCTGAACGGGGTGCAGGCGCTGACGGCGATGGCGGGCAGGGAGCCGGTGGTCCTGCCGCAGCTCGCGGGGGCGCGGGCCGCGATCGCCCGCATCGACGGCACGCAGCCGCTCCTCCGGCAGACGGAGCCCGTCGCCGACGCGTTGACCCAGCTCTCCGAGATGCTCGGGACGCTCGACGAGCGGGCGGGCCCGACCGAGCAGGACTAGGCGGGCTCGATCATCCCGAGGTGGTGGAGCAGCTCGGCGTTCGCGACGGCGCCGCCGGCCGCCCCGCGGATCGCGTTGTGGGCGAGGGCGAAGAGCTTGACGCCCATGACCTCGCAGCGCTCCACCCGGCCGACGGTGATGGCCATGCCGCCGCCGGCCATCGCGTCGGTGCGCGGGGTGGGGCGGTCGCGACGCTCGGTGATCCGGATGAGCGGGCGAGGGGAGGAGGGGAGGTCGTACGGGGCGGCGAACTCGCGGAGGCAGGCGATCACGCGCTCGGGCGACGGATCGCCCTTCAAGCGGATCTGCGCGGCGATGAGGTGCCCGTCCGCGACCGGCACGCGCACGCACCGCGCGGAGATGGGGAAGGGCGCGCGGTCGACGGCGCTGCCCCCGGGCACGAGCGTGCCGAGGATCTTCAGCGGCTCCTCGGCCACCTTCTCCTCCTCGTCGCCCGGGTGCGGGTGCACGTTGCCGAGCATGTCCCACGCGCTCTCGCCGGGGTAGCCCGCGCCCGAGACCGCCTGGTAGCTCGCGCACGTGACGGCCTCGACGCCGAAGGCGCGGTGCAGTGGCGCGAGGGCCACGACCAGCGGGATGCTCGTGCAATTGGGGTTGGTGACGATGGCGCCGCGCTGGCCCCGGATGAGCTCGAGGTGGTCGGGGTTGATCTCGGGGATGAGGAGCGGCACGCCGGGCGCCATGCGCCAGGCGCTCGCGTTGGAGATGACGAGGTGGCCGGCGTCGCGGAAGGTGGCCTCGATGTCGACCGCCACGCTCTTGTCGAGGGCCGAGAACACCACGCGGGAGCGGACGGCGCCGGGGTCGCACGGCACGACGACGCGGTCCTGCAGGAGGGGATCCCCGTCGAGGCGCCAGGGCGCGGCCTCGCCGTAGCGCTTGCCGACCGAGCGGTCCGACGCGGCGATCTCGGCCACGCGGAACAGGGGGTGGCGGTCGAGGCGCTCGAGGAAGCGCTGACCGACCATGCCGGTGGCGCCGAGCACGGCGACGTCGATGCGGTGCCCGTCGAGGGGGGGCCCGTCGAAGGAGGGTAGGTCGGTGCGCGGGGACATGCGCGCGTCTAACCGGAGCGGGGGGTAGGCGCCGGGCCCCTCCGGGGAGGCGGCCCGGCGCGTCGGATCAGCTCACTCCGCGACGCGGGTGAACTCCACGCGGACGCCGGCCCAGCCGTAGTACCACTCGCCGCCGGACGCGATGCTCCCGATGGGGAGGGTCAGCGTCAGCGTGTCGCCGGAGATGGAGCTCTCGAAGTCGACGGACGTGGAGACCCCGGCCGCCGGGATGTCGACGAGGATGGAGCCGTTCCAAGCGGACGCGTCGAGGGTGGTCCCTTCGAAGGTCCAGGTCGAGGTGCTCATGCCCTCGGACGCGCAGGTGAAGGAGGCCGTGCCGAGATCGCCCTCCGTGGGCGCCGCGGGGAGGACGATCTCCACCTCGGAGCGGCAGCTCCCGGTCGTGAGGGCGAAGCCGCCCTCTTCGAGGTCGAGCGTGACGGTGCCCGCCCAGGTGCCGGCCCACGACGCGTCGGTGGCCGTGTCCGTGTCGGTGTCCGCATCGGTGTCCGCGTCGGAGTCCGTGTCCGTGTCCGTGTCCGTGTCCGTGTCGGTGTCGGTGTCCGTATCGGTGTCCGTGTCCGTGTCGGTGTCCGTGTCGGTGTCGGTGTCGGTGTCGGTGTCGGTGTCGGTGTCCGTGTCGGTGTCGGTGTCGGTGTCCGCGGCCTCCGCGGTGTCGTCCTTGGTGGGGCCGGTGCAGGCGGCGGCGAGGGCAAGCAACAGGATCAAGCGGGACATGGGGATCTCCTCCGCCGGGGAGGTACACGGAGATCGAGCCCCTCCGCAAGAGGTGTTTGACGAGTTCTTGACGAGCCCGGCCTGCGCGCTCGGCGGTTTCGGGCGTCGATCCTTTGCCCTCAAAGGATCGTGCAGCCCCTCGTTCCATGCGCGCGAGCGGGTGCGCGGCTAACCGGGGGGCGATGCTCTCCCTCCTCCTGCACATGCACCAGCCGGACTACCGCGACCCGAAGACCGGGATCCCGACGATGCCCTGGGTGCGCCTGCACGCGACGCGCGGCTATCGCGACGTGCCCCACGTGATCGCCGCGACGGGCGCCCGCGTGACCGTCAACGTGGTGCCCTCCCTCATCGACCAGTGGGAGCACTACCGCGCGGGCGGCACCGACACGCACCTCGCCCTCGCGCGCAGGCCCGCGGAGTCCTACGAGCCGCACGAGGCCGCGTGGCTCCTCCAGAACTTCTTCCACGGCAACCCGGCGAGCTTCGGGTGGTTCCCCGCCTGGGGCGATCTGCGGGGCCGGCACGAGGCCGGCGAGCGCTTCGACGCGCGGCGCCTCCGCGACGTGGTGGTGTGGGCGAACCTCGCCTGGTTCGGCTTCTCGGCCCTGCGCGACCACCCCGAGCTGCGCGAGCTCCGTCGCAAGGGGGAGGGGTACACGGAGGCCGAGAAGGAGCACGTGCTCGACGTGCAGGCGGCGATCCTCCAGGAGCTCCCGGCGCTCTACCGGGCGCTCCCCGAGGTGAGCTGCACGCCCTACTACCACCCGATCCTGCCGCTGCTCGTCGACACGGCCCACGCGCGCCGCTCCATGCCGGGCGTGCCCGATCCGGGCTTCCGCTGGGCGGAGGACGCGCGGGAGCAGCTCGTGCGGGCCCGCGCCCGCGTCGAGGCCTGGATCGGGAAGCCGGTGCACGGGCTCTGGCCCTCCGAGGGCTCCGTGAGCCCCGAGGTCATCGAGATCGCGGCCGACGCCGGGTACCGGTGGTTCGCGACGGACGAGGAGGTGCTCGCCCGCTCCGTGCGCGACGCCGGCGACATCGGCGGCGCCTGGGAGGTCGGGCGGATGCGCGGCCTCTTCCGCGACCACACGCTCTCCGACCGGATCGGCTTCGTGTACGCCGACTGGCGCGGCGAGGAGGCGGCGGCCGACCTCCTCCAGCGCCTCGGCGATCGCCCCCGGCTCCTCGCGCTCGACGGCGAGAACCCGTGGGAGTCCTACCGCGACGCCGGCGAGCACTTCCTCCGCGGGCTCCTCGGCCGCGCGAAGACGCGGACCTGCGGCGAGATGGCCGCCGACCGGCCGCGCGGGCGGGTGCACACGCTGCACACGGGCTCCTGGATCGGGGGGGACTTCAAGATCTGGATCGGCCACCCCGAGGATCGGGTCGCCTGGGAGCTCCTCCGTGACGCCCGGGCCGAGTGGGAGCGCCGCGGCCGGCCCCCCGCCGCCCGCGAGCACCTCCTCTCCGCCCAGGGCAGCGACTGGTTCTGGTGGTACGGCGACGAGTTCAGCACCTCGTTCGAGGCCGAGTTCGACCGCCTGTTCCGCGCCCACCTCACCGCCGCGTGGGAGGCCATGGGCGGCCCCGTGCCCGCCGCGCTCGCCGACCCCATCAAGCGCGCCGCCACCGGCGTCGTGCCGCCGATCGGGCCGCTCCCCCCGGACGGGGAGGACTGGTTCGCCTGGGCCCCCGCGGGGCGCGTGGAGCTGCGCGCCGGCGCGATGGCGCCCGTGCGGGGCATCCCCCGCGTGCTGCTCTACGGCGCGCGCAACGACCGCCTGCACCTGAAGCTCGTGCCCTCGGGGGAGGGCTGGACGGCGCACGGCGGCGGCGTGGAGGTCCCCTTCGTGGGCGACCGCGCCCTGATCCCCAACGCGCTCTCCGACGTCGACGCCGTCGTCCTGCACGGGCCCGGCGGCCTCCGCATCCCGGGCGAGGGCGCGCTCCGGTTGCCGTGGCGGGCGCGGAGCCCGAGCGTACCGGAGCGGTAGATGCCCGCCCCCGTCGGAACCGCCGTCCGCTTCGGGCTCCTGGTGAGCCTCTACCTCTCGCAGGGGCTGCCGTTCGGGTTCTTCACGCAGGCGCTGCCCGTGCTCCTGCGGCAGCAGGGCGCCTCGCTCCCCGAGATCGGGCTCGCCAACCTGCTCGCCCTGCCGTGGATGCTCAAGTTCTTGTGGGCGCCGCTGGTGGACCGCCGCGCGCACGGGAGGATGGGGCGCCGGCGCGGCTTCATCCTGCCGATCCAGCTCGCGACGGTGGGGGTGCTCGCGGCGCTCGCCTGGGTCGATCCCGCGTGGGGCATGGCCCCGATCCTGGTGGCCGTGCTGCTCTGCAACCTCCTCGCGGCCACGCAGGACATCGCGACCGACGCGCTCGCCGTCGATCTGCTCGGCCCCGCCGAGCGCGGGGTCGGCAACGGGGTGCAGGTGGCGGCCTACCGGATCGGGATGATGCTCGGCGGCGGGCTGTTGCTCGTCGTGTTCGACGCGCTGGGGTGGACGCGGAGCTTCCTCGCGATGGCCGCCCTCCTCGCGCTCGCGACGCTCCCGATCGCGCTCTGGCGGGAGCCCGCCCACGCGCCGACCGAAGCCACCGCGCCCGTCGACTGGGGCGCCCTCGGCGTGTGGTGGACCCGCACCGACACCGCGGCGTGGCTCCTCCTCCTCTTCTTCTACAAGCTCGGCGACGCGCTCGCGGGCGCGATGGTGCGCCCGATGATGGTCGACGCCGGGCTCGGGATGGCCGACGTGGGCTGGATCCTCGGGACCGTCGGGAGCGGGATGGGCCTCGTCGGCGCGATGCTCGGCGGGTGGGGCGCGGGCGTGCTCGGCCGACGGCGGGCGCTCGTCGGCTTCGGGCTCCTCCAGGCGGCCTCGGTGGCCGGCTACGTCTACGTCGCGATCCGGCCCTCCCTCGGAGCGTTCCAGGTCATGGCGGCGGCCGAGCACCTGTTCGGCGGGATGGCGACCGTGGCGCTGTTCACCGCGATGATGGACGCGTGCCGCCGCGAGCGCGCCGCGACCGACTACACGCTCCAGGCGTGCGTCGTCGTGGCCGCGACGGGGCTCGGGGCCATCGTGAGCGGGTTCGTCGCCGGGCCGCTCGGCTACGCCACCCACTTCGGGATCTCGGCCGCGGTCTGCCTCGTCGGGGTGGGGCTGGTGGCGATCTACACCGCGCGGGACGGGGGCTTCACGCCGCGGTTGGAGGCGACGTCGTAGAGGGAGGCGCGGAGGGGCTCTCCGAGGAGGGGGCCCCCCCGCGCGTCTCACGGGCGGGGGCGGGGTCCGGTCAGTCGCAGAACTCGGCGGCCTCGAGGGGGACTTCCGCCGCGCAGCCGGCGGCGTAGGCCTGCTCCACCCCCCGGCAGGTCGCGTTGGCCCAGGCACGCATGGCGAGGCCGCTGTGGGTGCGCACGAGGCCGCGGGAGGAGACGTATTGATCGTAGTAGAACGACGTCTGATCGAGCATGTAGAGGATGTCCAGCCCGCGCTGCGTGCAGGTCTTCTCCTCGCGGTCGAGGAAGCCGAGGATGGAGTCCTTGGTGGGGAGGTCGGCGATGTCGGCGTGCGCCGACGAGACGAGGGAGGCGAGAGCGAGCATGAACATGGCGTTTCTCCAGTTGGTTCGTCGGCACTGCGCCGACACCGACCATGTACGGCGCCGGCTCGTTGCGGGCGGTTTCAGGACGGTTGCGGGACGGTTGCAAGAGGGATTCACTCCCGGCGCCCGGTTGCAAGGCGGTTGCAACCCGCCCCCGCGCCCTTCGCTCGCCGGCCCCGCGCTTTAGGAGCGCTGAACTCGGGAGTCAGAATGTCCACCTTCCTCGCGCTCGCCCTCACCCTCACCGGCTCCGCCGGCCTCTGGTCCTCGTCCGACGGTCAGCTGTCCGTCACGCACGAGGACACCTGGAATGCGCAGCGGCTCACCAGCTACGTCGCCGACGGCGACGACGCGCTGACGATGGCGACCACCGACGGTCGCTGCGTCTTCGACCAGAAGGTGGGCGGGTGCGCCAACGGCGAGACCCTCCAGGCGCTCTGGGACACCGCGGGGCAGGAGGCGCTCACCCAGATCACCCTCTGGAGCGACGCGGACGGTCTCCACGTCGGAGACACCGGCGCCTCGCACTACGTCGGGCCTTGCGACGCCGACGTCCCGGAGTCCTGCACCCACGTCGCGACCGGCGGCCCCGACGTCCACTGCGGGATCATCCTCCGCGAGGAGGACATCCTCGCCTTCCGGGCCGACGAGGTCTTCAACATCCAGTCCTCGGAGACCGAGGGCTTCACCGCGAGCACCCGCATGGTGCCCACCGGGCGCACCGCGATCACCGGCGCGTCCGACCTCGTCGTCACGTGCTCGATCTTCGACACGGCCGGCGGCGCCGTCTCCGAGGCCATGGTGGCGTTCCGCAACACCGACCGCGCCCTCGCCGACGGGCGGTTCGACGGGGTCACCGGCTCGCTCGGCTTCACGTTCCAGCGCATCGAGATGGAGTAGGAGGACGGGGGGGCCGCTACGCGGTCCACCACCCCGAGAGCGTGAGCCGCTCGCGACGCGGGGGCTCCACCACGTGCCAGGACTCGGCGTCGGGGACGAACAGGCAGAGGTCACCGGCGAAGGGGAGCCACCGCTCGTCGACGACGAAGCCGTCGGGCGTGGGCGTCCCGAACGCGATGGCGCCGCCGTCCGCGGTCGTCCAGCCCGCCGCGAGGCCGAGGGCCCACGTGGCGGCGTAGCGGCGGCCGTCGGGGTGGGCGCGCATGCCGTCCCCGGGGTCCATGCGCCACGCGTTGAGCAGCAGGCCGTCGGGGATGGGCACGCCGAGCGCGGCCCCGACGAGCGCGCGGACGTCGGGATCCCCGAGGAGGGCACGCCACGCGTCGATCCCGTCCGCGCCGACGGGGTCCGCGCCCGGCGCCGCGCGCCATGCCGAGACGCGGTCCGTCTCGAAGCGCGTGAACGGGAGCGCGCGCACCTCCCGGGCCAGCGCCTCGGCCGACGCCGGCGCGAGGAAGCCGCGCAGGACGAGCCGCCGCCGCCCCGCGGCGCGATCCTCGGCGAGGCGCCGCC
>JAKFCH010000317.1:0-3120 GCA_036676765.1 Deltaproteobacteria bacterium
GGTCGCGCTTCCCGCTAGTTCGAAACGGGGTCGGCGCGCGCGTCGCGTCGACCCCACCTCCCCACCTGCAGGAAGGGAGCGCGCCCCGTGACGGACCCCTTCGTCGTACCCGACTCGTTCTGGACCGAGGTGACGAGCCTCTGGAAGCAGGCCCCGCGGGTCTGGCGGCGCCCCTTCGCCACCCCCTTCGGCGCCGAGGACGACGTTTTCCGGGCGTTGTGCGCCCTGTCCGCGCGGCTCGACACGGGGGACACGAGCATCCAGCCCCGGGTGTTCGTCGAGGACAAACAAGCGGGCTTCTCGATCGAACGCCACGCCGCCCGCCCCGACGATGGCGATCTCGGCGGCTTCGAGCGGCGCCTGCTCGCCGGGCTCGGCGGCCGCGAGCTCGGGATGGTCATCGGGGATGCCGCGATCCTCGACGACGTGCTCTGGCGCCGCGCCGTCCGGTTCCTCCGCGGCCTGCACGCCGCCCTGGCGCGCTCCGGCGGCGGCATCCCCGCGGGCGGCTCCCACGCGGAGATCTTCTTCGGGAACTACCAGCGCTCCTTCTTCGGCGTCCACAAGGACCGCCTGGAGACCTTCACGTTCGTCGTGCGCGGCCGGAAGCGCTTCCTCACCTGGCCCTACGAGGCCCTGCTCGCGCTGCCGGGCGTTCCCGCCGACGCGCCGCTGCACGCCTTCGCCTTCGACGACCTCGATCTCGCCGCGCTCCGCGACCAGGCCGTGGTGCTCGAGGGCGGCCCCGGGGACGTGCTGTTCTGGCCCGCCTCGTGGTGGCACGTGGCGGAGAGCGTCGAGGAGGGCTTCGTCACGACGCTGACCCTCGCGTGCGCGCCGAGCACGATGCTCGCGGCGGGGTCGCCGCTGCGGCTCGCGCAGGAGGGCTTCGACGAGGCGGGGAAGGACGGCTACTACACCGAGGATCCGGCGCTCCCCGAGGTGTCGGGCCCCGACGGCGCCCGGGCGGCGATCGCGGCGGTCGAGTCGGCCTTGGACGGCGTGCTCGCCGACGAGACCTTCCAACGGGCCCGTCGTGACGCCACGCTCGCCTGGCTCTCCGCGTCGGGGTTCAAGCGCGGCCCGGACCGCCTGCCGCTCCCGGAGCTCGTCCCTACCGATCGCCTCGTCGCGGACGCGCAGATCGTCTACGCCGACGTCGAGGAGGACGGGTTCACCTGCGCGGTCAACGGGATTCTGCTCCAGTCGATGCCGAACTTCCTGCCGCTGGTCGAGCACCTCAACGGCGGGGGCACGTTCACGGTCGCGGAGCTGGTCGAACGCTTCGGTGGAGGCGACGGACAGCCCGCCCCCGAAGAGCTCGTGGAGGCGCTGGCGCACCTCACGTCGGCGCGGGCGCTCCGGCTGGTCTGAGGCGCCCCCGCCGTGGCCTCGAGCCCGGGCATGGCGCGCCGCCGCGTGAACGAGTACCTTCGCGGCCATGTCGGCGCCCTTCTCCCGTTCCCTGCGCGCGTTGGGCGCCGAGGGCGCCGGGGCGTCGCCCCTGGTGATCGGCGTCGCGACCGCGCTCCTCGCGGCGTGGATGGGGTGGTTCGGCTTCGGCCGGGTCACCGTGTGGGCGGTCACCGACGCCGCGCGCGTCGAGGTCGACGGCGCCGCGCACCCCGTCGCCGCCACCGAGCAAGGCCGTGTCATCACCGCGCGCCTGGGGCTCGGCCGCGAGGTCGTCGAGGGCGAGGTGCTCGTCGAGCTCGACCACGCGCTCCAGCAGCACGCGCTCGAGGAGGAGCAGGCCCACCAGCAGGCGCTCGACGTCGAGCTCGCCGCGCTCCGGGGCGAGCTCGCGACCGCCCTCGGGATGGTCGGCACGACGCGCGCCTCCGGCGCCGCCGCCGTGGCCGAGGCGGAGTCGCGGGTGACCGGGACCGACGCCACCGCGCGCCTCGCCGAGGAGCGGGCGGCGCGCCTCGCGCAGCTCGTCGGGGGGCCGCAGCTCTCGGAGCTCGAGCTCCTCCAGGCCCGCGCCGAGGCCACCTCCGCGCGCGCCGCGGCGGACGCCACGCGCATCGGCCTCTCGCGCGCGGGCCTCGATCGACAGGGCGCGATGGGCGACCGCGAGGTGCGCGTCGCGCAGCTCGAGCGCGAGGTGGCGACGATCTCCGGCGCGGTGGGCACCTCCGCGGCGGTCGTCGCGCGCCTCGCGGCCGCCGTCGACCGGCGCAAGATCCGCGCCCCGGTGACCGGGCGCCTTGGGGACGTCTCCTCCGTCGCCGTCGGCGCCGTCCTCGCGGAGGGGGATCGCATCGCGACGGTGGTCCCGCGCGGCGCCCTCCGCGTCGTCGCCGCGTTTTTGCCCTCCGAGGCGCTCGGCCGCGTGCGGATCGGCCAGCCCGCCCGGCTGCGCCTCGACGGATTCCCGTGGACCTGGTACGGCACCGTGCCCGCCGTCGTCACCGGCGTGGCGGACGAGGTGCGCGACGGCGTCGTGCGCGTCGAGCTTGCCCCGGAGCCCGCTCCTGACGCGGGCCCCGAGAGCAACGGCGCCGCCGTGCCGCTCCAGCACGGGCTCCCCGGCGCGGTCGAGGTGGCCGTGGAGGAGGTCTCGCCCGCGACCCTCGTCCTGCGCGCCGCGGGGGGCGCCTTCGGGCCGGTGCGCCGGTGAGCGCACGGCGCTTCCTCGTACCCGAGGTGGTCCAGACCTCGGCGATGGACTGCGGGCCCGCGACGCTCAAGGCGCTCCTCGACGGCCACGGCCTCCCCGTGAGCTACGGGCGGCTGCGCGAGGCCTGCCAGACCGGCCTCGACGGCACCTCCATCGACGTGCTGGAGGACATCGCCGGGCAGCTCGGGCTCGTGGCCGAGCAGGTCATGCTGCCCGTCGATCACCTCTTCGAGCCCGAGAGCGCCGCGCTCCCCGCGCTCGTCGTCGTCACCATGCCGGACGGCACGCCCCACTTCGTCGTGTTGTGGTGGACGTTCGGCCCCTGGGTTCAGCTCATGGACCCGGCCACCGGGCGCCGGTGGACCTCGACGCGGCGCTTCCTCGCGGAGGTGTTCGTCCACGCGGCGCCGGTGCCCGCAGCGGGGTGGGGCGAGTGGGCCCGCTCCGAGGAGTGCGCCCCCGTGCTCCGTCGGCGCCTCGCCCGGCTCGGCGTGCCC
>JAKFCH010000318.1:0-18116 GCA_036676765.1 Deltaproteobacteria bacterium
GACGAGGTGCAGATCGCCGCGGTGGAGGCCGCGTGGAAGGCCGCGCTCGCGCTCGACAAGCGTCGGGAGGCGATCCTGGGCGCCATCGCCGAGCAGGGGAAGCTCGACGCGGAGCTGGAGCGCCGGCTCCGCGCGTGCGACGACAAGCAGGCGCTCGAGGACCTCTACCTCCCGTTCAAGCGCAAGCGGAAGACGCGGGCCTCCGCCGCCCGCGAGCGCGGGCTCGGGCCGCTGGCCGAGCGCATCCTCGCGCAGCCGCCGAGCGGGCACCCGGAGCGGGACGCCGCGCGGTTCGTCGGGGAGGACGTGCCCGACGCGGCCGCCGCGCTGGCGGGGGCGCGCGACATCGTCGCCGAGGTGGTGAGCGAGCGGGCCGACGTGCGCGCGATCACGCGCGAGCTCACCGTGCGGCACGGCCGGCTCACGTCGAAGGCGGTGAAGAAGGTGACCGAGGGCGAGCGCACGCGGTTCGAGGACTACTACGCGTTCGAGGAGGCGCTCGGGCGGGTGGCCTCGCACCGGTACCTCGCGATCCGGCGGGGCGAGGCGGAGGGGGCGCTCCGCGTCGGCGTGGCGCTGGACGCCGATGCGATGGTGAACCGCATCGAGCGCACCGTGGGGGTCGCGGACCGCTCGCCGTGGGCCGCCGAGCTGCGGGAGGCGATCCGCGACGGCTACGCGCGGCTGCTCGCGCCGTCCATCGAGAACGAGGTGCGCGGGGACCTCGGCGACTGGGCCGAGGCCGAGGCGGTCGAGGTGTTCGCGACGAACCTCCGCGCCCTGCTCCTGGCCGCCCCCTACGGCAAGCACGCCGTCGTCGCGATGGACCCCGGCTTCCGGACCGGCTGCAAGTGCGCCGCGATCGATCCGACGGGGCGGTTCCTCGGCGCCGTCACGGTGTACCCGCACACGACGAAGGACCCGTCGGCGGCGGCCGCGGAGCTCGTCGCGTTCGTGCGGCGGCACCGCGCCGAGGCGGTGGCCGTCGGGAGCGGGACCGCCGGCCGGGAGACCGTCGACTTCGCCCGCGCGGCGCTGACCGAGGCGGCGCGCGCGGACGCCGGGCTGGCGAGCGTGGCCGTCGTGAGCGTGAGCGAGGTGGGCGCGAGCGTGTACTCCGCCTCGGAGGTGGCGCGCGAGGAGTTCCCGGAGCTCGACCTCACCATACGCGGCGCAATCTCCATCGGGCGGCGGCTCCAGGACCCGCTCGCCGAGCTGGTGAAGGTGGATCCGAAGTCGCTCGGGGTGGGGCAGTACCAGCACGACGTGACCGAGGGGCTGCTCGGGGAGCGGCTCGATCGCGTGGTGGCGAGCTGCGTCAACCACGTCGGCGTCGCGCTCGACACCGCGAGCGCCGCGCTGCTCGGGCACGTGGCCGGCATCGGTCCCACGCTGGCGCGCCGCATCGTGGCGTGGCGCGACCAGCACGGCGCGTTCCCGACGCGCGCGGCGCTCCTCTCGGTGCCCGGGCTCGGGCCCCGGACCTTCGAGCAGGCCGCCGGGTTCCTCCGCATCTCCGGCGCGAAGAACCCGCTCGACGCCTCGGCGGTCCACCCGGAGCGGTACGCGCTGGTCGAGCGCATGGCGAAGGATCTCGGCGTGGACGTGCGGCGCCTCGTCGGGGACGCGACGCTCGCCGGCCGCATCGACGTGAAGCGGTACGTGGGGGCGGACGTGGGCGAGCCGACCCTGCGCGACATCCTCGCCGAGCTCGCGCGCCCCGGACGCGACCCCCGCGACTCTTTCGAGGCCCCCCGTTTCCGCGACGACGTGCGCACCCTCGACGATCTGGCGCCGGGCATGGAGCTCGAGGGGGTGGTCACCAACGTGACGGCGTTCGGAGCGTTCGTGGACATCGGGGTGCACCAGGACGGCCTCGTGCACGTGTCCGAGCTGGCCGACCGCCACGTGCGCGACCCGTTCGCGGTGGTGCAGGTCGGCAAGCGGATCACGGTCCGTGTCGTGTCCGTCGACCGCGAGCGCAAGCGGATCGCGTTGTCGGCGAAGCGGGGCTGATCCCCAGGCGGTGGGGCGACGGAAAGCCGCGGCGGACCGGCCGACCCGATGAACACGTTACGCGGTCGGCCATGACCGAGGCGGGGACCGAGCTGCGTGACGACCGGGGGGCCGCGATCCGCCTCGTCGGGCGTCCCCCGCTCCGCGGCGGCGAGGCGAGCGTCTACGAGGCGGTGGACGCGACGGGCCGCCCCGTGGCGGTCAAGGTCGCCCACGTGCCCGACGCCTGCTGGCTCGCCGAGGAGCGGGCACGCCTGACGGCGCTCGGGGAGGCCCCGGAGACACGGGGCCTCGTCGCGCACGTCCGCGGCGGCGGGGACTGGGGCGGGCGGCCCTTCTTCGTGCTCGACTGGTACCCGAGCTCGTTGGTGCGGTGGCTGGAGGCGGGCCCGCTCCCGGCGCGGCGGCGCGCGATGGCGGCGCGGCTCGCGGAGGTGGTGGCGACCCTGCACGAGGCGCGCCCCGATCTCGTCCACCGGGACCTGAAGCCCTCGAACGTGCTGCTCGACGCGGAGGAGCGGCTCTACCTCGCGGACTTCGGCGGCTCCCGGGTGACGCCGCTCGGCCAGACGATGACGCTGCGCGCCGTGCACACCCCCGGCTACGGGCCGCCCGAGCACGCCCTCCCCGGGCCGCAGCGGCCCTGCCAGGCCGACGACGTCTATGCCCTCGCCGCCACGATCTTCCACGTGCTCGTCGGCCGTCCCGCGAGCGCCCCCCGTCGCAACGCGCAGCGCCTCACGCCCGACGGGGAGCGCCTCGTGCTGGGGCTCTCGACGCGGGAGGACGCCGACACCGAGCGCTGGCTCGACTACGGGGGAATGACCGCGCTCGACCCCCGCGATCGCCGCGATCTCGCCGCCGCGATCGGCCAGGGGCACGCCTGGAACACGATGCTTGCCGCTCTCGAGCCGCGCCCGTCGCGCCGGCGGACCCGCGCCGCGGACCTCGCGGCGAGCCTCGCCGACGACCGCGCCATCGACCACGCCCGGGCGCGGGCGCGACGTGTGCGCGGCATTCGTCTCGCGGCGGTGATCGGGGGCGCGGTCGCGGTCGCGGTCGTCACGACGGCGTTCGCCCGCGCGGTCACCGCGCCGGCGCCGATCGCCTACCCGACGATCCCGTTCCCGCCCGGCGCCTACACCGATCCCGTCAGCGGCGCCGAGGTGCGGGTCGACGCCCCCTTCGAGCTCGGCGTCCACGAGGTGACCCAGGCCCAGTGGCGCCTCGTGACGGGCCAGGACCCCTCCACCTTCCGGGAGAACGTCGGCGCGCGCGCCGCCTACTACTGCCGCGCCGACCACCGCGGCGAGAGCCTCGTGGGGGAGGACCTCCCCGCCGTGTGCGTGACCTGGTACGACGCCGTCCGGTTCGCGAACCAGCTCTCGGCGCGAGAGGGGCTGTCGCAGGCCTACCGGATCACGCTCCCCGTGGGCACCCATGCCCCCACGGTCGAGGTGCTCGACGGCGCCGACGGCTACCGCCTCCCGACGGTCGCCGAGTGGACGTACGCCGCGGTCCACGGCTCGGCGGCACCGCCGGTGCACACGGAGCCGTGCCGCGTCGGCAACGGCGCCGACGCCCGAAGCAGCGCCGTCGAGCGCGAGGCCTGTGACGACGGATTTTCGCTGCTCGCGCCGGTCGGCAGCTTCCCTGCCAGCCCGGCCGGGATCCACGATCTCGTCGGCAACGTGTCGGAGTGGGCCTGGGATGCCGCGCCCGACGACGCCCGGTGGCACGCCGGGACCAACTTCGGGAGCCTCATGCGCGAGCCGACGCAGTACGCCTACCGGGGCCCGTCCGCGGCCTCGATGCGCTCCGTCGGCTTGGGCGTGCGCCTAGCCCGCGCGGCACGATGAGCGAGCCGACGGGCGCACCGGCGGACACGGTGCGGGTGCTCGTCGGGCGGTCCGGTGCCGCGTGGCGCGTGGAGGCCACCCCCTGGTTCATCGGCGGACAGGCGCTGATCTACCGGGCGATCGCCGAGGACGACGGGCACCCCGTGGTCGTGAAGGTGGCGCGCGAGCCCGGGGACCCGGACGTGCGCGCCGAGGCCGAGCTTCTCCTGCGCCTCGGCCTCGACCCCACCCTCGGCCCGGCGATCGTGCCGGCCTGGGATGTCGGAGAGTGGGACGACCGCCCGTTCGTCGTGCTCGCCCGGATGGAGGGCACCCTCCAAGACGCCGTGTGCGCCCCGCTCCCCGAGCGGCTCGCCCTGCTGCGGCGCGCCGTGGACGCGGTGCGGACGCTCCACGCCGCGGGCCTCGTCCACGGTGATCTGAAGCCCACGAACGTGCTGCTCGACGGCGACGGCGCCACCTTCCTCGCCGACTTCGGCGCGGCCGGCGGCGGCGGCTCGACCCGCGGCTTCGTGCCCCCCGAGACCATCCCCGGCGCGCGGCCCAGCCCGGCGCGGGACCGATGGGCCCTGGCCGGCACCGCCTGGGTGGTCCTGGTCGGCGCGCTCCCGTCGGGCGAGCCGGCGTCCGACCGCGCCGCGTTCGACGCCGCGGTCCCCGGTCGTGCCGCGCTCCGGGAGGCCCTCCTCGCCCTCCGGCATCCCTCGCCGTGGCGCCGTCCGCGCGACCTCGCCGCCCTCGACCGGGCGCTCGGCGGCGCGCGTGCCCCCCTCGATCGGCCGCTCGTGGCCGCCGTCGTGGCGCTCGTGCTCCTTTCCGTGCCGGTGACCGACGCGCCGTGTCCGGAGGGCTACACCCTCGCCGGGAACGTGTGCGCGCGTGCCGACGGCACACGGCTCGTCCGGGTGCCCCCGGCGCGGTTCCGGATGGGCACGAGCGGGCCGGAGGACGCCGACGGCACCCGGGACGCGCCATCCCACGAGGTGACCCTCACCCGCGGGTTCTGGATGATGGAGGCGGAGGTCACCCAGGCCGAGTGGGCGCGCGTGCTCGGGGAGAACCCCGTCGCCACGCGCACGACGGAGTGGGGTGCCCTCGGGGAGGGGCCGTGCGCCACGTGGCTCGGCGACTCGCTGCTCGGGCACGACCGCCCGGCCGTGTGCGTGTCGTGGCGCGACGTGGTCGACTACGCCATCGCGCTCTCGACCCGCGACGGCCTCGCGCCCGCCTACCGGATCGACGGCGACGACGTGACGTGGGATCCGCGCGCCGACGGGTGGCGCATGCCGACGGAGGCCGAGTGGGAGCGGGCCGCGCGCGGGGGGGAGACGCGCCCGTGGGCCGGTGCGCCCGAGCGGGACGCGAGCTGCGAGTACGCGAACACCCGGGACGCGAGCGCGAAGGACCGCTACCCGAACGACGTGAAGTGTGACGATGGCGCGCCCGTCCTCGCGCCGGTCCGGAGCTACCGGCCCAACGCCCTCGGGCTCTACGACATGCACGGGAACGCGCGGGAGTGGGTGTGGGACATCTACGGGCCCTATGGGGGCGACGCGCAGGATCCCGCGGGCCCCGCCTGGGGCCTCGACCGAGTCATGCGTGGGCAGGGGTGGTACGACAGCGCGTTCGGCGTGGCGCGGCGCGTGGTCGTGCCCACCGACACCCGGGTGCCGACGGGCGGCGCGCGGCTGGTGCGGTCGTACCCGTGAGTTGGACGCGGGCGCGATGAAGCGCGTTCCTACTCGATCGTGTCGTCGTCCCCGAGCCGGAGGGCCACCATCCCCATGCGGACGACGAGCAGATCGCCGCCCCGGAGCGGCTCGATCTGGCGGCGGAGCGTGACGAGGCGCTGATCCCAGCGGTTCCGGAAGCGCCGCTCGTCGACCTCCGTCCAGCCGACCTTGGCGACGCGCACCACGCCGTCCTCCGGCCACGCGGCCTCGGCCACCTGGTCCCACGGTACGCCGACCCCCTTGCGCTCGAGCAGGAGCCGCACAATCGTGGCCGCGCTCCCGATCAGCACGACGAGGGGCTCGTCGTCGAGGTCGGCGTGGATCTGGACGGCCGCCGCGGAGAGGACGAAGCGGAGGCGCTCCCGGCCCGCCGTCGACGGCACGGGCGCGGCCTCCCCGCCGTCGATCGACCGCACGCCCAGCAGGAGGCCCGGCGCGAGCGTGACGGAGAGGCCGGGGTAGAGCGGCACCTCCCGGGCGCCGCGGCCCTCCACGAGGAGGCGACCGCCGCGCGCGATCAGCACGAACCCCGAGGGGCCCCACCGGAGCTCGGCGTGCAACGTGGAGACCCGCGGATCGTCCACGCGCACCTGCGCGGAGGCGGAGCGCCCGACGATCGCGTCGGGGTGGGCGACCACGACGTGGCAGCCCGGGAGCTCGAAGACGACGCGGGGCAAGGACATGCCCGAACCTAAGCGGCCCCGCGGGCATGTCCTCCTTCCGTCAGATCCCGCTCAGACGGGTGGGGGACGCGGGCCCGGTGCTCTACCCGGGGATCGGCTCCTTCTCCTCGACCCGCGCCACCGGGTAGCGCAGGCCCGCCTCGGTCTCGTCGAGCAGGCCGAGCCGCACGAGGCGCGCGCGCACCGAGCCCGAGGTGCGGCCGAGCGCCGTAGCGAGGGCGGCCGGGGGCTCGCCGCGGGTGAAGCCCTCGCGGAGCTGAGCCTCCTCGTCGTAGGTCCAGGCCTTGCCGCGCCGCGCCGGGCCCCGGACCGCCGGGTCCGGGTGAGCGGGGGTGGGTGTTTCGGACGCCTCGGAGAGGCCGGGGCCGATGAGGTGGGGGGTGCCGTCGGGCGTGAGGACGAAGGAGTACCGTTCGGCGCCGACGCGCCAGCTGACTTCGAGCATCTCGATGGACATGATTGCAGCCTCTGGGTGCGCCGGCCGCCGATGCAGGCGGCGTGCCACGCCCAGGAGGCCCATGGGCGCGCACTCCGGGGGCCGAAGGTGTCGGACGTCCGTCAGGGGGGTGACGGACGTTCGTCGGCGACGTCGCGTCAAGGGGGGGCGCACCGAGAGGGGGGGCGTTGCGGGGGGTCGGAGACCCCCCGCCCCATGAAGATCAGCCGAGATCCGAGCCGTCGCAGTCCTGGTCGACGCCGTCGAGGATGACCTCGCGGGCGCCGGGGTTCACGGTCGCCTCGGTGTCGTCACAGTCGGTGCCGCCGAAGCCGCCGGACGTGTAGCCGTCGGCGTCCTGGTCGAAGTCGTCGGCCCCGTCGCAATCGCCGTCGATGCCGTCGTACCAGGTCTCGGTCCCGCCCGGGAACGCGGTGGCCTCGGTGTCGTCACAGTCGTCGGCGGCGTCGAAACCGTCGGCGTCCTGGTCGTCGTCCCGGCCGTCGCAGTCCTGGTCGACGCCGTCGTACCAGACCTCCGCCGCGGCGGGGCCCACGCTCGCGTCGGCATCGTCGCAGTCGGCGCCGCCGTGGTCCACGGACTCGGCGCCGTCGCCGTCGGCGTCGAGATCGCTCGCGCCGTCGCAGTCCTGATCGATGCCGTCGTACCAGATCTCGGTCGCGGCGGGGTTGCGGGCGGGGTCGGCGTCGTCGCAGTCGCCTGCAACCTCGGACCAGCCGTCGTCGTCGAGGTCGTCGGAGGAGAGCGCCTCGTCGATGGTGCCGTCGCAGTCGTCATCCACGCCGTTCTCGTCGACCTCGAGCGCGTCGGGGCCGACGACGGCGGACCGGTCGTTGCAGTCGGCGCCGCCGTTGGCGAGGGCGTCCGACCCGTCCTCGTCCGCGTCGTAGTCGGAGCGGGCGTCGCAGTCCTGGTCGAGGCCGTCGTACCAGACCTCGACCGCGTCGGGGCCGATGGTGGCGTCGGAGTCGTTGCAGTCGCCCTCGACCTCCGACCAGCCGTCGCCGTCGTCGTCCTCGTCGGTCAGGGCCTCGTCGATTGCGCCGTCGCAATCGTTGTCGTATTCGTCACCGATGAGCTCGGGGCGGCCGGGGCTGCGGTTCTCGTCGGTGTCGTCGCAGTCGGGGCCGCCGGACGCCTCGGCGTCGTAGCCGTCGCCGTCCTGGTCGGCGTCGGAGCGCCCGTCGCAGTTCTGGTCGATCCCGTCGTACCAGGTCTCCGCGGCGGCGGGGGAGACCGTCGCGTCCGTGTCGTCACAATCGAGCCCGCCCGCGGCGAGGGCGTCGTGTCCGTCGCCGTCCTGGTCGGTGTCCGCGCCGTCGCAGTCCTGGTCGACGCCGTCGTACCAGGTCTCCTCGGCGGTCGGGTGGATCGCGGCGTCGAGATCGTCGCAGTCGTCGCCGCCCACGTCCACGGCGTCGAAGCCGTCGCCGTCCTGGTCACCGTCCACGCCGTCGCAGTCCTGGTCGACGCGGTCGTACCAGACCTCGTCCGCCCCGGGGTGCACGCCGGCGTCGTCGTCATCGCAGTCGACGCTCTGGGTGTAGCCGTCCTGGTCGGCGTCCATGGGCCCATCCTCGTCGTCCTTGACGGGCACGTCGGGGCGGCAGGCGAGGGTGAACAAGGCGAGGAGGCAGAGGAGATTGGTGCGCATCGGGTCGGCTCCGGGGGACATTCCCACGGAGGGAACGTCACCGGGCGCACGGATGGGTGGATTTCAGGCGGCTTTCAACGGGGTCGTCCGCCGCCTACGCGAACGCCCCCCGGAACGGCGCCACCCCCGGATACTCCCCCTCCGGATCCACGTCGAACTGCTCCAACACGCCGGCCGCCAACGCCGCGGGGGTCAGCGGGTCCCCGCCGTCGTCGGGCTCCCCGCTCTCGGGATCGACCCCGCGCCCGGCCATCCCCGCGTCCGTGCCCCCGACGACGCGCCCGCCCGCCACACCGGCGCCGACCAACAAGGCGCTGGTCCACGGCCAGTGATCCTTGCCTTCGGATCCGTTGAGGACCGGCGTGCGGCCCATCTCCGAGAGCACCAGCACCATCGTGCGCTCCGAGAGCGCGCCCCCGCCTGGCGCTGGGGTGGCCTCCAATCGCTCCATCAACGTGACGAGGCCCTGGAACGCGTTCTCGAAGCAGAGATCCTGCTGGCGGTCGTTGCCCTGGTGGGAGTCCCATTGGGCCTGTCGAGGCATTGTTCCCTCGACGGTGACGGCGCGGGAGAGGCCGGCGGAGAGCAGCTGGACCGCGATCTCGAGGCGCTCGGCCTCGGATGGGGCGGCGGGTAACGTGACCCCCTCGGCCCAGGATTGCAGGGTCGGGAGGCGGGCGAGGCCGTCGGCGTACTGGGTCATGCGCGACTGGCTGCGGATCGCGGCCGGCAACGCCTCCATCTCGGCGGCCAGCCACGCTTGGAGGAGCGCCTCGTCGGCGGGGTCGCGCCGTGTTGGGGAGCGGCCGGCGAGCACGTCGGCGAGCACGTGGTTCACGGGGACGACGACCTCCCCGTGCAGGCCGGGGTAGCGCGGGCCCGAGACGACGCCGAACGGCGCGCCCAGGGAGCCGCCGGTGGCGACCGCGAGGCGGGTCGGGAGGTCGGCGGCGTGGGTGGAACGGGAGCCGGTGAGCAGGACGTGGGAGCAGACGTCGTGCGCGATCGAGCCGACGGCGATGCCGTTGACGACGACGGACCGCGCGCCCCACCGGTCGAAGAAGGCGCGGACGGCGGGGCGCGAGGGGGCATCGCCGAAGGTGATATGTCCCACGGTGCCGGGCACGGTGCCGTCGCCGCGGTGGATGAGATCCCCCTCGAAGTGGGGATCGAACACGAAGGCCGGATCCCAGCCGCCCGGGTGCCAGTAGACCAGCAGGAAGCGATCGTCCGCCGCGCGCGCACGCCCGATCCCGACGGTGGCGAGCAAGCCTGCGCCCAACGCTCCACCCAGGAGCTGGCGCCGACTGGGGGTTGGCCGCCGGCGCGATTCGGGGAGGCGGATCATTCGGCCCCCCGACGGCGGGTGTGTCCGCGCTCCGTCCAGGTGCGGCCAGCCTCGATGGGAAAGCCTTCGATGGGCGAGGCGATCGGGGTGGTGAGGCCGAGGGAGAGGTCCTCCTCGACGGCGGTGTCCCGTCGGCGCTCGGCGAAGCTGGTCACGGTCGAGAGGAGCCAGGTGTAGGACTCGCCGCTGCTGGACGTGGTGACGAGCTGCTCGGGGTCCTGGTCACGGAGGCGGGCGTCGACGGCGTCGGCGGGGCCGCGCGCAAACGTCCAGGTCTCGGTGACGGTGGTGACCTCGCCCTCCTGCTCGCGGGTGGCGGTGACGGTCTCGGTCCAGTCGTCGAGATCGTCCCACACGCGGAGAGGCGGATCCCACGATCGGGACCACGTGGGCGCGCCGTCGGCGCCCGCGTAGGCCTCCTCCACCCAGAAGGCCTGGCGGTCGATCTTGCGGAACCGCAGGATCTCCCGGTCCACCCCGCCCCAGCTCACGACGAGGAGGAGATCGCCGCCGTCGTCGAGCAGCTCGGCGTTGCGATCGGTGGCCTCGTCGGGCCGATCGGCGCGGGTGGAAGCGGGCCACGCGAGCTCGTCCCCTGGGAGGCCGCAGTCGAGCCACGCCTCGAAGCGCGCCCGCTCCGCTTCGGGGATGCCGCCGCCGTAGGGCATGTCCCGGGCGTCGAGGGCCCGCGCGCGGACACGGTCGGCCCACGTGCGGGCGCCTGCCAACGTGTCGAGGTCGACGCCATCGGGCGCGCCGTTTCGAACCGTGCCGGCGAGCGCGGAGGAGTGACAGGCGGTGCACCACGTCGTGAGCGTCGGGGCGCCCACGGTCAGGTAGTCGGAGCAGGTTCCGGCGTCGACGGCGGTGGGGTGCGCGGGGGCCGAGGGGGTCTCCCCCGCGCAGGCCGCGAGGAGGAGCACCAGGCCCGGCCCCGCGCGCCTGCATGTGCCCAAGGGGACGGTCAATACAATACCGTGCGCGGATGCCGTACCAGCCCCTCGAGCGCGAGGACCCAGGCCTCGTCGGCGTCCTCGGCGGTGGCCCAGAGGGCGTGGAGGCGCTCGACCTCGGGGCTGTCCACCGCGACGGGGACGCCGAGGAAGCGGGTGTACCAGTCGGCGAGCTGCCCCGGGACGTCGGACTCGCGCGTCAGGAGGACGCGGTCGGCCGCGGGGCGGGCGCGGTCGGCGGCGAGGGCCTCCGGAACGGCCTTGCGGGCGGCCCAGTCCAGCACCACCTGGAGCGCGGCGCCGGGCGCACGGTTGCGGAGGAGGACCGTGTCGTCGTCCGTGGCGCCCCCGAGGACCCGCAGCTCGTCCTGCCAGGTGAGGGCGACGAGGCCGTCCTCGAGCCCGGCGCCCTCTCCCCAGCCGAGCAGATCGACGAGCGCGGTGTGGAGCTGCTCGGGCGCGAGGGTGCGGAGGGTGGCGCTCCGGTACCGGGGCGTCGCGACCACGCGGGCGGCGAGGGCGGACACGCGCAGGCCGTCGTCCCGGAAGGCGGCGACGAGCGAGTCGGCGTCGGGCTCGTCGTCGAAGGACGCGTCGTGGACGAGGCCCTCGTACGTGCGCCGCGCGGCGCAGGCGCCGAAGCGCGGGTCGGCGGCGACGTGCGCGCCGAGCTCCGCGAGATCGGCGACGGGGTGGCCGAAGTAGGCGGGGGCCGTCCACCCCGTGTACCAATCGGCGTTGAAGGCGCTGTAGCGGACGTACTGGTCGTCGGGCTCGTCCTGCGAGCGCTCGGTGAAGCCGCCGAAGAGCGCGGCAAGCGGATCCAGCGCGGCGTGGCACGAGAGGCAGGCGGGGTCCGTGCGGACCGCGTCCTCGACGTCCTCGAGGCGCGCCGGGTCGATGGCGAAGGTGAACTGGCCTTCGCGCGCGAGGAAGTCGGCGCACAGGAAGGCCGCTGCGACGGTGTTTGCCCGGCGGCGGTTGAAGTTGGTGATGTCACCCGTGTGCCGGAGCCACAACGATGTGGAGGCGAGCACGCCCGCGGCGGGGCGGCCGTCGGTGTACGCGGTCCAGCCCCACCCGCCGTCCACGCCGGTGTAGGCGAGCCCGTACCGGGCGGCGAGGCGCTCGTTCGCCATCGTGTACGGCGTGGTCACGATTTCGGTGAACGGGCGGTCCTCCGCCACGACGCCGCGGATGACCCGCAGGGGCTCCTGGCCGATGGCCACCCAGTCCTCGAAGGAGAGGAAGTCGAAGCGCGTGTAGTCGTCGGCCCAGACGGCGGTGTGGAGCGCGTCGTCCCACCACCACGCCACCCGCTCGGCAAAGGCGGCGCCGCGCGTCCACTCCGCGGCGAACGTGTCGAGCTGCGCCGAATCGGCCTGCACCTCCGCGATCTCCGCCAGCGTGGGGCGTACGCCGCGCAGGTCCAGCGAGAGGCGCCCGAGCAGGGCCACGTCGTCGAGCGGCTCGATTGCGACGACCTCCTCCGTCTCCTCCGCGGGCGCGGGTGGCTCGTCGGCGTCGCCAGGAGCGGCGTCGGGCGCGCAACCGAGGATGGACGCGAGGAGGAGCATCGGAGGCGCAGTCTACGCCAGTTCGGGATGAACGTGCTCCCACGGATGTAAGCTCCGCCCCGTGGAGGTCTCCCGTTGCTCATCGTCGCGCTTCTCGCCCTGTCGGGCTGTGGTGACACGAGGGACGAAGGCGCCGACGGCGGGCGCGACACCGACACCGCGGAGGCCGAGCCGGACGAGGGGCAACACCCGCCCGGTTGGGAGGCCGCCACGGTGCATGGGGCGGCGGCCAAGCTGAAGGAGCAGGTGTGCACGGACTGCCACGGGGAGGACCTCACCGGGGGCCCCGGTGCCGTGTCCTGCGACACCTGTCACGAGGCCGGGTGGCGGACCGACTGCACGTATTGCCACGGCGGCGTGGACAACGCCACCGGCGCCCCTCCGGAGGGGATCCGCGACGAGACGGCCGCCGCCGAGACCCGCTACCCGCCGCATTCCACGCACGTCGAGGCCACCGCGCTCAAGTCCGCCTACGACTGCGTCCAGTGCCACGTGAAGCCGACCGACATCCTCTCGACGGGGCACGTCTTCCTCGGGGATGACACCCCGGCCGTGGCCGACCTGTCGTTTGTCGCGGGGCTCTCCAGCGCGGCGACCTGGGACGGCAACGGCACCTGCTCCAACGTCTACTGCCACGGGAACGGGCAGGGAAACAACGGCCGCGTCGAGGCGACCGCCGACGTGGGGTGCGGGGACTGCCACGCGGTGACGAACACCGACGGCGGCGGCTGGGTCGGCATGGCGGGCCGCCACCAGCCACACCTCGAGGCGGGCCTTCTCTGCGCGGAGTGCCACGGAGACGTGGTGAACGACGCCGGCGCCATCGTGGACGTTGCACGGCACGTGGACGGGGAGATCGACGTGCGGCTGGTGAGCGGCATGACGCGGTCGGGGAACAACTGCACCGGCATGTGCCACAACGAGGTCCACGAGGTGCGGATCTGGGTGGAGCCGGGCAGATAGGCACGGGGCGCCTCGAGGGATCGCCCCGATCGGGTCAGGGGCCCTGCGCCCCCTGCGGTGGCCCCTCCGGCGCTTCCTCCGACGGCAGGAACCGCTTCAACCGCCGTTGCATCACGTCGATCGCGGCAGGGTTGCTGTCGACGAGCACCGCGTTCCGACCGGCGAGCGCCGCGGCCTCGCCGAGGGTGCCGCTCCCGGCGAAGAAGTCGAGCAGGCGATCACCCGGGTTGCTGTGCACGCGCACGATCCGGTTGAGGATCGCGAGGGGTTTCTGCGTCGGGTAGCCGGTCTTCTCCTTGCCGCTCGGACTCACGATCGTGTTCCACCAGCAGTCCGTCGGGGTCTTGCCGCGCGCCGCCTTCTTCGGGCCGACGAGGTCCGGCGCCATGTACGGGATGCGGTCGATGTCGTCGTAGCGGTAGGTGTAGCGCTTCGGATCCTTGGCGTACCAGAGGAGGTTGTCGTGCTTGGCCGACCACCGCCGCTTGGAGCGCGCGCCGTAGTCGTACGACCAGATGATCTCGTTGATGAACGAGGCGCGGCCGAAGAGCTGGTCGAGGAGGACCTTGGCGTAGTGCACCTCGCGGCAGTCGAGGTGGAGGAACAGGCTGCCCGTGGGCGCGAGCAGGCGCCGGGCCTCGAGCAGCCGGGGCTCGAGAAAACCGAGGTAGTCGTCGAAGGAGTCGCCGAAGGACTGCTCCCCGAGCGTCGTCGTGCGGTAGCGCGCGCCGTGGAAGCCGGTGCGATCGCCGGCGTCGTCGTCCCGGACCGTGCGGAGCCGCGTGCGCGCCTGCCGCCGCCCGGTGTTGAACGGAGGGTCGATGTAGACGAGGTCGAACGAGGCGTCCGGGAGCGCGGGCAGCACGTCGAGGTTGTCGCCGAAGTGGATTTCGATCGCCACGTGTGCCTCGACGCGGTCGTAACGCGGGCGAGGGCGCGGCCGAGCGGGAGCCTGCGCCCCAGGCGAACCCTGGCGGAGGGCCCGTGGGTTGACCCGCCCCCCGCGCCCCGAGTAGGGTCCGCGCATGGCGCTTCCCGAGCGTGTCCGCGCATCCCTCCCGATGGTGGCGGCGTGGGCGCTCGGCGTCGGGGGCACGCTCCTCGTGGTGGGCACGCTCGCGGCCGCGGGGCGCGTCGGGGGCGCCGATGCGCCGCACCTCGTCAGCACCGAGATCCGGCTCGCCCAGCTCGTCCTGGACGGAGAGGCGGGGCGCGCGCTCTCGCTCTGGTGGGCCCTGCTCGCGCCGCAGCCCCCGATCGGCACGCTGCCCGGCTGGATCCTCGCGGTCCTCACGGGCGGGCATCCGGTGTTCGTGCACCTGTGCATGGTGTTGGTGCTGCTGGTCGCCTGCGACGGGCTGTTGCGCCTCTCCACGCGCCTGGTCGGGGGGCCGCTCGCCGGCGCCGCGGCCTTCCTCGCGTTCCTGTCGAGCCCGTTCACCTGGGCCTCGGTGGAGCAGTACTCGCGGGACCTCGTCTGCGCCGCGGCGGTCGTGCAGGCGGTCGCCTGGGCGGTCGGCGCCGTCGGCCTCACCGAGCGGCGGGCGGCCATCGGCTTCGGCGTCTGGATGGGCGTGGCGTTCGGCGCCAAGTACACCGCCCCGATGTTCCTCGTTGGGCCCTGCGTGGTGCTCGGCGTGGGGATCCTCCGGCGTCGGAGCCGCGCGGAGCTGCGGGGGCTCGGCCTCGCGGTCGCCTGCTTCGCCGGGGTCGCGGGGATCTGGTACGCGACGCATCTCCGCGGCGTCCAGGGCTACCTGTTCACCTCCCTGGACCCGGTCGCGATGGCGGGCCAGACCTCGTCCCTGCGGAGCCCCGACACGCTCGCGGCCCGCGTGTACTACGCGGCGACGGCCTGGGAGGCGCTGGGCGCGGCCGGGGTCGCGCTCGTCGCGGTGGGCGCGCTCCTCGGGCTCGGCCGCTTTCGGGAACGTCGGGGCACCCTCCTGGTGCTCGCGGGCGCGATCGTCGGCGGGGTGATCCTGTCGCGCCTCTCCCAGCAGGTCGACCGGTACGTGCTCCCCGGGGTCCTCCTCGCCACGGCCCTCGTGATCCCCCTCGCCCGCTGGCCGCTGGGCTGGGCGCTCGTCGCGCTCGTCGTCACCCCGCGTCTCGTCGCGAGCCAGCAGCGGTTCGCGGCGGGGCAACCGGGCGCGGCGGCCACCTACGAGCACCCCGTGTCGGTGCTGCGCGAGGCCCATTGGCCGCTGCCGCGCGGCTCGTGGTACCCCTCGGACTTCTCGCCGAAGGGGTGGAACCTGGATGCCGTGGTCGCCGCCGCGCGCGAGGCGCAGGGGGACGAGGGCACGGTCGGGCTCCTGATGCCCCCGGGCCCGTTGTGGCCGAACTTCGGGCACCTCGCGATCCCGGCCGCAGCCCAGGGCGCGCGCTGGGACTGGGCGACCGTGAACCTGCGCGGCGGCGGGCCGATGTCGCCGCCCTACTTCATGGGGCCCCTCTTCGACGGCACGTGGCCCTCCTCCGCGTTCACCACGCTGATCGCCTTCGAGGCGCCCGACGCCGATCCGGCCGTCGCGAGCTGGCTCTCCGGGCGGCGGCTCTCGATGCTCGCGCGCGTGGACACGGGCCACGGGGCGACCGCGGTGATCTACCGGGTCGGCGCGTCGGGCCCCCTGGGGGCTGGCGTGGGCACCGGCGCCGGCCCGCGTCCGCATGGCGGGGGTCCTCCGTGAGCCGCGGGTCGCGCTCGGGGGGCACCTCCGGCAGCACCGCGCGGTGGCGCCGACCGGCGTTCGCGGTGGCGATCCTGCTGGGCGCGCTCCTGGTGGCGGAGGCCGGCGTGCGCGCTGCGGGCGGGCGGCTGTTCCCCGAAGGGCGCCTGCCCGCCGACGTGCCGGCCCCGAGCGAGCCGGCGATGGTCGACGATCCCGTCACCGGCTGGACGCCGCGCGTCGGGCGGACCGAGGGCTTCGGCATCCCCGGCGGCACCACCGTGAACGCGCTCGGGATGCGCGGCGCGGAGGTCGCCCACCCGAAGCCCGCGGGGGAGCGCCGGATCCTCGTGCTCGGCGACAGCTCGGTGTTCGGCGTGCTGGTGGCCGACGCGGACACCTTCCCGAACCGGGCCGAGCGCGCGCTCCGGGCCATCGATCCGGGCATCCGTGTCCTCGACGGCGGCGTGCCGGGATGGTCGAGCTACCAGTCACGCCGGGCGCTGGAGACCCGGTGGGCGGGCGTGGCCCCCGATCTCGTGGTGATCGCCTCGTTGTGGAGCGACGCCATGGGTGCGCCCGAGCCCGACGAGGTCCGGTTCTCCCCGCGCGCGCCGGCGCTCCTGGAGGCGAGCCGGACGTTCCTCTTCGCTCGCGCCTGGGTCCGGCACGCGAAGTGGGGGAGCGATCCCGAGACCGTCCGCGTCGACCTCGGCGGCCGCCCGCCGCCCGATCCGAGCCGCCCGAGGCCCGCGGATCTCGCGCCGCCACCGACCTCGCGCGTGCCGCTCGCCGTCTACGGGGCGAGCCTCGACGCGCTCGCGGACACCGCCGCGGGCCTCGGGGCGTCGGTGGCGTTCCTCGTGCTGCCGTGCGTGCGGGACCCGAGCGGCGCGCGCATCGGCGATGCCCGGGATCGCTACCGGAGCACGATGCGGGAGGTCGCCGCCCGTCGGGGCGCGCCGCTCGCCGACACGCCCCCCGCGTTCGTGGGCGGCCGGTCGGAGGCGCTCCTCTTCGACGACGTGCACCCGACGCCCGCGGGCCATGCGCTCGTCGCGGACACGCTGGTGAAGGCGTTGGAGCCGTGGGCGCGGGCGGGGGTTTCGGCGCGGTAGCTGGCGTCGGCGCGGGCGGGGCTAATACCTCAGGTCAGGGAATCCGACCGGTTGGGCATGGGCCGGATACATATATTCGCTTACGACGAGCCGGAATTGAGCGGGCATTGATCCGCCGAACAGCGGCGCCGAGTCGAGGGCCTGCTGAAGGCGGCGGCCGCCGAGGGCACCCCTGACGGACAGGTCCCCGCTCGACGTCCTCTGGGCGGCCGCCGAGGGCACCCCTGACGGACAGGTCCCCACTCGACGTCCTCTGGGCGGCCGCCGAGGGCACCCCTGACGGACAGGTCCCCGCTCGACGTCCTCTGGGCGGCCGCCGAGGGCACCCCTGACGGACAGGTCCCCGCTCTGCGCGAGTGGAACTCGATGCGCCTCGCCCCCCCTCGGTCCACCGCATGGTGGTGGAGCTCATAGAGCGCGGCCTCCTGGCGAAGACTCCCGGTGCCGCGCGACGCCTTCGGGTTCTGGTTCGGCGCTCCGAGCTACCGGAGCTGGAGTGACGACGTTGTTACAGATCACTGCGGCGAGGTACTAGACGGCCGGGCGAAAGCGCAGGGCCGACCAGATCTCGTCGATGCTGATCTGCCGCACCGGACGTACGCTCTCGGCCTTCAACAGCTCCCAGAGCTTGTCCCGGTTCAGGTCGGTACCGAGCTGGCCGCCCTTCGGGTAGGCGATCCAGGCAAGGCGATCGGCCCGGGCGGCGTCGAGCGCGGGGAGCGCCCGGGCGCGCAGCTCCGCGGCATCCTTCACGAAGACGAGGACGGCGCCGTCGAGCCCGTCGGCACGGGCGGCGTCGAGGGCAAAGCCCTCGGGGGCATGGAGGACGTGGACCGGCTGGCCGGCGGGGACCTGGAGCTTCTTCGCAAGGGACATGGGGGCCTCCCGCCACCGACTAACCCCGTGTCAGCGCGCCGCGCCCCAGTCCGTGAGCTCGGCCCGCCACGCCGCGAGCGTCGCCTCGTCGGCCGGGCGCTCGGCCGGCTCGGAGAGGACCACCGTGCGCACGGTGGTGTGCGCGAAGTCGCCGGTGCCGCCGAGGCGGGTGGAGTCGAGGAACTCCAGGCGGTCGATGCGGCCGAG
>JAKFCH010000319.1:0-29240 GCA_036676765.1 Deltaproteobacteria bacterium
CGACGCCTTCGGCGTCCGGCGCCTCGACGCCGGGAGGCGGCGACCGCGCCAGCCGAGCGCGACCGCGCGAGCCCAGAGGGCACCGACGGCGGCCCCGCCGCCGGGCCGCCCCGATCGAGCGGAGGCTACGCCGGCTCGACCGTCACCACGGTCTTCACCGAGTTGGCGACGAAGCAGTTGACGTGGGCCTTCTCGTGGAGGTCGGCGAGCGTGGCGGCGTCCACCACCGTCCCCTCGGCGAAGCGCACGGCCGGCCGCAACACGACGCGGGTGACGGCGAGGCGGCCCTGCTCGTTCTTCTCGAGCCAGCCCACGGCGTTGTCGTCGTACGCGTCGACCACGAGGCGCTTGCGCGCCGCGATCGCCAGGAAGGTGAGCATGTGGCAGCTCGAGAGCGCGCCGACCAGCGCCTCCTCGGGGTTGACCTTGGTGGCATCCCCCTTGAAGTCGGGGGCGGAGGACGCCGCGACGACCGTGCCGCCCTCGTACCGGATGGTGTGCGAGCGATCGTAGCCGTCGTAGGTGAAGTCGGGGGTGGCGCGCGACCAGGTGATCGTGGCGGAGTGGGTGGACATCGTCGGGCTCCGTGTCTCAGAAGAGGAGGTCGCCACTGTATCGGGGGCAGAGCCGCCAGCTATCCCACGTATAGCGGATGACACCGGTGGCCGAACGGAACTCGGTGCCGTCGGTGTGCACGGCGTCGTAGTCGTAGAGGGAGTCGTCCATGCGGACCGACCAGCTGGTCTCCGACTCGCCGCCGCTGTCCGCCGGGGAGGTGAGGGAGAGCCCGTTCAGGCGCACCAGCACGCCCTCGTAGGGCTCCCAGTCCGCGGGAACCGAGGTGAGCTCGACGTAGGCGGGGGTCGCGCGGCCGGTGACGGTCACGTCCGAGGTCCCGACGAGCTGGAGCTCGGTCTCCCCGTAGTACTCGGCGGTGACGGCGGTGAGGGTCACGACGTCCCCGTTGGTGACGGGGGCCGTCCAGCCGTCGGTGTAGACGCGCACGCCGCTCCAGGGCCCGCCGCCGCTGTCCTGGACGAAGAAGGACTCGCCGTCGAGCGAGGGGCCGGCGGTGACGATCACGTCGGGGAGCGTCACGCCGCCGGTCAGGAGGCCGCGCTGGACCGACTCGATGGTGAGGGCGGGGGTGGTGTCGGTGTCGGTGTCGGTGTCCGCATCGGTGTCCGCATCAGTGTCCGCGTCGGTGTCGGCGTCGGTGTCCGAATCGGTGTCGGCGTCCGTGTCCGAGTCGGTGTCGGCGTCCGTGTCGCTGTCCGTGTCGCTGTCCGAATCGGCGTCGGTGTCCGAGTCGGTGTCGGCGTCCGTGTCGGCGTCCGACTCGTCCAACAAGGGCAGGCATTGGTCGCCGACGAGCTCCTCGTCCGCGGTGCACGCCGGCGTGCAGCCCCCGGAGAGGCCGAGGGACGCGAGGAGCAGGAGGACGGTGGCCGACAGGGGGGGAGGGGCGCGCACGGTGCCTTCGGGCAGAGCCGGGAGAGGCGGCTCGCCGCCCACGAGCTAACCCGCGCCCGTTTGCCTCACACCCGCGCGATCAGCCGCCGCGGAGCAGCCGCCACGCGGCGTTGATCGCGGCCACCCGACGGGTCGCCTCGGCCACCGCGGCCTCCCCCTGCGCGCGGTCGGGATGCCAGGTCTGCACGAGGCGGCGCCAGGCCGCGCGGATGTCCTCGGGCGTGGCGTCGTTTCCCACCCCGAGGAGCGCCCGGGCGTCGGCGTGGTCGTCCTCGTCGGAGTCGGCGTCGAGCTCGTTCCAGAGGGCGTCGATGCCGGCGGCGTCGATGCCGAGGGAGTCCCCGAGGCCCGCCACCCAGGCCTGCGCGGCGGCGCCCGGCCACACGTCGCGGGTGCCGCGCATGACCCAGAGCAGCACCTCGTCCACGGCCTCGCCCTCGACGTGGCGCGCGAGGCGGACGGCGACCTTGTCCGGGGCGAGCCGCTCGGGCTCGGTGTCCCGGAGCGCGCGCAACCACCGGCGCAGCCAGGTGATCCCGTCGTCGTCGAGCGGGTAGGCGGCCGTGAAGCTCTCGCGGATGAAGCGCACGTCGCTCCGTTCGAGGGCGCGCCCTCCCGCGCGGGCGGCGCCGACCAGGGCCATCACCATCCGCGCCGGGCCGCTCGATCCGAGCCGCCGCGAGGGGGAGGGGAGCTCCACGTCGAAGTCGGCCACGTCGGCGCGCGTGCGCTCCGACTCGAGGCGGATGCGCACGCCGCCCTCGAAGTCGACGTAGGGGACGACGAATTCGGGCACCTCGCACAGCTCGTCGTCCGCGTCGGGCACCACGGTGGCGTCGAAGCGGTGGGGCCCCGCGACGAGCCGCACCCGCACGTCGCGCCCCTCGTGCTTCCGTGCCCGCCACACCGGGGTGATCCGCACGCCTGGGCCCGAAGGCCCGAAGGCGTGGTGGTTCCAGCGGATCCGCGTCACGACGAGCTCGCGCCCCCGCGCCGCCCCTTCGCCGTCCGCGAGGTAGTGCCCGATCGCCGCGCCCACGCCGACGCCGAGCGGCCCGCCGACCATGCCGCCGAGCACCCCGCCGAGCACCTTTCCGGACCACGCCATCTCAGACGTCCTGGATGTCGCTGTCCGCCGCGACCCATTCGGCGCTGCCGTTGGGGGTCTCCCAGAGGCGGATGCGCACGACCTGGACGCCGGTGTCGACGAGGAGGCGCTGGGCGACCGCCGCGAGCTCGGCGGCGAGGGTCTCGGCGGTGGGCGGCAGATCCATCCAGTAGACCGGGCGCCCGTGCGCCGCGTTCGACGTGGCGATGACGGCGACGGCCGGGTCGGGATCGCCGCGCATCAGGATCGCGGTGTGGTCCCAGAACGTGTCGATCCAGTCACCGACGCGATCCTTGATCACGCCGAAGTCGATGACGCGGCCGCGATCGTCGAGCGCGGCGAGGCAGGTGATCTCGGCGGCGTAGCGGTGGCCGTGGAACGCGGCGCACTTGCTCTCGTGCCGGGGGATGCGGTGCATGGCGTCCCACTCGAGGCGGCGTGTGCAGGTGAGCAGGGTTGCCATCCTTGGCAAGTACGGGTTGACGAGTTTGGAGAGTCCGGCTAACCCGTCGCCATGCACGCCGCACCCACATCCGCTCCGTCGAGCAGCGACGCCTCCGCCCGCGAAGGGCTCCCCGATCACGCCAGCCACGTCGACGAGCGCGGGGTCGACATCGACCGCGTGGGCATCCGCGGGCTGTCCTGGCCGATCACCGTGTGGGACCGCAGCAACAAGATGCAGCCCACGATCGCGACGTTCGACGCCACCGTGGCGCTCCCCGCGAGCCAGAAGGGCACGCACATGAGCCGCTTCGTCGAGGTGCTCAACGGCGTTCGCGGCGAGCTCTCGCTCAAGAACCTGCCGGGCGTGCTCGCCGAGATCCAGCGCCGGCTCGGCGCGGACAAGGCCCAGCTCGACGTGCGCTTCCCCTACTTCATGAGCCGCCGGGCGCCGGTGAGCGGCGCCGAGTCGTTGATGGAGTACAAGGCCGCCTTCCACGCCACGCGCGAGGGTGACCGCTTCGACTTCGTGCTCGAGGTGGCCGTCCCGGTCACGACGCTCTGCCCGTGCTCCAAGGCGGTGAGCGAGCGCGGGGCGCACAACCAGCGCGGCGTCGTCACCGTCGAGATCCGCAGCCCCGAGTTCCTGTGGATCGAGGACGTGGTCGAGGCCGTCGAGGGGTGCGCGTCGTCACCGCTTTACGCGCTGCTCAAGCGCGAGGACGAGAAGTTCGTGACCGAGCGCGCCTACGACAACCCGGTGTTCGTCGAGGATCTGCTGCGCGAGGTGACCGTCGCCCTGCGGCCGCGCGCCACGTGGCTCCGCGTGTCGGTCGAGAACGTCGAGTCGATCCACAACCACTCGGCGTGGGCGGTGGTCGAGCACGGCGAGGCCCCGTGCGCCGAGGAGGTCCACCCGGGTGACACCAACCCCGGCGAGCGCGCGCCCCGCGCGGGTGACGAGGCGTTCGGCCCCTGGCTCCGCGCCCAGCGGACGTCGCGGAGCTGGTCGCAGCAGGAGCTCGCCGAGCGCGTCGGCGTGAGCGCGCCGCACCTCTCGAAGGTGGAGTGCGGCGAGCGCTCCCTGCCCGCGAACGCCTACGCGCCGCTGGCCGAGGCGCTCGGCCACGACGCCGACGTCCTGCGGCTCCGCGCCGGCGTGGTGCCCGCGGCCGTGCTCGCGCGCCTGCAGGCGGATCCCGAGGGTGCGTTGCGGTGGGCGGAGGGGTAGCCGACCGGGGCGGGCCGAGGGCTACGGCGCCACGCCCGGCAACACGAACAGCGAGCCGGCGTCCGTGTCGTCTCCGTCCGCCTCGGGAGCACCGACGAGCAGGTCGGGGAGCCCGTCGCCGGTGAGGTCGGCACCGCCGCCCACGCTGCCCCCGGCGCTCCAGGTCTTGCCGTCGCCGAGGAAGCGCGCGTCGGCGTCCGCCGCCGAACCCGTGCCGGTCACCGCGCCGTAGAACAGGTACGCGAGGCCGCTCGCCCGGCCGTACCGGTCCGCGCTGGACGCCCCGACCATGAAGTCGTCCCGTCCGTCGCCGTCGAGGTCCCCGACCCCGCTTACCCGTGTGCCGAAGGCATCGCCCGGCAACTCGCCCTCGATCGTCGCGTCCGCGAACACGAGGTCGACCTCCCCGGACAACCCGCCCCCGTGCACGACGTAGACGGCGCCCCGGTAGGCGTCCACCGCGGAGCCGTCGCCGTACGAGTAGGAGCCGAGGACGAGGTCGTCGCCCCCGTCCCCGTTGACGTCGAGGCCGGTCGCGATCGAGGAGGTCCGCTCGCCGATGTACCCGTTGGTGGCGTGCGCGTGCACGATCACGTCGGCGTCGGCGCTCGTGCCGCTGGACGTGACCGGCCCGTAGTAGATGAACGCCGCGCCGGCCCACAACGCGGAGTCGGTGTTGTAGCCGTACCCGCCGACGAGGAGGTCGGCGACGCCGTCGCCGTCGAGGTCACCCGCCGAGGCCACCGACGAGCCGAAGTGCAGCTGGATGGTGTCGCCGAAGAGACGCACGGCTGCGTCTCCGAGGTCCCCACCGTCCACGTCCGCGCCCGAGACGATGTACGCCGCGCCGGCGTCGGTCCGGTACAATTCGCTCTCCGGCGCGCCGATGGCGAGGTCCCCGAGGCCGTCCCCGTCGAGGTCCCCGACGGCGGCCACGTCCGTGCCGGCCCAGTCGCCCTCGCTCTCGCTGGTCCAGCACGTCCCCTCCGACACCCGGAGCGATCCGGCCGCCCGCCCGTCGAACAAGCACGTGCGACCGGCGCCCGGCGCCCCCACGACCCACTCCTCGCCGCCGTCGCCGTCCCGGTCCCCCACGAACGTGACGACGGCGCCGACGCGCGCACCTTCGGTCTCGCCGTACACCTGCGCGGCGCTGTCGGTGACCAGGGAGAGGTCGGACGTGATCGGCCCCTGTACGAGGTAGGCGGCGCCGGCGTACGTGGCGCCCTCGGAGCTGTAGATCGCGCCGACGAGCAGGTCGGTCGTGCCGTCCCCGTCCGCGTCGCCGAGGGCGACCGCGCCGCCGGTGAGATCCCCGGTCCGATCGCCGTCGAGCCGGTAGCCGGAGGGGAGGCGGGTGTCGCCCGACCAGCGGGCGGCGGGGTCGGTGTCGGCGTCGGTGTCGGCGTCGGTGTCGGCGTCGGTGTCGGTGTCCGTGTCCGTGTCGGTGTCCGTGTCGGTGTCGGTGTCGGTGTCGGTGTCCGTGTCCGTGTCCGTGTCCGTGTCCGTGTCCGTGTCCGTGTCCGTGTCCGTGTCGGTGTCGGTGTCGGTGTCGGTCTCGGCATCCACGATGCAGGCGCCGTCCTCCTCGTGGGTGCCCGGGCCGCAGACGAGGGGCTCGTCGTCGGGGCCACAGGCTGCGAAAGTGAGGGCGAGCAGGTACATCGGGAGCGCCGGGGTGGGAGGCACATGATGGACCATTGGGGTCGCAACGTCGACTCGCGCGTACGTGGGCGCGTACCAGGGGCGCGCCCCGGCCCGCGGACGGGCCGGGTCGGGCGTCTTCCGGGGTCGCGTCGGGGCCGCTCCGTCGGCCGGCCGCGGCCGACTGCCACGGGCCGCTCGTTTCGGCGTGGCCTTCGGCCCCTCGCCCCGGTCGGCCCGCGGCACCCTCCAGCCTCCCTCGCGCGGATGCCGGATGATCGCGGCTCCCTGGCCGCCAAACGCGGTCAGGGAGGGTTGATCATCCAGGATGACCCTGCCTTCCTGGCCGCTACACGGTCAGGGAGGGCCGGTCATCCGGGATGACCCCGCCTTCCCGGCCGCCACGCGGTCAGGGAGGGCCGATCATCCGGGATGATCGCCGCTTCCTGGCCGCTACGCGCCTCCCGGCGTTCAGTCCGTGCACGCGCACGACGGCGCGACGGTGATCACGACGTCCCCGACCTCGCCCTCCGCGATCTCCACGACCGGCAAGCTGGTCTCGGCGTCGTCGGGGCCCCAGTCGGGCCCGAAGACCTCGACGAGCGTGTGGCCCTCCCAGCCGGCGGGGGTGCAGGTGGACTGCGGCTCCTCGGGCTGCTCGCACCCGGGGTGGCTGTCGAAGTCCCCCAGCGCGAACACGGAGTGCACGCCCTGGGTGAGCGTCGCCTTCAGCGAGCCGCTGAAGCCGAGGCTCCCGAGCTCGCGATCGGGGGCGTCGAGCACCGGCGCCACGCTGCTCCCGGCCTCGATCACGGGGACGGTGCCCGAAGGCGGGTCGGTGACCTCGTCCGCGGGCACGAGCCGGATCACGGCGTTGTGGAAACCCAGGAAGCCCGAGGGCCCGGACGCGCACGCGACGAGGAGGAGGACGATCACGCGCGGCGCACGAACGAACGCCGCCGCCCGATGGCAAGCCCCGCGAGCAGGAGCCCCGCGAGCACGCCGGTGCCCGAGCCGCCACCCGGGGTGGCGCAGCCGCACGCGGTCGACGCGGTGAGCGCGTCGGGGGCGTCGGGGTCCGCGTCACGGATGTCGACGGCGTCGCAGGTGCCGGGATCCGCCGCCATGCCGACGTTGCAGATGGGGAAGTGCTCCTCGAGCTGCCGGTCGTACGCGATGAACCGCATCTGCGTCGTGTCTTGCATGTTCGTTTGGTAGAGCACGAGGTCCTGGGTGGCCGTCTGCGGCGCGTACCGCATGCGGAGCCGGGTGAACCAGTAGTACATGCCGACGTGGTAGTCGGCCTCGTAGCCGAGGGTGAACAGGGCGTCGTCGTCGGGGATGACGCCCGTGCACGGGTCGCAGTTTCCGTTGCCCCACGAGTACTCGGTGACCCAGCTCGCGCTCGGCTGGGACGCGTAGGCCTCGTCCAGCTGCCGATCGTAGTACCCGGTGAAGTCCTCGCCGCCCTCGGGCTGCCACATGCAGTCGTGGTCGACCGGCGCTTCGTTGTAGTTGGCGATCGCGGTGCGGCCCTGTTCGTAGTCGGAGATCGCGTAGATGCGCAGATCCTGCTCGCCCGGCGAGTTCAGCGTGCCGATGCGGATCGGCAGGCCGAACGGCTCCGAGGTGTAGCTGAACTGCAGCGGCGAGAGCTGCTGCCCGCTCGCGATGGCGGCGTCCTCGCGCACCTGGGCGGCGAAGAAATAGGCGCCGCCCTCGATGTACTCGCCGAGCAGGCGCTGCGAGGCGTCGGGAACCGCGTACCCGTTGGCCTGGAGCCAGTCGACGAGGCTGCCGGACTCCGTCGCGGAGAGGATGGTGATGTCGTACTCGCCGACGACGTACTGGGCCTCGACCTCCACGTCGTCGGTGTCGGTGTCGGCGATGCCGCTGTCGCTGGCGGCGTTGTCGAAGTCGGCGGTGTCGTCGGTCGACTCGAAGTCCGCGCACTCGTAGCGGACCTGCCGCGGGTCCGAGTAGCCGCGCAACCGGTCGAACACGCTCGGATCGACCACGTGGATGGCGTCCTCGGGGAGGATCTCCGGCACGGGGATCACCATGGCGAAGCTCCGCGTGTCGCCGACGATGTCGTTGGCGACCGTGAGCGTCGTCCGCGTGCCCTGTCGCACGATGGCCACCTCGCTCGCGGCGTTCTCGGGGGTCTCGCCGTAGCTGGAGACGTAGGTGCCGCAGAAGGCGGCGGCATCCCCGGCGTAGGCCAGGGCGAGCACGACCGGCAGGGAGCGGAGGAAGGAACGGGTCATCGGACACCTCGGGTCCCGGACATCATGCGCGCCCGGGGGCACGGGCACAACGGCGGGGCTGCACGTACCATCCCGCCCATGCGCGCTTGGATGTGCAGATCTGCGAGGAGCGAGCCCCGTGGGAGACGGGCGCGCTCCTACTCCGTGACGCACCGCTGCACGTCGACCGTGCCGAGGACGAGGGTGCGGTCCCCGATCGCGAGCTCGGTGTCGGTCACGCGGCGTCGCTCCGTGCGCCACGTGCGCAGGGTGTCGGGCTCGACGCGGGCGGTCCACGTCGTGACGGAGGACCCGCCGCGGAACGTGATGCCGCCGAGGTCGACACCGGCGGCGTTCGCGAGGGTCGTCATGGTCTCGATGGCCTCGTCCCGCACGGCGCCGTCGGGCATGCGGGCCTCGAGCCGGAGGTCCACGCACCCGGCCGCGGCGCCGCCGTCGGGGCCGTCGTCCGCGCACGCGGTCGGCGCCGACGCGCTCCACGTCAGCGTGGACCCGGCCGTGAGCGGCCCCCGCTTCGGGGCCACGCCGAGCGCCGCGGTCCCGACGGGGACCTCGCGATCGATCCAGTGCCCGAGGCGCGCGTACCAGCTCTCCCACAAGCCCGCCTCGAGGGGCGCGGGCGCGACCCGCTCCGCCAGCATCGCGCGCATCCGGAGCCCCTGCGCCTCGGGGAGCGCCATCTCGGAGAGCATCGGGTCGAACACCGCCAGGAGCGCGGCGGGATCGGCCGCCTCGACGCCCTTCCACCGACCGCGCGCATCGACGAGCATCCTCGGCATCACGGGCTCCAGGCGCGCCGCGAACGTTCCGAACGTGGGTACGCCGGGAGGCGGGGCCGGGTCGTGCGCCTCCGCGAGCACGGTGAGCTCCCGGGTGCCGATCGCCCAGCGCTTGCCGACCGGCGTGACCACCGGCACGACGCGCATGTCGGTGTGCACGGTGCTCGTCCGCGGGCCGGTCCGCTGCTCCCGGTCGGCGGTGCACCGCATCGGATGTTCGGAGGCGGCCGCCGGATCGAAGCGGAGGCGCACCGTCTCGGCGTGGGCGAGGGGGGTGAGGATCGCGAGGACGAGGAGCGACATCGCGTCAGGATAGCGTGGCCGAGCCCTCGGACGTTCGTCCGATGTCGGCCCGCGCGCCCCCAGCCTACGGTGCGGAGCCTCGGAGGAGAGCCGTGCGGGTCCTGGTGCTCGGAGCGAGGGGCCTCGTCGGGGCGCTGCTGGTGGCGATCGCGGGCTGCGGGGGCGCGCCGGTCGAGGAGCCGCGGCCGACGTTCACGCTCGTCGCCGACGGGATCGCCGCGGGCCCGCTGCTCGCGGCGTGGAGCGACGGCGACGCGCTGCGGATGGTCGGCGGGCGGCCGGGGGGAGACGACGGCGTAATCGCCCGGTACGAGGGCGGCGCGCTCGACGTGGAGACGGGCGTGGCGGATCGCACGTTGTGGTGGATCCACGGCCCGCGCGCCGGGGAGTGGTACGCGGTCGGCGAGGGCGGGCGGATCGTCCACGAGACCGACGGCGTGCGCGTGCGCGAGGACCTCCCCACGACGGCGACGCTCTTCGGCGTGTGGGCGGGAGGCGACGAGGTCTGGGCCGTGGGCGGCACGGTGGACGCGGAGGGGACGACGGGGGAGATCTGGGTGCGGCGCGAGGGCGTGTGGACCGCGTTCGCGATGGACCTGCCGGGCGCGGTGTTCAAGGTGTGGGAGGGGTGGTTCGTCGGGGACGGGCACGCCTGGCGGATCGTGGACGGGGCGCTGGTCGAGGTGGGACCGGGGGAGCGCCTCGTGACCGTCCGCGGCCGCGGCGAGGACGACGTGTGGGCGGTCGGCGGGCTCGCCGCCCCGCTGGTGACCCGCTGGGACGGCGCCGCCTGGGCGGAGGTGGACGCCGAGGTGCTCGGCCAGCCGCTCTCGGGGCTGTGGACCGCGGCGGGCGACGACGTCTACGTCGCGGGCAACTTCGGCACGGCCGCGATCCTGCGGGGCTCGACGTGGGAGGTCCCGAGCGTGCCCCCCACCGACGCCCACCTGCACGCGGTGTGGCGCCACGGGGACGACGTGTTCTGGGTGGGCGGCGATCTCTACGGGGAACGTGACGGCACCGGCGCCATCGTCCGCTACGGCCTCCCGCCCGAGGCGCTCGCGGGCGCCGCCGGGGCGATGCGCGTCCCCGGCATCTCGGCCGCCCATGCCGCCGAGCCCCTCCGAACCGGACAGGCCGCCCCGCCGATCACGCTGCCGGACCTCGCCGGCACCGCGCAGCCCCGCGCGGAGCTCGACGGGCGCGTGCTCGTCGTGAATTTCTGGGCGAGCTGGTGCGCCCCCTGCCTCGACGAGCTGCCGCGCCTCGACGCGCTGCACACCCGCCTCGACCCGCTCGGCGCCTCGGTGCTCGCCATCAACCTCGATCGGCAGGCGGGGCCCGGCGGCGGGGTGGCGCGGCGGCTCGGGCTCGGCCTGCCCGTGCTGCACGACGCGCGCGGCGAGACCGCGGCGGCCTGGTCGCCCGCCGCGCTCCCGACGACCTACCTGCTCGATCGCGCCGGGGTCGTCCGCGGCGTCTGGTCCCGCGCGCTCGAGGTCGCCGACATCGCGGCCATCGAGGCCGCGGCCCGGGCGCTCCTGGAGCCGGCATGATCCTCCTCGCCGGGTGCACGCCCTCGCTCACCCCGCGCGAGGTCTTCGAGGCCGAGGTCGTGCCCGTGTTCGAGCGCGGCTGCACCGCCGGCGCCTGCCACGTCACGACGAGCGCCCCCTCCGCGGGGCTCGCCTTCGCCACCGACGGCGACGGCGTCATCGTCGACCTCGACGCCGCCTACGTCAGCGCGAAGGCGCGCATCGACACCACCGAGGACCCCGCGTTCTCCTCGCTCCTGCGCAAGACCGTCGCGACCACCTGGGGCGGGCTGCCGCACGCCGGGGGCGTCCAGTTCTCCTCCCCCGACGACCCCGCCTACGTCGCCCTCGCCGACTGGATCGCCGTGGAGTCCGGCGGGGGCGAGGATCCGCCCACGCTGACCGCCGGCGAGCGCCGCTACGCCGACACCGTCCAGCCGGTGCTCGCCGCGCGCGGCTGCTTCGAGGCCGCCTGCCACGGGACCGAGGGGGCCATGCCCTTCCGCCTCGATCCGGGGGTGCGCGACGCCTTCCCCGTCGCCGCCACCCGCGCGAACTACGAGGCCGCGCGCACCATGCTCTCGCTCGACGGCGAGCCGGCCCTCTCCCGGCTGCTCCGCAAGGCGCTGCCGCTCTGGGAGGGCGGCATCGTGCACAAGGGCGGCAACACCGGGTTCCTCTCCGATCTCGACGACCCCGGCGCCGCCGCCATCCTGGCCTGGGCGTGCGCCGAGCGCGAGGACGAGCTCGGAGAGGACTGCGCGCCGCGCACCGACGGGTTCGTCTACGTCCGGGGCCCGGCCGAGCCCGCGGACGTGTTCGACCTCGACGTCTACGCGCCCGGCTCCGACCTGTGGTGGTGGCGGGACGGCGCGTCGGAGGACCTCACCGGCGCGCTCCACGCCGCGCCCGCCGACGTGCGCGATCCCGCCGTCGACGCGACCGGCACCCGCCTCGTCTTCGCGATGCGGACCGCCGCCGACGCGGGCCACGCCCTCTGGGAGCTCGACCTCGGAACGCGCGTCGCCTGCCGCCTCACCGACCCGGGCCTCGCCACGGACCGCCATCCCACCTGGGGCCCGGACGGGCACGTGTGGTTCGCGTCGACCCGCGCCGGCTCGCTGGACGACGCGGGAACGCGCCCCGACGCGGAGCTCTACGAGCTCGACCCCGACACCGGCGCGCTCACCCGGCGGACGTTCACGCCGCACGTGGAGATCAAGCCGATCTTCCTCGTGCACGGCAACGAGAACGGCGGGGAGGTCGCGTTCACCGCGCTCCGCGAGGCCGAGCCGGACCAGCGCCGCGCCCACCCGTTCCGGTTCCCGCCCGACCTCGCGACCGAGTACCACCAGCACTTCGGCATCACGCCGCCCGAGACACTCATGGACGACCTGCGCGAGCTGCCGGACGGGCGCTACGTGACGGTCCTCGGCGAGCTCGACCAGGGGTGGGAGGGGGGCAGCCTCGCCATCGTGGACCGCAACTTCGGGCCGGAGATCCCCGACGGCGGCGCGGCGTCGATCCCCAACTACCGCGACCCCCTCACGCGGCTGGGCGACGGGCGCCGCTGGCGCGATCCCGCCGCGCTCCCGGACGGCCGCATCCTGGCCGCCGTGAGCGACGGCGGGCGCTACCGCATCGTGGCGCTCACCCTCGCGGAGTCGGTCCGCGGCGAGGGCCCCACAATCCTCGACGAGGAGCCGCTCGCGGAGGACGCGGCGCTGTCCGTCTACGACCCCGAGCCGGTCGCCGTCCGCCAGCCCGCGCCGATGGCGGCCGTCCTCGCGTGGGATCCCGAGGCGACCGTCGGCACCCTCCACCACCAGGGCCTCCCGATGATCGAGGCGCTCCTGGCCCGCCTTCCCCCCTCGGGCGCGAGGCCGGTGCGCGACGACATCGTGGGCGTGCGGATCATCGAGGGGCTCGCGCGCGAGGACGCGTTCACCGGCATCCCCGCGCGCACCCCCACGCGGGTGCTCGGCGAGCTGGCGCTCGCGGCCGACGGGACCTTCCAGGCCGAGCTCCCGGCCGGGGTGCCGTTCCGCATCCAGGGCCTCGACGCGGAGGGGCGCGCGATCGGCACGCCGCACAACCGCTGGTTCTACGTCGCGCCGGGGCAGATCCTCTCCCAGGGCGTGCAGGCGGAGCACCCCGACGTCTACGGCGCCCGCTGCGCCGGCTGCCACGGCGCGCTCGACGGCGATCCGGATCACGCGTTCGGCGCCTCGGACGTGCTCACCATGGCGTCGATCACCCTCTCCCGCTACGCGGACGGGGATCCCGCGCGCCCCCTCGATCCGCCGCTGCTCGGCGACGACACCCGGATCGAGGTGGATTGGCGTCGCGACGTACGCCCGCTCCTGACGGGCTGCGCGGACTGCCACGACGCGTCTCTCCCGCCGCGGCTCGACGACACCCCCACCGACCGCTACGACGCCGGCTACGAGGCGCTGCTCGCGGGGTGGGTGGAGCCCGGGAGCGCGCGCCGGAGCCGGCTCGTCGAGGTGCTCGCGGGCGAGGAGCTCGACGCCCGCGGGGCCGCGCCGGCGGATCCGCACGGGGATCTGGACATCGCGGCGGTCCGGACGGTCTCGCGGTGGATCGACCTCGGCGCCGCCTGGGTGGGGATCCCATGACGAAGCTCCTCCCGATGTGGCTCCTCGCCTGCGTGGACGGGCCCGGGGGCGAGGCGCTCCCCGAGGTCGACACCGCCGCGTTCTTCGAGACGGTCGAGCCGGTCCTCGGCGCCCGCTGCGCGAACCCCGCCTGCCACGGCACAGCGGCGCGCCCCCTCGAGATCTACGCGGGCAACCAGCACCGCGCGGACGCCGCCGCCACGTGGTCGGACGCGCCCCTGACCGGGGACGAGCACGCGCGGAACCTGGCGCGGGCGCGGAGCTTCCTGCCCCTCGCGCTGCTCCGGAAGCCGCTCGACGCCGCGGACCACGGGGGCGGCGCCGTCTGGGAGGACACCGGCGAGGCCGAGTGGCGGGCCCTCCGCGACTGGGCGGAGCCATGATCCTGCTCCTCCTCCTCGCCTGCGCCACGCTCCAGCCGTGGGAGCGGGCCGACCTGATGACCCGGGTGATGATGGAGCCGCTGGATCCCGGAGAGGCCGCGTTCGACGCGCACGTGCGGGCGACCCGCGAGACGATGACCGCCGCGGGCGGAGCGGGAGGTGCGGCGTGTGGCTGCAATTGAGCGTGGCGCACGCCCAGGAGGCCGCGGCCCGGGTCGACACCTACGCGGACGGGTGGATCGTCGTGGTGGCCCCCTCGGCGCGCGTGGACGTGCCGGTCGCGAAGGTCTGGAACATCGGCGCCGCGTGGACCGCCGACATCGTGAGCGGCGCCACCCCCCTGCTCCGGGCGGACACCGTCTCCTCCGCCACGCGCTTCGAGGACACGCGGCAGGGCGCCGATCTCTCCGTGTCCGCCTCGCCGACCGAGCGCTGGACGCTCGCGGGCGAGGCCTCCGTGAGCGCCGAGTCCGACCACGTCGCGGGCACCGCCGGCCTCCGCCTCGCCGCGGACGCCTTCGGGCGGATGAGCACGCTCTCCGCGGGCTGGCACACCACCTGCTCGCTCGCCGGGCGCGCCGACGATCCCGCCTACGCTTCGCCCGCGAGCGACCACAGGCTCGACCTCGGCTGGACGCAGATCCTCGACCGGTCCACCGTCGCGACCCTCGGCGTGGCCGTGGAGGCGAGCCGCTGTGACGCCGGCCTCGGCTGCCAGGCCAACCCCTACCGCGTCGTGCCGGTCGACGAGCTCGTGCTGTCCGAGCGCCACCCCGACGAGCGCGGCCGCCTCGCCGGGTCGCTGCGCGTCGCGCGCGCCCTGGGCCCGTCCACCTCCGTCCGCGCCGGCTACCGCGCCTACGCCGACACCTGGCGCGTCTCCGGGCACGTGGCGGACCTCGCCGTCGCCCGCTCCTTCCTCGGCGAGCAGCTCGTGCTCCGCGCGGACGGGCGGCTCGGCGTGCAGGGCGCCGCCTCGTTCTGGCGCGGGATCTACGCGGGCACGCCGGCCTGGCGCACGGCCGACCCGGAGCTCGCGGGCTTCCGCCTCGCCGCGGCGGGCGGGCGCGTCGAGTGGGCGCTGTTCGGGCTCGGGCCGACCTCCCGGCTGGCGCTGTCGGTGCGCCTGCAGCGGCAGTGGTACCGCTACCCCGACGAGGTGGCGGTGCCGCGCCGCGCCGCGTGGATCGTCGGAGGAGGCTTCGATGCTCGTCTTTGAGCTCCTGGCGTGCACGAGCGGCGCCCCGGCGGACTCCGCCCCCGCGGCGACCGACCCTGTGCCCTACGCGTGCGAGCTCGGCCTCGAGGGCGACGACGGCTTCGAACCACTCGCGGAGGCCTCGACCCTGGAGCTCCAGCTGGGCTTCCAGGGCTTCCTCCTGCTCGCCGTGCGCGCGCGCGCCGACGATCCCCCCGCCGCGGCGGACGCGACGGTGGGGGTCACCATCGACGGCCTCGATCCCTACGGCGTGTCCCAGCCGCGGGTGGCGTTCGTCGGGGGCGTCAGCGACGAGATCCTGGTGTTCCTCACGAGCAACTACCTGTCCTGGTACGTGGGCCGGACGGCCACGCTCGGGCTGCGCCTCGAGTCGGCCGACCGCGTGTGCGTCACCGAGGCGAGCGCGGTGCTCGTGGACGAGGACCCGTGCATCCACACCGGCGGCGAGCGGATCTGCCCGGACACGGGCTCGTGATCTCACTCCTCCTCGCGTGTGCGCAACCGGAGGACTGGACGCCGCGGACCCTCCCGCCCGTCGCCAACCCCTTCGGCCCGGGAGACCCGCTCCACGCGCCCCAGCCGCACCGCTCCAACCCCCAGGAGATCGGGGTCGTCGGGCGCCGCGCGTTCGTGTCCCTGCCGGGGAGCGCCGACCAGCCGGATCACCGCGTGGCCGTCGTCGACCTCGACATCCTCGCCGTGATCGCGACGGTCGAGGTGGGGTCGAACCCCGTCGGGCTCGCGGTCCGCCCCGCGGCGGCCGGGCGCGGCGAGGAGGTCGTCGTCCTCAACCGCTTCAGCAACTGGATGTCGGTCATCGACGCCGCCACGCTGCGGGTGCGCGACGTCCCGACCGACTTCTACGCCACGGAGGGCGCTTTCTCGCCCGACGGGCGGGAGCTCTGGATCACCAACCGCTGGCGCGACGCGGTGATCGTCCAGGACCTCGACGGGGACGAGGGGATCGGCGAGGTCCGGATCCCCGTCGGCGCGAACCCCCGGGACATCGCTTTCTCCGACGACGGCACGCGGGTGGCGGTCGGAAACGTCACCGGCCTCACCGTCTCGCTCCTCGACGCCGACACGCGCGACGAGGTGCGCCGCATCGACGTCGGCGCGCCCCCCAACGGCCTCGCCTTCGCCGGCGGCTGGCTCGTCGTCGCGACCACCTCGGCGTCGACGCACAACCCGCCGCTCGACGGCCCGGACGGGAACGGCGACGGGCTCCCCGGCGACGGCACCCCCAACGTCAACTTCCAGGACATGCAGAACGAGCTCGTCGTGTACGACGCATCCACCGGCGAACAGGCCTGGCGCTACACCTCCGACTCCATCTGCTGCCGTGACTTCCGCGACGTGGACCCCGCGGACACCGCGCGCCACGGCGATCTCCTCCCTCCCGTGGACACCTGGATCGTCGGCGGCGCGCTCCCCGAGCAGCTCGTGGCCGACGGCACGGATGTCTGGGTGACCTACTCCGCGTCGAACCAGCTCCAACGCTTCACCCTCGACCCGGTCGACGGCTCGCTCTCCCCCGGCGAGGTCCGGGACACCGGGTTGAACCCGCACGGGCTCGCGATCGACGGGGACCGCGTGCTGGTGGCGAACCGGCTCGCCGAGACGCTCGGGGTCTACGGCGGCGCGCGGGACGCCGAGGTGCGCCTGGGGGCGCCCGGGTTCCCGTCCACCGACGCGGAGATCGGCGAGCTGTTCAACTCCGTGACCGCCCCCTTCACCGTGGACGGCGACCAGGCCTGCGTGCAATGCCACCGCGAGGGCGGGAACATCGACAAGGCGGTGGGGATGCCCCTCGCCCGGCATCCAGGGATGAACCGGCGCATGGTCATGGCCTACCGCGGCGCCGTGGACACCCGGCCGTGGTTCTTCGAGACCGCGATGGACGAGACCAACTTCCGCGCCGTCATCAACGAGTTCGCGCGGGTCGAGAACTTCTGCTGCGAGGACTACACGCTGTTCCCCGACGGGGCACCCGCGGACTGCGTGACGAACCCGCCCCCGGAGTGCGACACGGCGCCCAACGCGGGGTCGGCGGACGGCTTCGAGGCCGCGCGCGGGGCGAGCCCGGAGCATCCCCGCCCGACGGCCGCCGTCACGCGCGACGCGTTCTTCGAGGCCGCCGCGGCGCGGATGATCGGACGCACGACCACGTTCGGGGACAGCGTCTATTACGAAGATCCCGTCACCGGGACGCGCGCGCCGCTGACCCTGAACCTCGAGGGGATCACCCGGGCGCTCGGCGTGTTCCTCCTCACCGACACCCAGCTGCTCCCGAACCCCAACGACCCGAGCGCCGCTTCGGCGAGGCGGGGCCGGGCGCTGTTCGAGAGCACGTCGGTCGGCTGCGCGACCTGCCACCCGGCGCCCACCTTCGCGCTCTCCACCGACAACAACCCCGCCGGGCTCCCGCTCCAGCTCGCCCCGGTGGTGACCCCCGACCGCGACGTGGACGGCACCAACATCGACCTGCTCTCCGACGGGTTCCTCGCCACGTTCCCTGACGCGGATCAGGACACCTGCGACGCGGTCTGCGGGGCGGGCGCCTGCGACGAGGACCGGTTCGCCTGTGACGACCTGCTCGACGTGCGGCTCGGCGTCACCACGCTGCGCGGCCTCTGGGACCGCGCCCCGCACATGCTCCACGACGGCCGTGCCAACGGGCTCCGCGAGGTCCTCTGCACCCCGGGGCACCCGGCGCTCCTCGCCGGCGAGACCGGCTTCAACGAGCGGGACGGCACCCCGAACACGCACGGGAGCACGAGCCAGCTCTCGCCGGCCGAGATCGCCGACCTCATCGCCTACCTGGAGACGTTGTGATCTTCGACGCGCCCATCATGCACACCCGCGTCGAGGTGCGCCTCGACGAGGACGCCCGCGCGGCCGCCGACGCCGCCGCGGTGTTCTCGGTGTTCCGCGAGGTCGAGGCCACGGCGAACGAGTGGCTCCCCGGATCGCCGCTCGGGGCGGTCAACCGCGGCGCCGGCGGCCCGCCGGTGCCGATCCCCGACGACCTGCGGGCGTTGCTCCGCGAGGGGCTCGACATCGGCGCGCTCACCGGGGGTGCCTTCGACGTCACCTGGGCCGCCCTCTGGGGCCTCTGGGACTGGGACCGGCCCGTGCTCCCCGCGCCCGAGGCCGTCGCGGCGCGGCTCCCCCACATCGGCTGGGCCCGCGTGGAGCTCACGGAGGAAGGTGCCCGGCTCCCCGACGCCGAGCTGCGCATCGGGCTCGGCGGCATCGCGAAGGGGTGGGCGCTCGACAAGGCGGCGGAGACCCTGCGCGCGCGCGGCCGGGAGCGCTTCCTGCTCTCGGCCGGAGGCCAGGTCTACGCCGCGGGCGAGGGTTGGACCGTCGGCATCCGCGATCCGCGCGGCGACGAGGCCTTCGCCAACCTCCGGGTGGCCGACGGGTCGGTGAGCACGAGCGGCGACTACGAGCGCTTCTTCATCGTCGACGGCGTGCGCTACCACCACATCCTCGACCCGCGCACCGGCTGGCCCGCCCGCGGCCTGCGGAGCGCGACCGTGATCTGCGAGAAGGCGACGCTCGCCGACGCGCTCTCCACCGCGTTGATGGTGCTCGGGCCCGAGGAAGGGCTCGCGCTCGCCGAGACGCTCCCCGGCGTGGAGGCGGTCCTCGTCGGGGAGGACGGCCGGGTCTACGTGACGAGCGAGGCGCCGTTGCTGGCGATCCGTCGGACGACGCCGTGACCCGGTAGCGTGGTGCGCTGGTTCAGATCGGCGCGGCCGACGGCTCCACCACGAGCCCGGTCGCGCGCAGGGCCTCCTCCAGGCCGGACCACTCCCGCAGCCAAGCGCCGGGGCTCTTCGTGCCCTCCTCCGCGGCGTACGCCCACTCGGAGACGACGGTGGCGCTCTTCCCCTTGAAGAGGTGGACCGAGATGGGCTCGCCCTCGACGGCGCCGCTGAGGAGGCGGTACCGCCCGTCGATCTCGGTGGTGTTTTTGCCGGTGGAGATCGGGAGCGTGAACATCGCGAGCCGCCGCTTGCCCGGGCGGTCCTTCTCGACCTGCCGTGACGAGCGATCCTCCAGCCAGGCGAAGACGAGGCCCTGCTCCGAGAGGGTCGCCGAGCCGACCGGCGCCACGTAGTCGAAGCGGAGGTCGAGCTCGCCGTCCGCGAGGATCAGGCCGGTCGCGGTCACGGTGGCGCCCTTCTCCACGAGGTCGGCGCGCGCCTCGTCGAGGTGGTTCCGGATCGCGGCGACACACCCGTCCACGTCTCCTTCCGGCACGTCGTCACAGCCGACGGCGTCGGGCCACGCGTTGTGGAGCTGCTGCACGACGTGGGCGGCGCCGGTCTTCACGTCGAGCGTGATGGTGGTGGTGGCGCCGTCGTAGCAGGCGGCGAGGAGGAGGAGGGGAAGCAGGCGCATCTTCCTGGCTTATCCGGATCTCCACGGAAGGGCCGCGCTCCGGTCGGCGCTGGCGGCGCGCGGCGCCCGTGCGGACACGGAGATAGGACGGGGCTCGCGGAGGTGTCGTGCGGGTCCTCGTCACGGGTGGGGCCGGGTACATCGGGAGCGTCGTGGCCGAGCAGCTCGTGGCGCGCGGGGATCACGTCGTCGTCTACGACAACCTGCTCACCGGGCACCGGCGCGCCGTGCCGCCGGGGGCACGGCTGGTGGAGGCCGACATCGCGGACGGGCGCGCGCTCCGCAACACCCTGCGCGCGGAGGGGATCGACGCGGTCGTGCACATGGCGGCGGTGTCGCTCGTGGGGGCGTCCGTGCAGGACCCGGCGGCCTACTACCGCAACAACGTCACCGCGGGCCTCGCCATGCTCGACGCCATGCTCGCGGAGGGCGTGCGGCGCATCGTGTTCTCGTCATCCGCCGCGGTGTACGGCGAGCCCGAGCGCCAGCCGGTCCGCGAAGAGGACGCGACGCGGCCCACGAGCCCGTACGGCGCCACCAAGCTCGTGTTCGAGGACATCCTCCGCTGGTACGACGGCGCCTACGGCCTGCGATCGGTGTGCCTCCGCTACTTCAACGCCGCCGGGGCCTCCGAACGCGCGGGCGAGGACCACGAGCCGGAGACCCACCTCATCCCGAGGCTCCTCCGCGTCGCCATCGGCACGAGCGAGCCCATCGCCGTCTACGGGCAGGACTACCCCACGCGCGATGGCACCGGCGTGCGCGACTACGTCCACGTGCTCGATCTCGCCGACGCGCACGTGGCCGCGCTCGACGCGGTGGACGGCGGGAGCCGCGTCTACAACCTCGGCTGCGGCGGGGAGGGCTACTCCGTGCAGGAGGTGATCGACGCCGCGCGCGCGGTCACCGGGCACGCCATCCCGATCACCGTGGGGCCCCGCCGCCCGGGCGATCCCGCGGTGCTCGTGGCGAGCTCCGATCGGATCCGCGCCGAGCTCGGCTGGCGGCCGCGCCAGCAGGACCTGGGCGCGATCATCGGCTCGGCGTGGGCGTGGATCCAGGCGCACCCGCGAGGGTGGGACGATCGGTAGCGGCGCGGCCACCGGGTACGGCGAGCGCCCCCTACCGGATCAGAGCCCGTTCGTGATCTCGAGCTCGTAGTTGGCGCACGAGTAGCTCGAGAGCCGGATGACGTGGACGTAGTAGTCGCTCGAGAGGTCGTCACACACGTTGTACGAGGCGCTCCCGTCGACGCACGACCGCGAGTCGGCCGGGATCCCGTGGACACCCTCGCCCTTGTCCTGCGCGAAGTACTGGTACTCCGTGTAGCCGGTGCCCTCGGGGTCGGTCGAGGAGCCCGAGCCGCAGTCGAGGTTGGCGGCGGCGCAGCCGCCTTCGTAGACGACGAACGCGTAGTCCCCCGAGCCGTCCACGAGGTCGACGTGGAAGTTGTAGTAGTTGATGCCGGAGGTCAGCGCGTCGCTCGTCTGGATCAGGTACCAGTCGGAGTCACCCTCCGAGAGGAGGTTGCCGACGACGGAGAGCGTGGTGGTGCCGCTGTCCGAGAGGGTCGACCAGTCGATGACGGGGTTGGTGCAGGTGTCCCCGTACCCGGCGCTGTCCTCGTACTCGTCCCACGGGTTGCACGCCTCGGTGGACACGACGTTGGACACACCGCTGGTGTTGCCCTCGGCGTCCGCGGACGTGGCGTAGAAGTTGTACGTCAGGGCGCGCGTGAGGGTCTCGGAGAAGGTGAACACGCCCGCGCCGTTGGCGGTGGTCGTGTCGGAGCCGCTGCCCGTCGACGTGGTCCAGTACAGCGTGACCGTGTTGTAGGCCTCGGTGGTGCCGACGAGGGTGACGGTGTCCTCGTTGCGGAAGGCGTCGATCGAGGAGAGCACGGGCGCGTCGGGGGCCGTGTAGTCGTTGACCTCCACGGCGTCGATGCCGGTCGGGCCGTCGGCGGTGCCGTCGTTCGGGGTGACGGTGCACTCCCAGATGTCGGCGTTGCTGGTGTCGCTCGCGCTGATGGTGTCCGAGGTGGTGCCGCTGGGCGTACCGTTGTTCTTCCACGACCAGGCGTAGCTGACGGGGTCGCCGTCGGCGTCGGTGCTGGCTCCGACGATGCGGCACTCGAGGGTGTCGTCGTCCTCGGGGTACTCGGGGGTGATCGCCACGATGGGGGCGGTCGGGAGGCTGTTCTGGATCTCGCGCACGCCGGAGGTGACGGCGCCGCCGACGGTCGTGCCGTCCCACGGGGTGACGGTGACGGTGAGGTCATCCCCCTTCACGAAGTAGGTGCCGGCGAGCACGGCGTCGGTCGCGCCGACGATGTCGGTGCCGTTGAGCGCCCACTGGTAGCGGTAGCCCTCGGGATCCCCGTCGGAGTCGGAGAAGCCGGACGGCACCGCGGTGAGGATGTCGTCGGTGTACGCCACGGTGGGCGAGATGCTCACGGACGAGACGGTCGGCGCGGCGTTGCCGATCACGATGTCGTCGGTGCCGAACGGACCGAAGTCGAAGCCGTCGGAGGGGGTGGCGGTGACCTCCCACACGTCCCCACGGGCGGTATCGGCGGCGGGCACGGTGTTCCCGGTGTGGGACGTGACCGCGCCGTTCTGGTACCAGGCGTAGGTGTAGGTGATGGAATCGCCGTTGGGATCCGGCGCCTCGGTGACGATGGTGGCGCGCAGCGTGTCGTCCGCGCCGGCCGGATCCGGGGTGATCTGGACGACGGGCGCGCCCGGGGGGCCGTTGACGAAGAGGGTGAGCCGGTCGACGCCGGTGTTGCCGTCCGTGTCGGTGACGAGGAGGGAGATCGAGTGGGTGCCGACGGTGAGGGCGTCGGTGGCGAACTCGGTCTCACCGGAGGAGGCGGCGCTGTCGTCGTTCAGGACGCCGTCGAGGTCGCTCTCCCAGGAGATGGCGAGGGTGGCGGGGGCATCCTCGATGTCGGCCACGGTCGCGCCGAACAGGACGACCTCGCCCTCGTTCACGCGATCGCCGGTGGCGGGGCGGAGGATCTCGACCACGGGGGCGTTGCCGGCCTCCACGAGGAGATCGATGCTGGCCGAGGCGGTCTGCCCGCCGGGATCGGTGGCGGTGATGGTGACGGTCACGTCACCGGGCACGAAGGTGTACTCGCACGACGAGAGGCCGCTCAGATCGAAGACGGCGGTGTCACACACCTGGCCGCCGTTGACCGACCACAGGACGTCGATGAGGTTGAGCTCGTCCTCGTAGCCTTCGTCGATGACGCGGCCGGACATGACGACAGGGACGCTGGCGTCGATGACGGTGCCGTCGAGCGGGCTCTCGATGGCGACGGTGGGCGGCGGCGTGTACTTCGACACGTGCGTGTCGTTGCAGGCGGCGAGCAGAAGCAGGATGGGGAGCGCGCGGATGGGACACCTCTGGCGCGGCATGGGCGACCGCACCAGTATAGCGGGCAACGTGATGTTCTTGGGCTTCCTCATCGCTGGGATCGCGATTGGTGCCCCGCCGGAGGGCGGGGAGGGGGCGCTCGCCCGCACCGGTGACGTGCTCGGGGAGGCCGTCGTCACGGGTGTCGAGGTCCATCCCGAGTACGAACGATATGCGTTGCGGGACGGAAAGGGCCGCGTGGCCGTCGCGGAGCTGACCACCGGCGCGGGCGGCCTCTGCGACGTGGAGGGGCTCACGATCTTTCCGCGGGCCGACCTCTCGGGGGTGAACGAAACGGTCGGCATGGCCGAGCTGTGCGAGCGGCTCGCGGCGCGCCGGCCCGGTCTGCGGGCGCGCACCGGCGCGAGCGCGGACGGCGTGCCGGACGGGGGCCGCCACCCGGGGGACGACCGGACGGGGCGGCCTCCCGACGAGGGGGTGCCCGGCGCCCCGCGCTCGCCCGGCGTGGTGGACGTGAACGCGCCGATGCGCTTCAGCCCCGTCCACCTCGCGCTGGTGCTCCTCGTCGTGCTCGCGGTGCCGCGCCTGCGGTTCGATCGGCTCCTGGCGGGGGTGGCGGCGGTGTCGCTGGTCGCGCGGCTCTGGGCGGCGCCCCGCGGCATCGGCAACGGGGAGCTCGCCGGCTACGAGAAGCTCGTCCTGGCGCGCGGGACGCTCGCCGACCCGCCCTACGGCGACGGCTGGGGCGCCTTGATGGGCGGCGTGCCGGGCTGGCCCGGGGGCGTGTTCACCGCCAACCTCGTGATCGCGGTCCTCGCCGCGCCGCTGCTCGCGGCGCTCGTCCGGCGGGAGGCCGGCGCCCGCGCGGGCCTCGCCGCGGGGCTCCTCTTCGCCCTGCTCCCCACGCACGTCGGCGTCTCGGCGACCGAGTCCATGCACGTCCCCGTGGTGACGCTCGAGCTCCTGGCGATGCTGGCCACCAGCGTGTTCGCGCGCGGCGGCCCGGCGAGCGTGGGCGTGATCGCGGCGCTCGCGACGGGCATCGCGGTGAACGTGCGGCCGGACGCGCTGCCGTTCGTGCTCGTGCCCGTCGTGTGCGTGCTCGCCGGGGTGCGATCCGGTGCGCTGCCGCTGGCCCGGTGCGTCATCCCGGGGGCCGTGCTCGCGGTGTTCACGGGATGGCGGGCGGCGACCCTCGGGGGGACCCCCGGCGGCGTGCTCCGGCTGCCGGGCCTCGACGTGCTGGTGCCCCGGATCGGGGAGAGCGGGGCGGGCGGCGCGTTTCAGCTCTTCTGGCACGCGGGGTTCACGCCGCCGGTGGCGTGGGGGCTCGCGGCGGTCGGCGCGGCCGTCCTGTGGCGGAGCGGGCGGCGCGTGCCCCTCGGCATCGTCCTCGGGTGGATCGTGGTCACGACGCTCCCGTTCGCGACCAAGGTGTTTCCGATGGTGGACGCCATCCGGCTGCAGCTCGCCGGCCAGGCCCCGTGGGTGGCCCTCGCGGCGGTCGGCGCGGCCGCGCTGCCGCGCTGGGTCCTGCCGGTCGCGCTCCTGACGATGCTCCCGTACCTGCCCGTGCGCCCGTGGGTCCAGACGGAGGAGTGGCGGTTCCTGGCTCGGGCCGTCCCCGATCTCCCCCCGGGCGCCGTGGTCCGGTACGACGGGCGCCCCCAGCGCGCGGCCTCGTTCGCGGCGGTGATGGAGGCGCTCGGGCCGGCCCGATGGTCCACCGAGGCCGGCGACTACCGCTACGTCGGCCTCACCTGCGGGGGGGCGGGCGGGTGTGACACATCCGGATGTATCGCATGGCGTATCACCCGGCTCGAGGGGCGGGTGGACCTCGACGTGGCGCTCACCGACCGCACCATCGGGTTCTGGCGATGCGACGACGTGCCGGGCGACGCGATAGAGCCGGGGCCATGAAACGGCTCCTCGCGCTCGCCGCGTCTCGCCCGGTGGTGGCGTGGTACCTCGGGTACGCGCCGTTCCTCCTGGTCCTCACCGGCATCGTCGCGCTCCAGAACGGGTGGCGCGCCGCCGGGATTGCCGCGGTCGTCAACGCCGCGCTCATGGCGGTGCCGGTGGGGGCGGTCTGGGCCGCGACGGCGCTGCTCGCGCGTTCGGGGAGACCGCGGTCGTGGGGGATCGAGCGGGCGCTCGGCGTCGCGCTCGGGATCCTGGCCACCGCGGTGGCGGGCGCGCTCGTGGTGTGGGCGTTCATCGGAGAAGGCCCGCGGTCTGCGCTCGTCCTCCCCGGCGAACCGACGCCGCCCGCCTGGGTGGGAGCCTTGACGGCGGCGGCGCTCATCGTCGCCCTGAACGTGGTCCCGCTCGCCCTCGGCGTCGCGATCGAGGCGGCCGCCCGGATCAGCGCGGGGCGTCGAGCAGCTTGAGGAGCTTCTTCGGCGCGATGGCGCGGTAGCTCTCCTCCACCCACGCCTGGAGCGTGGCGAGATCGGGGCGGTCGACGGGGGAGAACTTCGCGCTCACCCACCCGCTCTTGCCGAGCCCGTAGCCGGTGGGGGTGGCGTAGGGCAGCGTCAGCGCCTTCTCGGCCGACGTGGGGAGCTTCACGGAGAGCCCGAAGCCGCCGCTGGTGTCGTCGACCTTGCCGAGGAACACGAAGACCTTCTTGTTCACCTTCACCACGCGTTCGCCCCACGGGAACTCCTCGGTCACGCCGGGGAGGGACATGGCGAAGCTGAGCAGGCGGTCGGCGGTCTCGGCGAGGGACATCGGCATCGGTGGCTCCGGTCGCGCTCCTAACGCCTCCCCGTCGACGGAGAGGGGTCAGCCGCGGACGACCAGGCTCACCGGATCGGCGTCGTCGCCGACGGCCTCGACCGGGCAGCTCTCCAGCGCCGAGCGGAACAGGGGCTCGTCCTCCGGGCGATACTCGCGGACGTAGGCCTTGCGGGCCTCGTCGCGCCCGAAGACCTCGGGCGACACATCGGTGCACGTGTCGCAGCTGATGCAGCGTGTGTCGACGAACCAGGGGCCCGCGGCGTTCTTCGGGTGACGGCGGGTGGGATCAGCCAATTCTCGCTCCTCTCACCACGGCCGCCGAGGGGGCGTGGGCGATCGTCGTTCCAGGGGGCGGCACCGTAGCGCCGCCGGCCGCGCGGAGCCCGTGATCATCGGGTTGTTCGTCGCTGCGCATGCCGCGGCGCGCCTCCACCCGTGCGACGAGCTCGGGCTCGGGCTCGCGTCGGAGCACTCGGCGCATCACGTCCACGACGCTGCCGGTGAGCGGGAACAGCTCGGCCGGGTCGTAGTGGTAGCCCATGCTGTAGAGGCCGGCGCAGACGGGGTCGAGCGCGCAGGCGTCGCACGCCGCGGCCTTGCCGTGGAGGAACTGCTTCTGGAGCACGAAGCCCTTCTTGTCGAGGAAGCGGATGCAGCGCTCCTCCTCCTTGACGATCTTCCGGGTCTCCGTGGAGGACTCGGCGAAGTCCGGCATGTAGCAGAGCGGCACGCGCTCGGCGCGGAAGGTGCGCCCGGTGGCCGTGAGGTACTCCATCGCGAGCCGCAGCGAGACCTCGAACTCCACCATGCGGGGGATGACGTCGGGATGACGCTCCGCGCGGTTCATGTTCGGATCCATGTTGTTCCACACGAAGTGGCGCACGTGGGGGTGGCGATCGCACACCCACATCACCGTCTCGTGGAGATGGTCGCTGTTGTAGGCGTTGATGACGGTGTTGATGTCGGAGGTGATGCCGATGCGCCCGATGTTGGTGAGCGCGGCGTCGATCGCGGCCCACGACTGCGGGGTCTGGGTGAGGAAGTCGTGCACCACGGGGCGGCAGGAGTGCAGGGAGAGGTGCGCGTGGGTGAGCCCGGCCTCCACGAGCTCGGCGAGGTACGCGGGGTCCGCGATCTTCTGCCCGTTCGTGATCATGCGGATGAACAGGCCCCGCTCCTTGGCGTAGCGGATCGCCGGGAGCAGGAGGGGGGCGATCGTGGGCTCGCCGCCGGTGAGGATGACGCCGTCGTAGTCGCGGGCCACGAGGTCGTCGATCATCGCGCGGAGGTCGGCCTCCTCGAGGTCGACGCCGCTGGGCGGGTTCGAGCAGAAGCGGCAGTGCTGCTTGCACTCGCGCGTGAGCTGGAGGTAGCCGAGGTTCGCCACTACGAGCGCCGGCCGGCGTGCAGGTCGATGAACGGCACGGGCTCGGCGCCGGGGACGGGGACACGGGGCGAGGCGGGGAGGGGAGGCGCGCCGTCCCGGAGGCGCGGCGAGTCATCGGTGATACACGCGAGCCGCGTAAGGATCGCCGATGTGTCGCCTTCGAGGGGGACGAGCTGGCGGAAGCCATGGGCGCGGATCGACTGGATGTGGGCGCCTTCGCAGTGGGGGTCGGCCGGGCAGGCGCGGCACCGCGAGGACTTGACCCGATACGTCTCGCCGATGTGTCGGTCCACGAAGGGCTCGATGGCGCGCCGGCCGTCGTCGTGGAACAGGGCGGCGTCGAGGATGCGGAGGGGGCGCTCCAGGTGCGCGCCCGGGGCGAGGCAGGCGGGGAGGTTCTGGGCGCGGGTCCCCGGCGGGAGCGCCGCGAAGAACGCGCGCCAGTCGGGGTCGAGCCGCGCGGACGCCTCGGCGGTGGCGCGGGTCGGGGCGTGGAGGATCCAGGCCGCCGGGATGGCCGGGAGGGCGAGGAGGGCGGCGCACATGGCGTGGTCGAGATGGACCTCGACCTCTCCGTCGAAGGGGGAGGCGAGGAGCGCGTCGAGGTGCTCGGGGAGGGTGGCGACGATGCGCGAGCCCGGCGGCAGTGACACATCCGACGTGTATCGGTCGGCGCGCAGGTACAGCGGGACGGTGGGCGCGGCCGGGATCTCGGAGACGCCGAGGAGCCGGGCGCCTCCGGGGAAGGGCGGGACATCGAGGGGGGCGTTGCGCCTTCGAAGAGCTCCTTCTTGTCCTTCTCGAACTGCTCCTGCGGCACGCCGCGGCGCATGTTTTCCTCGATGAATTGACGGAGCACCGACTGCGTCTCGGCTTCCACGAGCGAATCCGGCACGGGGAAATCGACCTTCGCCGCCAGCTGCTCGGTCACCTGCCGGCGCTGCGCGGAACGGTTCTGGTGCTCTTTCTGCAGCTTCAGATTGTTGCGCACCTGGCCCTGCAGCCCCGCGAGATCGTCGACCTGTTGCGACTTGAAAAACTCCTCGTTCAAATCCGGCAGCACGCGCTCCCGGATCTCCTGCACCTCGACGGTGTAGACGGCGCTCTTGCCTGCGAGCGCGGGGACGGCGGGAAACTCGGCGGGAAACGCGATCGTGACATCCTTTTTCTCGCCCGCCTTGAGTCCCGCGAGTTGCTTGCCGAGACCCGGGATGACGCCCTCGTTGGCGCCTTCGACTTCTTCCCACGTCTGCGGGACCTTGCCGTAGAGTTGCTTGTCGGGCGCGAGGTCGACGATCGGCTGACCGTCGATCTTGCCCTCGTAGGCGAGCTTCACGTAATCGCCTTTCTGCGCCGCGCGATCGGCGGGCTTGAAATCGGCGCGCTCCGAGCGAAGCCCTTCAATCACCTTCTCGACTTCCGCATCCGTGACATCGGTCGACACGATTTCGGTCGGGAGATTCTCGTAATCCGGGAGCTCGAACTCCGGGCGGACATCGAGCGTGATCGTGACGCTGGCCGGCGTGCCGGTCGCGATCGAGCCCTCTTCCACGTTCACCACATTGATGACGTCGAGCTTCTCCTTCTCGAGTCCCGCGCGGTAGGCCTTCGCGATGACCTTCTGCTTGAAATCGTCGCCGATCTCCTTGCTGAAACGCTTCGCCACCATGTTGGCCGGCGCTTTGCCCGGCCGGAAGCCGGGAATGCGCGCGAGTTTCGAGATCTCACCGACGACCGCCTTGTGCTCGGCGTCGACTTCGCTCGGGTCGAGCGTGACGACGAGGCTCTTGCGGGTGGGCGATACGTTGTTCAGTTGGACGTTCACGGCGAAAAATCGGGCGGGTTTTGTGTTAAAGAATTGTCCACGGTAGGCCGCGAGGGGTGTCGGTCAATGACGGATTCTGCACGCTTGCGCGCCGCCGCCCCGCGGCGTTTCGTGGCGCGGAAATGCCGGCCCTCCGCGACCTTCTCGCCGCTCACGCGCCGCTCCTCGTCCTCGATGCCGCGTCGGCACGCGTGCAGGTCGGCGCCCTGTGGCGCGACGGCCGCACCGAGTGGCGCACGAGCGACGACGAGGCGGGCGTCGGGATCTTCCAATGCCTCGAACAACTGCCGCTCGCCCCTGGTGATGCGGGCGCGTTTCTGTTCTGCGATGGGCCGGGCTCGGTCCTCGGCATTCGCACGGTGGCGATGGCGATCCGCCTGTGGGGCGTGTTGCAGCCGCGACCGGTTTTTGCCTATGCGAGCCTCGCGCTCGTCGCTCATGCACAGGGAAATCCCGACCTCGGCGTG
>JAKFCH010000320.1:0-4789 GCA_036676765.1 Deltaproteobacteria bacterium
GAGGCCCGCGGCTTCGCCGATCCGGTGGTGCTCGTGCCGCTCGGGTGGGGGGGAGGGGACGGCGATGACGACGATGCGGACGAAACCGACGCCGACGATGCCTGGCTCCAACCCGCCGAGGCGCCCGCGCGCCTCGTGGACCGTGACACCCGCCACGCGCTGCGCGACGCGATCACCCGGCTGCCCGAGCGCGATCGCCAGGTGGTCCTCCTCTACTACGCCCGCGATTGCTCGCTCGCCGAGATCGGGGCCATCCTCGACGTCTCGCCCTCGCGGGTGAGCCAGCTCCTCACCGCCGCGCGCGAGCGCCTCCGCAAGAGCCTCGTCCACGAGGTCGCGCTCGACGATCTCCAGGAAGGTGCGGCATGAGCGGGAGCGACATCTACACCGCCTACGCCGGCGCCAAGGCCGCGTGGCGCCACCTCGAGGTGGTGTCCGGCAACGTCGCGAACGCGAGCACGCACGGCTACCGCGAGCAGCGGGTCACCTTCGAGGCCGAGGGCGGCGTGGTGCGCGCCGGCGGCGGCGCGTTCGACCGTTCGGACGGCGCGCTCGTGCAGGACGGCGTCGACTCCCACCTCGCGCTGCGCGGCGACGCCTTCTTCGCGCTCGCCGACGGCACCTACACCCGCGACGGCGGCTTCCGCATGGACGCCGACAACCGCCTCGTCACCCGCGAAGGCACCCCGGTCCTCTCCGACACCGGTCCGGTCACCCTCGCGCCCGGCGAGCGCCTCACCGTCGGCGGCGACGGTACGGTGTCCGGCTCCGTCTCCGGCGAGCTCGGGCGCCTCCGCCTCGTGCGGCTCGACGGCGGCACGCCGATCGGTGGAAACCGCTGGTCCGGAGACGCCGCCACCGCCACGGACGCCGTGGTCGTGCAGGGCGCGCGAGAGGGCGCCAACGTCGATCCCATGCGGTGCATGGTCGAGCTCATCGAAGCGAGCCGGGCGTTCGAGGCCCAGCAGAAGGTCATGCAGACCAGCGACGAGGCGCGCGCACGCCTCAACCGGATGCAGGAGTAGTCGATGCGTGCGCTCTACACGGCCGCCACGGGCATGGCCGCGAACCAGGTCAAGGTCGAGAACATCGCGAACAACATCGCGAACGGCAGCACCACGGGCTTCAAGAAGGTCCGCGAGAACTTCGAGGACCTCGTCTACCAGACCGTCGGCGCGCGCGGCGCGGACGGCGACGCGATGCAGCTCGGCAGCGGCACGCGCCTCGCCGGGCTCAACCGCGACTTCCGCAACGGCGACACGCTCACGAGCTCGAGCCCTACCGACCTGCTCATCGACGGCCCCGGCTTCTTCGTGGTCGAGAGCCCCAACGGGGAGACCTACTACACCCGCGACGGCCACTTCCGCACCGACGCCGAGGGCAACCTCACGACACAGGGCGGCTTTCGCGTGTCACCGGGCATCCAACTCCCGCCCGGTGGCACCCTCGTCCTGGGCAGTGACGGCTCGCTCGGCGCCCAGATCACCACCCCGTCCGGGGTGGAGACCGTGTCGCTCGGCACGATCGAGCTCGCCACCTTCGCCAACCCCGAGGCGCTCGAAGCCGCGGGTGGCAACCTCTACCGCGGCACCGACAGCGCCGGTGAGGCGATCCGCACCACCCCGCAGCAGGACGGCGCGGGCGCAGTGCTCCAGTACGCGACGGAGGGATCCAACGTCGACGTCGCCGAGGAGCTCATCGCGATGATCACCGCCCAACGCGGGTACGAGCTCTCCTCCAAGGTCATCCAGGCCGCGGACGAGATGCTCCAGACCGCCGCCAACCTCCGGAGATAGCCATGTTCTCGTTCCTCCTCCCCCTCCTCGTCTCGCCCGCCTTCGCCACCAACGCCGAGGACGCCGTGCGCGACACCGTCGCCGCCCACCTCGAGGTCCCACCCGAGGACGTGGAGGTGCGCGGCCTCGGCGCGCTCGCCGGGCTCTCCCCCGACGACGCGTGCAGCGTCCAGCTCCCCCGCGTGGGCTCGGTCGAGGGCATCGTCAACGTGGTGCTCTACTGTGGTGACACCCGGCACGCGACGCGCGCCGTCATCGAGGTGTGGCGCACCGTGCCGGTGGCCGCCTGGGCCACCCAGGCCGGCGGCCGCGTCGAGTCGACCCTGGAGCGGGTCTCCAGCGATCGCCTCCGCGGCGAGATCCCCGTGGAGATGACCGGCTCCCACCGGGCGCGCGTCGGCCTCGCCGCGGGCGATCCCATCACCACCGCGCGCGCCGAGCCCTGGCCCGACGCGCCGCGCGGCGCCGACGTGCTCCTCGTCGCGGGCACCGAGGTGGGCCTCGTCGTCCAGGCCAACGGCCAGCTCCTCCAGGACGGGTGGGTGGACCGGCCCGTCGGCGTGCTCAACCTCGCCACCCGCACCGTACTCAAGGGCACCTTCCGCTCCGACGGCACCGTGGTCGTGGAGGGGCCGTGATTCGCGCGACTCGTGTCACTCTCCTGATGGCCCTGTCGGCGTGCGCCCACATGGACGCCGTCACCTCGGTCGCGCCGCCCGCCGTCACCGCGGTCTCGCCCGTGCGCGTGACCAGCGCGCCCGGCTCCCTCTGGAGCGAGCCCGAGGCGCGCGCCCTCGTCGGCATGGACGGCAACGCCCGCCGCATCGGCGATCTCATCACCGTCAGCGTCCGGGACAGCTCGTCCACGACGCTCGGCGCGGACACCTCGACCGGGCGCACCACCGACTCCCGACACGGGATCTCGGCGCTGTTCGGCCTCGAGACGAGCATCCCGCTCGCGAACCCGGACATGGGCGGCAAGATCGAGCTCGGGGGCTCCTCGGAGTCCTCGATGGAGGGCTCGGGCAGCACGTCGCGCCAGGGCACGCTCGCCGCCACCGTCACCTGCCAGGTGATGGAGGTGATGACGAACGGCAACCTGCGTATTCGTGGCACCAAGCAGATCCGTGTCAACCGCGAGACGCAGTACCTCACCCTCGAAGGGATCGTGCGCCCGCGCGACATCCTCACCGACAACACCATCCAGTCCGACCTCGTGGCCGAGGCGCGCATCGAATTCACCGGTGCGGGCGTGCTCGCGGACAAGCAGGGCCCCGGCTGGGGCACCCGCGTGGCCGACATGGTCTGGCCTTTCTGATTCGGAGCTCCCGATGGATTTCACTGGCCTCTTCGCGATCGTGTTGTCGCTGGTTTGCATCCTCGGTGGCAACGCGCTGGAAGGTGGACACTTGTCGTCGCTGACACAGCCCACCGCGGCGCTCATCGTCATCGGCGGCACCCTGGGCGCGACGTGGCTCTCCGCCACCCCGACCGAGGTGCGCACGCTGATGCGCCTGATGCGGCGCGTGGTGATGCCCGGGCTGGCCGACCGCGCCCGCACCACCGAGGACCTGCTCCGCGTGGCCGGCGTCGTGCGGCGCGAGGGGATGCTCGCCATCGAGGGGCAGCTCGCGAGCGTCGAGGACGTGACGCTCCGCCGCGGCCTCCAGATGCTCGTCGACGGCAACGCCGGGGACGACGTGCGCATGTTGCTCGAGCTCGAAGCCGACCTCGAGGAGCACCACGCCATCGCCGCCGCCAAGCTGCTCGAGACGGCGGGCGGGTACTCCCCGACCATCGGCATCCTCGGCGCGGTGCTCGGACTCATCCACGTCATGCAGAACCTCTCCGACCCGACCAAGCTCGGGACCGGCATCGCCGTGGCCTTCGTCGCCACCATCTACGGCGTCGGCTTCGCCAACCTGATCTTCCTGCCCCTCGGCGGGCGGCTCAAGAAGATCGTCCAGGCCGAGGGCGAGGACCGCGCCATGGTCATCGCGGGGCTGGCCGCGGTCGTCGCCGGGGCCAACGCGCGCCAGATCGGCGAGCGGCTCGCCCCCTACAACGGCCATCCCGACGCCCAAGCCGCCGGCGATCGGAAGGCCGTGGCGGCCGCGGCATGAGCCGCAAGGTCCGCCACGAGGAGCACGAGAACCACGAGCGTTGGCTCGTCTCCTACGCCGACTTCATCACCCTGTTGTTCGCGTTCTTCACCGTGCTCTACGCCACGTCCCAGACGGACCAGACCAAGATGGAGGCGGTCATCGCGGGCATGAACGCCGCGTTCGACGGCGGCGTGCCCGGCGCGCTCCTCGACGTGCTCCAGAGCGATCCCAACCCACCCGACCTGCCTGAAGCGACCCCTAGGCCCACCCAGGAGGTGGCGACCCCGCTGCTCTACTCGATCAAGCGCAACCTCTCCGGCTCGCTCTCCGACAACGTCGTGCAGGTGGGCCTCTACGAGCAGACCCTCACCGTCGTGCTCCCCGAGCGGCTCCTGTTCGCGCCCGGGAGCGCGGACCTCCATCCCGCCGCGTACGCCCTCCTCGCGCAGGTGGTGACGGCGATCGCCGGCGCGCCCGTCACCGTCGAGATCATCGGCCGCGCCGACGCGGCGCCGGTGCCCGCGGGGGGGAAGTGGGTGGACAATTGGGCGCTCGCGAGCGCGCGCTCGCTCACGACGGCGCGGTACCTCGCTCGCCGCGGGCTGGCCCCGGAGCGCCTCGCTGCCTCGGCCACCGTGGGCGCGGTCGTCGACCCGGAGCTGCGCACGGTGACACTGCGCGTGCGGGTGGACGAGTCGGGGGGGGGGGTGGAGGTGGTGGAGAGGTTGGGGTTGGATTGATGGGGGCGCCGGGGGGATTTGGGCGGCGGGAGGGCCCGGCGCGGCCGATCGGCCGGGGTAGGGCGTCATCCTCGACGAACGGCCGCGTATGGCGGCCGATCGTCCGGGGTAGGGCGTCATCCTCGACGAACGGCCGCGTATGGCGGCC
>JAKFCH010000321.1:0-1866 GCA_036676765.1 Deltaproteobacteria bacterium
AAGCAAGCTAGCGCAACTTCAAAACTGGCGCTTCGGGTTAGTGGGTCTTGCCGCCGCTGCCGCCAATTGTGCGATATTCCCCGCCCCTGCATAATCGGTTCGTGCAGCTTCTCCGCTCTCTCACCGATTTTCCTCCCTCGCTCCGCGGGGGTGCGGTGGCGCCCGCGGGGCCACCCCTTCCCGACTGACACGGAGGGTCCCGACCGACACGGAGGGGCGCCCCGCGGGGAACCGGATACACGACGCGGGTGACGGTGTTCGAGCTCCTCGAAGAGACGCTTGCCGCGGGCGGGAGCGACCTCCACCTGCTCGTCGGCGCGCCGCCGTCGATCCGGGTCCACGGCGACATCCGCGCGCTCCCCCACCCCGCGCTCGACGCGACGACCTGCCGCGCGCTCGTCGAGCCGCTGCTGGACGACGAACACGCCGCCGAGCTCCGGACGAGCTGGCAGGTGTGCTTCAGCACCGCGCCGACCGCCGCCGACGGGCGGAAGCTCGGTCACTTCCGGGTGTCGCTGCACCTGCGGGACGGCGTGCCCGAGGCGGCCATCCGCGTGACACCCGACCGGGTACGGAGCCTCGAAGAGCTCGGCCTGCCGCCGGTGCTCAACGACCTCGTGTCGCGCGACACCGGCCTCGTCCTCGTGACCGGGCCCACCGGTCAGGGCAAGACCACCACGTTCAACGCCCTCATCGACGTGATCAACACCCGCCTCCGGCGGAAGATCATCACGATCGAGGACCCCGTGGAGTACCGGCACCGGCACGACCGTTCGCTGGTGGTCCAGCTCGAGGTCGGCACCGACACGCGCTCGTTCCCCGAGGCGCTGCGCCACGCGCTCCGCGAGGACCCCGACGTCATCTGCATCGGCGAGATGCGCGATCTCGAGACCATCTCCACCGCGCTCACCGCCGCCGAGACCGGCCACCTCGTCATCGCCACCCTCCACACCCCCTCGGCGACCGGAACCATCAACCGCATCATCGACGTCTTCCATCCGAGCCAGCAGGCCCAGATCCGGGTGCAGCTCGCGAGCACGCTCGCCGGGGTCGTCTCGCAGCGGCTGCTCCCCCGCGCCGATCAGCGCGGGCGCGTGGTCGCGTGCGAGGTGCTCATCGCGAACGACGCGGTGCGCAACCAGATCCGCGAGGACAAGCTCCACCTCCTCCACAACGTCATCGCCACCGGCCGCGCGGCGGGCATGCAGCGCCTGGAGGACCACCTGCGCGTGCTCCTGGAGGCAGGGCGGATCTCGCGCACGGCGGCGGCGGCGGCGGCGAACGACGTGCGGGCGATCGCGGACTTGTTGTAGGGGTTGAGGTAGCGCGGGGGCGCCTGCGGCCCCCCTCCCCGCTCGCCCGTCGGGCTCGGTCCGCCCCCGCTCCCAAGCGAGCGGGGTCGGGACCGCCGGGCGCGGCGCCCGGCGCGGTCCGGTCGGCCGGGCGCGGGGCGGCGGCGGGGGTCATGTGGGTCCGAATACGCGCGTTCGGGAGTCATGTGGGTCCGAGTACGCGCGGACCCGCGGGACCTCACGGCGCACTTCCAGATTACCAAGGAAGGACCGTTCGCCCCGGCCGCCGGGCGTGCGCCGGGCGTGCCGTTGGTGACCTCCACGCGTACTCACCAGGGCATGACCTCGAAGAACGCGTATTCGCGGGGGCATGACTCTCCGCGAGCGGCCGCCGCCTCACCCTCCGGGGTACGGACCCCGCCGCGCGGCCGACATGCGCGCCCGCGGCAGCCGGGCGGAGGGCGGCGCGGGCCGCCCCTCGGTCCGAATCCACCCGCATGCCGACGGGCCCGCGTCGGTCGGCCGGCCCGCAGCCGGACGACGGAGCGCGACCGCGCGACCCCGGAAGGGCGCC
>JAKFCH010000322.1:0-25146 GCA_036676765.1 Deltaproteobacteria bacterium
GCTCGGGGTCTGGGGCCCTCGGCCCCAGCCGGGTGTGGGGCGGAGCCCCGCGACGTGATCGGGGAGTTTCATCGTTCGGGGTCGGCCGGCGCAGCCGGACGGTGGGGAACTCTGTGGTGAAAATTCCCCTCCGGGATCAAGGGATCGCCACCACATAAGCCTCATCGAAGAAAACCCCAGGCCAAGGCCCATTGTACCCCCCGGTGTAACAAACGCTGTCCGCGCAAGCCGAATCACACACCGCCGCGTTGAGGAGTTGGGATTCGCCGGTGCCCCAGTGGAGGAACAGGGCGTCGAGCGCCATGTCGCAGTAGTTGTGGTCGGTCGCGACGATGCCGATCACATCGCCGCGCGCGGCCTCGATCGTGAATGGCGGCAGCGTGTCCTTGGTGCGGTTGGCGTCGGTGTAGACCGCCACCCCGTTGACGGTGAACGTCACGTCGTCGTCGATGCCGAACCAATCGAACACCGACGCGCCGCCGCTGACGGTGTAGACCAGGGGCTCGTCGTGCGGCCACACCGTCACCTCGGCGCTGTCCTCGCCGAGCAGGCCCTCGGAGTCGTAGCAGCGGAGGGACACCACGACCTCGCCCACCGGGAGCAGGCCCGTGCCGTGGACGAGCCCGGAGGGATCGACCTCGGCGAGGTCCACCCGCGTGCCGTCCGCGTACCAGCCGCACAGGAGGTTGGTGACCGGCTCGTCGCGGTCGAAGACGTAGCCGTCGAGGGCCACCGCTACGTCGTCCAGGAAGTACTCGCCGTTGTCGGGGTCGAGCAACTCCACGACGGGGGGCTCGTTCTCGGTGGGGTCGTCCACCGTGTTGCCGTAGAGGTGCACGGCGGCGATGGGCTCCTCGGGATCGTTCGACGCGACGTAGAGCTCGCCGACGTGCTCGCCGGTGTCGGGCGGCGTGAAGGTGACCTCGATCGGGAACGAGAAGCCGCGCGTCACCACGTAGGGGATCCCCCAATCGTCGGGGAGCGCCACGGTGAAGGCGGGGTCCTCCGTGCCGCTGAAGCCCGCGCCGCCGATGCGCAGGTTTCCGGAGCCCGCGGCGGTCACCCGGGTGGTGAGGGTGACGGAGCTGCCGGGGTCCACCGCGCCGAAGTAGAGCACCTCGGGATCGATGTCGATGCGGGGGAGGACGCCCATCCCCTCGAGCTCCAGCGTGAGCACCGGCGCGAGGGAGTCGTTGCTCGTGAGCACGACGGTCCCGAAGTCCTGCCCCTCGACGTCGGGGGTGTAGCGCACCTCGAGCAGGCCCTCGTCCCCGTGGCCGAGCGGCTCGGGGAACGCGACCACCACGAAGTCGAGGGAGGTGCCCTCCCCGAGGGCGACGGACTCGAATTGGAGGTCCCCGTAGCCGTCGTTCACGACGCGCAGCCCCAGCGTGGTCTGGTTGCCGAGCACGACCTCGCCGAAATTCGCCCCCGCGGGGGTCACCCGCATCTCCGGCTTGCCCGCGTTGAGCCCCGGATCGTCGGTGCAGGCGAGGAGGAGGAGAAGCATGGGGCTCCGGCTGAACCCCCTCCTATACAGGAACGCGCCCCCTCCGCCACTGACGCTTCGACGGGATAGATCGCCCCGTGCCCACCGATCCCGTCGCCGCCTGGAAACATCGCCTCTTCGCCCGCGCTATCGGGCGTCCCGACGAGCTGGCGCTCGCCGCCCACGCCCTGCTCGGCGGCCCGCCCGACACCGACCGCCAGACCGACTTCCTCGACTTCTTCGTGGTCGAGTGGGTGGACGAGCAGGGGCGGACCGAGGTGGAGCACGCCGTGCGCGACGGGGATCTCCCCGAGGACACGCTCCGCTGGCCGCGGGAGGTGCGCACCGCCCTCTGGGTGGTCGACGGGTGGGAGGGCGATCTCGTCCTCCTGCGGGACGTGCGTACGGAGTCCGAGGTCGCCGTGTTCGCCCCCGGGGCCCAGGCCGAGCTGCAGCGGCGCGCGGTGATCCGCGCCCGGGTGGTCCCGGTGGGGGACACCCTGCGCTTCTCCGGCGAGCCCGACGTGTGGGACCCCATGAGCGTCATCGCGCGCATGGACCTGCTCCGCCAGTGGATGGAGGGGCCCGAGCCCACGCTGCTCGACCACCTCGCCACCCTCCGCGGCGCCTTCCTCCGCCAACGCGAGGAGCGCGCCGCCTGGATCGCCCACTTCGGCGTCGACGAGCTCGTCTTCACCGACGCAAAGGAGATGGAGCGCCGCCTCGCGCCGTTCGTGAGCTACCTCAACAACGAGCACCCCTTCCCCTCCCTGGGCGGCCGCACCCGCGCCGAGGCGTTCCGCGTCGAGAAGGGCGCCGATCCCACGATCGTCCAGCTCGCGCTCGGCCCCACGCTGACCGGCCCCGGGCGTCCCGGCGCGATCTACGACGATGTCGAGGGCGTGCACTTCCTGCCCGCCTACGGCGAGCTCCTCGCGCACCTCCGCGGGGAGGCCGACCACCCCGGCGTGGTGCGGATGTACCTCGACGACCCCGGCATCACCCGCCTCCCCTTCCGCCGCGCCGGCGCGAGCGGACGCCTCGCGACCCTGTTGGGTCGCCCGGTGGACGAGCCGTTGGACGAGCTTCTTTCTCCACACAAGCCCACGTTGACACGTGCCACGCCGAGCGTGTTGCCGGGCCTCGACGATTGAGCTCCGCACGGGGCGTTCAACCTCGACGGGACGACACGGGGGCGCGGAGATAGGGGCGTGGCCTGGAGGATGGATGCCCCCCCCGGCCGCACGGATCAACGTGACCACCGCCGTGGCGGTGCGCGCCGAGTCCGGCTTGTTCTTCGGCACGCTCCGTTGGATCGAGGCCGAGCGCCTGCTCGTGGAGATCGACGCGGAGTTCGAGCAGGGCGACGAGCTGGACGTGCGCATCACCCTCGCGCCGACCACCTCCACGGCCCTCCTCAACGCGGTCGTCGCCCGTCCGCTGGTCACCGCGAAGGGTGAATCCAACCGTTACATCCTCGACATCATCCGTGTGACCGCGACCGAGAAGGTGCTCCTCGACGATTGGAAGGGCAACGTCGGCAACCGCGGCACCTTCTCCACCTTCAACACAGTGGTGACCTCCCAACGGTTCGGCGAGTCGTCGAGCGCCCAATCCAACGCCGAGGTCCGCCAGGCGCTCGCGCGGATGGCGCGGCGGCCCCCGCCCTCCGGCTCCAAGGCGTACTCCGACGCGTTCGAGCTCCCCTCCGACATCGTCACCGGCGGCACCTCGGGCTCCAGCCGCGGCGCGATGCGGGATGCGCTCAAAGGGGCGATCGCCCGTGGCGCGGCAGGTCGCGCGGTCGCCTCGGCCCGGCCCCCCGATGCGTCTTCGGTCGCACCCACCCGTCCGGTGCCCCCGGTCGGGTACACCCCGTCGGTAGCCCCGGTGGCGCCCACCCCCTCGGTGGCCCCCGTGGTTCCCTCCTCCCCGGTCCCCTCCCCCCCGGTCCCCCCGAAGATGGCGACCGCACCGGTGGTGCCCGCCGCCCCGCCTCCCGCGGCTGCTCTGACCCCGAAGACTCCCTCGTCCGACCCCTCCTACGCCAGCACCCAGACCCGCCACGCGTGTTGGGTGGAGGTGCGCTGGCACGACCCGGACACCTTCGCCCAGGCGTGTCGCTCCCACCTGTTCGACGGCATGCTCGTGCTGAAACGTGGCAACGACGAGCTCCCCAGCCTCATGCCGATGCGCGTCATGCTGCGCCACGCCGAGCTCCTCGTGGAGTGCGCCGCCTCGGTCGTCGCGCACACCGCGCACGCCGCCTCCTACCGGCTCCAGTTGGACGCCCTGCAGCTGGAGCGCCTCCACCTGTGGGTCGACGACTACGGCAAGAAGTAGGTCCGCAGCAGGCGGCGCAGGTCCGGCTGCGGGCCGACGTGGATCTCGCCGACCTGCGGCGTGCCGGTGGCGACGAGCGCGGCGCGGAGCTCCTCGGGTGACCAGGGCTCCCCGGTGAGCTCGATGGCGACGGACTGGGCGATGGCGGCCATCGCCGCGATCATCGGTGACGCGCCCGACGTGCCGCCGAACGACCGGGTGTACGCCTGGCGCCCGTCCTCGTCGGGGTAGTAGAGATCGGCGAGGGAGGTCCCGTATTCACCCGACGTGGCGGTCACGATGTTGTCGTACCACCCCTGGAGATCGACGCGCGCGCCGTGCGACGAGCCACCGGGAAACCACGAGCGCGGCACCCAGCCGCTCGACGGGGAGGCCCCGCCGCCCACCAGGATCGCCCCCGAGTCGTGGGCCCGGTCGAACCAGCCCTCCCACACCGCGTCGTCGAGATCCTGGCCCCCGTTGCCGCCCGGCTCGACCACCACGATCCCGGCGGCCGTGGCCGCCTCGATGGCCGCGAACACCGCCGGATCCACGCTGACCGGGCAGTAGTCGCCGTTGGCGTAGGACTGCTGCTCGATGAGGATCACGTCCCCCGGGAGGAGCAGCTCGGTGGCGCCGGCGATGGCCGCGGCGATGTCGTAGCCGCCGTCCTCGCGGAAGGGCGAGACGACGAGGGGCACGGCCCCTGGCACCGCGCCGTCGACGCCGTAGCCGTTGACCCCGCCCACGAGCTGCCCGAGCACCGAGTTGCCGTGGAAGAGGTACAGGTGCTCGTTGCTGCCCCACGCGGCGGCGCCCACGGCGGCGTCGAGATCCTCGTGCGCCTCGTCCCACCCGTACTCGATGTCGGCGATGGTCACGTTCTCGCCGCGCCCGCCGGGCCAACGCGCGGCCTCCGCGAACCCGAGCCCGGGGAACGCGTCGAGCCAGTCCTGATCCCCGGCGAAGTCGGGGGTGGCCGGCGCGAGGTCCACCGGGGGCGGCACCGCCGCGTAGGCGAGCCAAACGTCGGCGACCCGCGGATCGGCGAGCAGGTCCGTGGCGAGGAGCTCGGCGTCCTCGGCGTCGACGCGCAGGAAGCGGGGGAGCGACGCGGCGACCGGCCGCACCCGGGCGGGGCCGATGGTGAAGTCGAAGTCGCGCCAGTCGCGGTCACCCGCCCAATTCGCGCGGTCCCGCGGCGCCGGCACGTGCAGCTCGACGTAGAGCACGTCGGTGCGGCGCCCCTCCTCCCAATACACGACCGAGGGCCGGGCGGCGGCCGGCGCGATCCCGGCGAGCGCGGCGAGGAGGATCACCGCGCCCACCAGCGGCCGGCGGAGAAGGCGAAGCGCGTGGGCGGCTCCACCGGCGTGTCGGAGGGGAACTCGGGATCCCCGGGGAGCAGCACCCAGACGGAGTCGTCGTCGACCTTGACGAAGCGGGGGCAGATCGCGGGGAACGTGCGGGACGCGGCGAGCGCGGCCGCGACGCTGTCGTAGGGGAGGAGCTCGGCGAGGGTGCGCAACGTTGGCGGCGCGAGCGGGAGGGTGCCCTCCGCGGCGCGGGCGAGGGCGTCGACCGGACGGAGCCAGGCGCCCGCCACCGCCTCCTGCCCGTCGATCCGCGCGACGGCGCCCGGCGGCAACGCGGCCACGAAGAACCACGTGTCGTACCGGCGCGGCTCGACCTCGGGGGTGATCCAGTGCGACCAGGGCACGAGCCCGTCGAGGTCGTAGGCCTCGCTGTCCCCGAGGCGCACGGCGGCCTCCTCCTCGAGCTCGCGCGCGGCGGCGGCGCGGAACGCGCGGGGGATGCCGTCGTCCCGCGTGAGCCGGGCGGGGAGCTCGGCATCCCCCCCGTCGACCCGCCCGCCCGGGAACACCCACGCCGCCCCCATGAACGCGAGCGCGCGGCTGCGCTCCATCATCCACACCTCGGGCCCGAGTTGGGCGTCGCGAAGGAGGATCACCGTGGCGGCGGGTCGGAGCTCGGCGGGCATCCCTCCGGTCTACCGCGCCGGCGTCGGGATGGGGAGGGCGCCGACGTTTCCCGGGCCCCCGACGACCGTTCTCCCGGCCCTCCGGCCCGCGGCCGGCGCCCGGGGGAATCGCCCCTGGACCTCCGCCACGGCGGTGTGAATGCTCCAGTTGAAGTGGAGTTTCTTCCTCGTATGTTTCCGGTGTGGCTGACCTGGGCATCCGCGTTCGCCGCCAGCGTGGCACCGGCGCCGGACGGGCGCGCGCTCTACACCGTGCTCGATCCGACCTTCGAGGGCAACGGCCTGGGCGGTGGCTTGTTCGCCGACGGGAGCGGGCTCGGGGACGTGGCTTCCTCGCTCCGGGCCACCGCGGTGGTCGGCTGGACCCTGCGACCCCTCCGCCTCGCCGTCGTGCTTCCCACCACGGTCGGGGCCGACCAGATTCTCGGGCTGCCTCCCCGCCTCGATCTCCGCTTCGTGCTCAGCGACCGGAAGCGCGGCGGGCTCGGCGTGGCGGCCGCCCTCGACGCGCCCATGCCCTTCGTCCTCGGCAGCGATCGCCCCAGCCATCTCCGGATCGCGCTGGGCGTCGGAAAGAAGGACACGGTCGTCACCCTCAACCTCGGGGCGCCCATCGGACCCCCGTTCGAGGCGTTCACCTGGTCCATCGGCGGCGCGCTCCCCCTGACCGGTCCGCTCGGCGCCTTCGGCGAGATCGACGGCGTCGCGCCGATGTCGTTCGGACCCGATCTGCCGAGCATCGGGTTGCCCGGCGTGTCCGGCGCACGCCTGGGACTCCACCTCGCGCCGATCCGCCCCCTCGTGCTGACGCTCGCCGTCGGCGGAAGCCACCCCTCCCCTTTCCCGACGCTCTCGGTCGGCGCCGGGTGGATGCCGCCACCCCGGAACCGCCCCCCACGGACCGACGGGCCCGACCGGGATCACGACCGGGTCGCCGACTCGGTCGACGCCTGCCCCAACGAACGCGAGGACTTCGACGATGGCAACGACGCGGACGGGTGCCCCGACGGGGGCGCACGAACGTCCGCCATACCCGACGATCGCCGGTAGATGCAGCGCGCGACCATGCAGCGGCGGCCCCGAGGCACCTCTGGTTGCGCAGGTGGACATGCGGAGGCCTGCCCGGTAGGCTTGCGTCGTCAACACCACCGTTGGAGCAAGGGATGAACTACGCACGCCTTCTGCCGCTCGCCATCGGCTTGCTCGTGCCCCTCGACGCCCTCGCCGCCTGGCCGGCCGAGACCTCCTGGGTGCCCTTCCAGAAGGGCGGGGTGGACCTGTACGACGTGAGCTTCGACGAGAACCCGGACCTCGACGGCAACGGCGCCGGAGACGACCTCGGCACCCACGGGAGCATCGACCTCGTGGGGGACGCGGATCTCGGCGCCCCCGTCGCCTACTGGTACGCCGACGACACGGCGTTCTACGTGCGGATGCGGGTCAACGAGGATCCGCTGCTCACGACGACGAGCTTCCGCGCCAGCAGCTGGGCGTTCCTCCTCGACACCGACGCCGACCCGTTGACCTACGAGTACCAGCTCGGCATCAGCGGGCCGATCGGCATCCTCGAGCTCAACGAGAACACCGGCCCGGGTACGGACGGACCAGAGGGCATCTACGACGAGGTCGAGAGCTTCACCACCGCCTGGTACGACCCGCTCTCCAGCGGCCTCGCCCGCGTGCTGGACGCCGGCACCGACATCGACAGCGCGACCGACTGGTTCATCGACATGCAGTTCGATCGCGTCACCCTCGACTTCGTCACCGGCAGCGCGCTCGACGGCGTCTTCGGTGTCGTCATCGGAACCCAGCACAGCCCCGGCCTCCTCGACATCGACAACGACATCGCCGGCAACGACGGGACCATCCCCGGCGCCATGCCCGACGACGTGACCGATCCCATCGGCATCGACCAGGACGGCGACGGCCTGACCGACCCCGAGGAGATCATCCACGGCACCGATCCGACCGACGGCGACACCGACGACGACGGCGTCGGGGACCAGCAGGAGATCGACATCGGCACGGACCCGCTCGCGTGGGACTCCGACGGCGACGGCCTCTCCGACGGCCTGGAGACCGGGGTGACCGAGCCCGGCGCGGACACCGACCTCACGGCCGGCCACTTCACGCCCGACTCCGACCCGACGACGACCACCAACCCCCTGTCGGACGACACGGACCGCGGCACGCTGCTCGACGGGCTCGAGGATCGCGACGCCGACGGCTTCGTCGACCCGTGGGAGACCGACCCGAACGACCCCGCCGACGACGTCGACGGCGATGTCGACGGCATCCCCGACGGGACCGAGATCGACTGCCCCGAGGAGGGCACGGCGGACGACCAGGACGGCGACGGCATCCCCGACGCGGTCGAGGGCCTCGGCGACACCGACGGGGACGGCCGCCCCGACTTCTGCGACCCGGACGACGACGAGGACGGCATCCCCACCGACGTCGAGGGCGGCGAGGACACCGACGGCGACGGCGCCCCCGACAACGAGGACACCGACTCGGACGACGACGGCAAGCCCGACGTGGTGGAGGGCACCGCCGACGACGACTGCGACGGCATCCCCAACTTCCAGGATCCGGACGACGACGACGGCCCCTGCGCCGACTCCGACGGCGATGGCCTGGACAACGGCATCGAGGCCGACTGCGCCTCGGATCCGGACCTCGTGGACTCCGACGGCGACGGCACGCCCGACAACCAGGAGAGCTGCGACGACGACGCCGACTGTGACGACCTCCCCGACATCATCGACGCCGACCACGATCCCGACGGGTGCGACGACGATGGGCCCGGCGACACCGACGAAACCGCTTGCTTGACGGAGGACCCCTTCTTGGACTGCGGCCACTACACCGGCGGAGCCTGCTCGGTCGTCGATCCTCGCGCCGGGCTCCTGCCCGCGCTGCTCGCCCTGGCCGGCGTGATGCGCCGCCGTCGGCGCGCGGTCGTCGCGATGGCGGGGAGCACGGCGCTCGGCGCCACCGTGCTCGGCGGCACCGTCCTCGGCGGCATCGGGACGGCCCATGCGCAGGACGCGTTCAACGCCCAGCGCTTCCGCCCCGTCGCGGACGGGCGCTCGCTCCTCTCGGTGGAGGACGCCTCGGTCCCCGGCCCGGGCCTCGGCGGCGGGTTGTGGTTCGACTACGCGGCCGACCCGCTCGTGTTCCGCTACGACGACGGCGCCGACGACACCCGCCTCACCGGAGACGTCGCCACCGCCAACCTCGCGGCCTTCTTCACCCTCTCGCGGTTCCGGCTCGCCATCGACATGCCGCTCCACCTCGCGGCCGGCAGCGACCTCGCCACGGGCGGCTTCAGCCCGGGCGATCTGCGCCTCGACTTCAAGGCGACCCTCGTGGACCGCGCGAAGACCGGCTTCGGCGTCGGCGCCGCGATCGACCTCGGCCTCCCCACCGGCAACGCGGACGCCTGGCTCGGCGACACCGGCCCCGTCTTCGGCGGGCGGATCATCGCCACCGCGGGCCGCAAGCGCGGCATCCTGTCGGCGAACGTGGGGGTGCGCGGCGCCCCGTCGGCCGAGCTCCTCCCGGACCTCGACTGGGGCACCCGGCTGTTCTGGGGCCTGGGCGGCGCGGTCCCGGTGGTCGAGGAGCTCGACGCCTTCGCCGAGATCGACGGCGATCTCTCGCTCACGACGCTCGACGCGATGGGCGCGGCGCCGATGGAGTGGCGCGCCGGCGTGAAGTACTACCCCCGCCCCGAGATCGTCGTGAGCGCCGCGTTCGGCACTGGGCTCACCACCGGCGTCGGCGCCCCCGACTACCGCGCGGTGGCGGGCCTCGCCTGGGTGCCCGTGATCAAGCGCGAGGCGGACCTCGTCACCGCGGCGAAGGGCCTGGATCGGGACGGCGACGGCATCGAGGACACCAAGGACCTCTGCCCGGGCCAGCCCGAGGATCGCAACGGCCGCAACGACGAGGACGGCTGCCCCGACGCCGGGCTCACCCCCACTCGCCTCCAGGTCATCGACGGGCGCGGCCAGCGTGTCGCCAACGCGGCGGTCGAGCTGGTCTCGGGCCCCGAGTCGGGCCGCTACGTGCTCGGCAGCGGCGAGATGACCCGCTCCTTGCCCCCGGGCAAGTACAAGACCGTGGCGGTGGCCGACGGCTTCGAGGACGAGGCGGCGCTCCTCGAGGTGCCGGACGCCGATCGGTTCGAGCACACCTACACGATGGAGCCCGTGATCGTCGGCGGACGTCTCATCGTGACCTCGACCAACGAGCAGGGGGTCCCCGTGGCCGCGCTCGTGACGGTGCTCGGCGGCGGCAAGAAGTTCACCACCGGCGCCGACGGCATCGGCGAGGAGAGCCTCTCGCTCGGCGACACCGAGATCTCCGTGTGGGCCGAGGGCTACCAGGCCGAGCGCGTCCGGACGACGATCGTGAAGCAGGAGCCGTCGAAGGTGTCCGTCGTGCTCAAGCAGGCGCGCGCGGTGGTCCGCGAGGACCGCGTCGAGATCCTCGACAAGATCTTCTTCGAGTTCGACAGCGCCACGATCAAGGCCGAGAGCTTCCGGCTGCTCGACGAGGTGACGGCGATCCTGATGAACCACCCCGAGATCCTGCTGCTCGAGGTGCAGGGGCACACCGACGACCAGGGCACCGACGAGTACAACCTCGGCCTGTCCGATCGGCGCGCCTCCGCGGTGCGCGACTACCTCGTCACCGCCGGCGTCGAGTCCGCCCGCCTCCAGGCGCGCGGCTACGGCGAGTCCGACCCGCTCCAGCCCGGCATCAGCGAGGAGGCCCGCGAGGCCAACCGCCGCGTGATGTTCAAGATCCTGAAGGGCGGAAGCGGCGCCGCCGTGCGCCCCGCCGACGCGCCGCCCCGCGGCGAGGGCACGCGCGGCCAGGGCAAGCCTCCCCGGCCCGAGGATCGCCCCAAGCCCCGCTGATGCCCGGGTGGAATGCCGGTGTAGTTGAAAATCCGGGGTGGAACGGGTATCGGTCCCAAGGGCGCCTCGACGCGCGCCTGCTGGCTCCGTACCCGCTTCCTCCCCCGTCTCCTCTCCAGCGGCCTCTTCCGAACCGGCGTGCAAAGCGCCCGAACCTCCACCCCCGGCAATCCTCGGATGGCCTCGAAGCGCGACGACGCCGCCAATCCCCTCGGGTCACCGCGGGTCACCGGGCTCCCCGACCAGGAGAACACCCGCAAGGTGCTGGTGCGCCGGCAGGGGCCGGATCGCCAGATCGTCGTCCTGACGCTCCGGGTGGTGGCCGGCCGCGACATGCTCCGCTTCGTCACCCTCCACAACGTCGACGACGTGACCATCGGCCGCGACGAGGGCGGCAGCCTCGTGCTCACCGACGCCTCGGTGTCGCGCCGCCACGCCCGGATCGTCTGCACGGAGGACGGCTCGGTGTTCGTGCAGGACCTGGGCTCGACCAACGGCACCGCGGTCAACGGCCAGCCGATCCAGACCTCCCCGCTCCGCCCGGGGGATCACCTCGAGATCGGCGCCGTGTCCCTGCGCCTCGACCTGTTGAGCCTGGACGAGGTCGAGCACCTCACCACCGTGCTCGAGCGGCTCGAGTCCAACAACCGCGACCCCCTCACCGGCCTCCTCACCCGCGCCTGGCTCGACGAGGAGCTCCCCGCCCAGCTCGTCCAGGCCGAGCGCCTCGGGCTCGACTACGCCTGCCTGTTCGTCGACATCGACTCCTTCAAGTCCGTCAACGACCGCTTCGGGCACCAGGTCGGTGACGACGTGCTCGTCGGCGTCGCGCGCATCCTCATGGTCGGCGTCCGCGAGACCGACGCGTGCGTCCGCTACGGCGGCGAGGAGCTCCTCATGCTGCTCCACGGCAGTGACGAGGCGACCGCCTGCGAGGTCGCCGAGCGCGTCCGCAAGGCCATCGAGGCGCACGACTGGGTCCGCACCATCCCCGGCTTGCAGGTCACCGCCTCGATCGGCGTGGCCGGCGTGCGCCGCCGGGAGAGCCTGAAGTCGTGGATCAACCGGGCCGACCGCGCGTTGTACGCCGCGAAGGCCGCGGGGCGGAACCGGGTGGTGCGGGCCTCCTCGCTCGATTGACGCCGCTCCTCCACTCCCGGAGTGCCCGCGCGAAGCACGATCACCGCCGAGTGCGGACGCCGGACCGGCGCCACGGATTAGGTTCGGAATCCGAGGCGCAGCCATGGGTTTGTTCGACACGATCCGACGCACGCTCGCGGGCGGCGACGACGAGCTGGGGCGGGACGACCTGCTCCGACAGGTCGAGGAGGGCATCCTCGCGCTCAAGCGACACGCCGCGCGGGGCCGCGAGGTGTTCCCGGCCGGTGTCCGCGTGGGGATCCGGGCGGCCGAGGGGAGCGTCGTCACGCTGCGCGCGTTCGTCGCCGACCCGTCGTTCGAGCGCGATCTCGAGGCGCGGCTCCAGAACCGCCTCGTCGCGAGCGAGACCCTGCCCGCGCGCCGCTACAAGGTCGAGCGGGGCGAGCCCACGGGCGTGACCGTCGAGGAGGACGAGCAGGCCCTCGCCGGCGTGCTCGTGGTGGAGGGCGGCGATCACGACGGGCACCGGTTCCCCGTCGACCTCGCGCGCAAGGAGTGGCGGATCGGCCGCGGGCGCTGGCACCAGGAGCGCCCGGACGATCAGCGCCTCCCCAACGACATCGTGGTGACCGACTCGCTCGCCTGGGTGAGCCGCGCCGCCGCGGTCCTGCGCCGGAGCGGGGCGCTCATCGAGGTGGAGTCGCGCCAGCAGGGAGAATGCCTGCTCGTCGTCCGGCGGGACGGCACCCAGCTCCGCCCCGCGCTGACCGCCTCGGGGCGCCTCCCCCTGCGCGTCGGGGATCGGGTGGAGCTCCATGACGGGCACGACGGCCGCGTGTCCCTGCGGCTCGACCCGGCGGAGGAGTAGATGCTCCAGGCCGAGACCCCCGATCGGTTCCGCGCCGACTTCTCGAAGGTCAAGCGGAAGGGCAGCTGGTGGAAGGTGTTCGAGCCACGAGGGGTGATCGTGGTGGATGCCTGGGCGATCAGCCGCGCGGTGACCGCGGCCATGGTCACCTGCCCCTTCAAGAGCGCCACGGGCCAGCCCCAGGTGTGGAACGAGTACCGCGTGTTCCTCTCCCGCGCCGATCACGACCGGCTCCGGCCCGTCGAGGCCAGCCTCCAGAAGGACCTCGGGCCCCTCCTCTACGAGGAGCTCGTGCGCATCGAGGCCGTCACCGTCGGCGCGCTCACCGTGCGCCTCCTCGTGGACGACGCCGACGAGGTCGAGCCCGGCACCGGCGTCGTCCACGCGCGCCACGTGCCGGACGCCGAGGCCGCCGCTCCCGGCGCCGGGGAGATCACCGTGCGGCTCGACAAGCTCGGCCCCAAGCTCACCGGGGGCACCCTCTCCGCGGGCGGGCTCGGCACCGTGCCCGTCGGCGCCGCCGTGCTCCGCTCGCCCGCCGGGGATGTCGTGCTCCGGAGCGGCGCGCGCCATGTCCTCGGGCGCGCCCACCCCGACGCGGGCACCGATCACGTCGCCATCCCCGGGGCGGGGCCGAAGATCAGCCGCCGCCAGGCCAGCGTCCGCGTGGACGGCGAGTACGTCGAGGTCTCCCGCGAGCCCGACAGCAACCCCGTGGCCGTCGGCGGCGCCGCCCTCGCGCCCGGCCAAACGACACGCGAGAGGCTCCCCGTGGAGATCGTCCTCTCCGGAGGCGAGATGAAGCTCACGGTGCAGCGCACATGATGACCGCCTCCGCCCGCACGCACGCCGGTCGCGTGCGCCCCCACAACGAGGACGCCGCGGTCTGCCGCCCCGAGCACGGCCTGTTCGCGGTCATCGACGGCATGGGCGGCCAGGAGGCGGGCGAGGTCGCCGCCGCCATCGCCGCGGCCGCCATCGCCGAGGTGCCGAACCTCCCGCGGCTCACCAGCGAGACCGTGCTCGCCGCCGCGATGAAGGAGGCCCGCGCCCGCATCCTGCGCCAGGCCGAGGCGGACCCCTCCCAGAAGGACATGGGCGCCGTGGCGACCGCCGTGCGGCTCGACGACAGCGGGCGCAGCCTCGCCGTGGCGCACGTGGGCGACACCCGCGCGTGGCTCGTGAGCGCCAAGGGCCTCCGCCAGCTCACCCACGACCACGTGGCCGTGGTGGAGCCCGGCGCCCCGCCCGCGAACGGCCAGCCCGCGTCCGGAAAGCGCCCGGTCGCGCGGGATCTCGGGCGGCGGCAGATGGAGGGCGAGTGGGTGGAGACCGCCCGGTTCCACGTCGCCCGGGGCGATCTGCTCGTGCTCGCGAGCGACGGCCTGCACGACGCCGTGCCTGCCGACGAGCTCGCCACGGAGCTGACGCGGCTCTGGCGCGAAGGGGGCGATGCCGACGCGGTGAGCGCGCGGCTCGTGGCGCTCGCGCTCGCCCGCGGCGGCCCCGACAACGTCACGGTCGTGGCGGTGCGCATCGGGCGCTTCCGACGCGGCCGGAGCCCGCGTCGGCTCGGCATGGCCGTCACCGTCGGGCTCTTCGTCGCGATGGCCGCGCTCGCCGGCGTCACCCTGTACGGGCGTCGCATCCCACCGGTGCTCCAGCTCCCCGACCGCGTGGCCGTCGAGACCCGGTTCGGCGCGCTTCCGGAGGTCACCGTCGAGGCCGGCAAGACCACGACCGTGGCGGCCGGCGTGCCGTTCGACGTGCAGGGCGCGCGGGTGCGCGGCATCGACTGGCGGGTGGAGGTTGGCGAGGGCGCCACGTTCACCCTGCGGAACACGACGGTGGAGCTCGAAGGGGCCCTCACCGTGCTGCTCGCCGAGGGGGCGGCCCTCCACGTGGCCGACAGCCGCGTGAAGGCCGGCTCGGTGCGCGTCGTGAGCACGGGCGCCGGTCGGATCGCGCTCGAGAACGTGTGGTTCGACACCCCGGGCGGCGTCGGCCCGTCCTACGAAGGCCCGGTGGCCCCTACGGCGTCGAACGTCGTCCTCCTCGGCGGTTCGCCGTCGGTCGATCCGCGCGAGGATCTCCCGGGTGTCGAGACGCCCGCGCCCGGCACGCCCGCCGATGGAACGCCCGCCGACGGAGCTCCCGCCGGCACGCCGCCCGTGGAGGGCGCCCCCGGGGCGAAGCCCGCTGGAAAGGACGCGGGCACGCCGTGATCCTGCTCCTCGTCGAGCTCGGGCTGCTCCTGGCGGTCGCCGTGGCCGGCTGGCTCGGCGCGGGGGTCGCCATCGACGGCACGCTCGCCGCCGCGGCCGCGCGCGCGGACGCCGGGGATCTCCTGCTCGTGCGCCGGGCCGGGGCCGAAGCCGGCGCCTGGTTCGCCGGCGGGCTGGTCCTCCTGGCGGCGGTGCGCGGCGCCACGGGGCTCCGGCGGGGCCAGCACATCCGCACGCCGTTGCTCCTGCCCGCCGTGGGCGCCATGGCGGCCCTCGGCCTCGTGGTGCAGCTCGGCTACGGGAACCCCTTCCGGGGGGACTGGCCGGGCCCGGGGTTCGCGCAGGGGGTGTTCTACGGCTGCCTCGCCGCCTCGGCGCTGCTCGCCGTCCCGGGGGACATCGGCGCCTGGATCTCGCGCGGGCGCTGGCTCCTCGGCGGCGGCGTCCTCGCGCTCCTCGTGGCGCTCGCCCTGTTCGGGGATGCGCCCGGCGGCTCGGGGCAGCGCATCAACCTCTTCGGCACGCAGCCGATCGAGCTCGTGAAGGTGGGCGCGGTGCTGTTCGCCGCCGACGCCCTCGGCCGCCGCGCCGGCAAGATCCGCTTCCAGCGCGTGCGGGCCGGCTTCCTCCGCCTCCCCCGCGCCACGCTGCTGGTCCCCGCGCTCGGGGCGCTGCTCGCGACGTGGGCCGGCCTGTTCCTGCTCAAGGACCTCGGCCCCACGCTGATCCTCGGGGGGGTGTTCCTCGGGCTGTTCTACGTGGCCACGCGCAGCCCGGGCTGGGTGCTGCTCGCGCTCGGCACGATCGCCGCCACGCTCGCGCTGTTCGCGTGGGCCCCCGAGCTCGCGCCCTCGGGCACCGTGCAGACCCGCCTCCGCATGTGGGCGGACCCCTGGCTCAACGGCCTGCCGAACGGCGATCAGCTCGCGCTCGGCTTCTGGGCGATGGCGGCGGGCGGCGCATCCGGCAGCGGGCTCGGCACCGCGTTCCCCGGCGGCATCCCCGCCGGCCACACCGACCTCGTCTACGCCCACCTCGTCGAGGAGCTCGGCGTCCTGGGCTCGCTCGCGTGGCTCCTCCTCCTCGGCGTCGCGGTGACCGACGGCCTCCGCGTCGCGGCGCGGAACCGCACGCCCGAGCGCGCGCTGATGGCGGCCGGGCTCGGCATGCTCGTCGTCGCGCAGGCGGCGACCATCCTCGGCGGCACCTTCGGCGCCATCCCGCTCACCGGCGTCGTCGTCCCGTTCCTCTCCTTCGGCAAGACGAGCATGGTCGCGTTCTGGGCCGTCGCGGCGCTGCTCGCGCGCCTCGGGGACGACGGCGAGGCCCGCGTCGCCACCGACGAGCTCCGCGAGATCGCGGGCGGCGTGCGCCACGTGCAGATCGCCGTCGGGGTGCTCGCGGCGCTCGGCGTCGTCGCCACGGTCGGGCGGGCGGTCGTCGGTCGTGACGCCACCTCGCTCCGCGGCGTCGTGACGACCCTCGCGGACGGCACCCCCGTCCTCCTCCAGGACCGCCGGCTCTCCTCCATCGCCGCCGCCATCCGCCGCGGCAGCATCCTCGACCGCAACGGGGCGCCGCTCGCCGAGTCGCCGGTCGCCGGCACCCGGGAGCACCCCCTCGGCGCGGCCCTCGGCACCGTGCTCGGGCCCGCGGGCGGCGGCCTCCTCCGCGCGAAGTGGAGCATCGAGCGCCAGCAGGAGACGACGCTGCGCGGCTACCCCGAGCGCGCGGACGGCCCGGCCATCTGGCTCGGCCGCGTCGGGGACGACGAGCGGCTCCTCCTGGCCGCCCCCACCGCGCGAACCGAGCGCCCCGGCGAGCGTCCCCACGCCCTCGCGGCCTACGCCCGCCTCGCCCGGGCCTCGGGGGTGGAGGCCGACCCCGACGGCATCCGTCGCGTCCCGCTCGCCACCCCCGACCTGTCGTCGCTCCTGCCGCTCGCCCGCATGCCGCTCGCCGAGCGCGCCGCCGCGATCCACGCCCTCTCGGAGGACGTGGCCGCCCGCTCGGTGACGCTCACGCTCGACGCGCGCTTGCAGGCCGCCCTCGCGCCGCTGGTGCGGGCCGCCGCCGCGAAGAGCAGCGTGGGCGCCGCGGCGCTCGCGGTCCTCGACCCCGCCACCGGCGAGGTGCTCGCGCGCGTGCAGTGGCCCGACTACGACCCGGGCGGCGCCGACTGGCGGGCCCTGCGCCTCGCGGCCGACCCGAAGTTCATGGGCATCTACGGCGCCTGGTCGGACAAGACCGGCGCGCACGGCGTTTGGCAGGCCGGCTCGGTGTTCAAGCTCCTCTCGGCCGTCGCGGCGGCACGCGAGGGCAAGATCGACGCCGGCCTCGGGACGACCACGGCGGGGGCGGGCGCCTCCGACTGCCCCACGAGCGCCTCGCCCCGGTACCCGTGCAACACGCTGCACGACGGGCGCCCCTCCTACACGCTCCCGCACTGGAGCCGCCCCATCCACGACCACGGTGACGGCGGGGCGCGCGGGGATCTCGATCTCGTCGCCGCGATCACGAAGAGCTCGAACGTCTGGTTCGGGCAGCTCGCGCTCGACCTCGGGCCCGAGGCGTTCCGGGGCCTGCGCACCGCGGGCGTCGAGTTCGGCAACCCCGGCCTCGACGGCGAGACCGACGGAGAGTTCACCGGCCTCGGCGCCGCCGGCAGCCGTCGCCTCGCGCAGACGGGGTTCGGGCAGGGCGCCGGCTCGTGGAACGTCACCCAGGCCGCGCGGCTCGTGGGCGCCATCGCCGCGGGCGGCACCTACCGCCGGTGTCCGCCCGACCTCGCGTTCGGGGCCCCGTGCACCGAGTCGCCGCTCTTCGACACGGCCACGCCCGACGGATCGGCCGGCGGCTCGCCCGACGGATCGGCCGGCGGCTCGGCGAGCGTGCTCGCGCCGGTGCTCGCGGGCATGGAGGGCGTGATGCGGACCGGCACGGGGGCGAAGCTCCCCAAGGTGCCGGGCGTGCGCATCTACGGGAAGACCGGCACCGCCGACGCGCCGGGCACGCGCGACGAGGCGCCCTGGAAGATCCGCCCCGCCCAGGTCACCCTCCCCCACTCCTGGTTCGTGGCCATCGCCGAGCCGGACGCCGCACCCGCGTGCGCGCCCTCCACGGTCGGGCGCTACGTCGTCACGGCGGTGGTCCCCCACGGCGGGTACGGGGCCTCGGCGGCGGGCCCGCTCACCGTCGCCGCGATCAAGGAGCTCCGCACCCTCGGGTACCTCGGCCTCGCGGCGTCACCGGTGAAGGCGCCGTGAACGCCCCCGGTCCCCCTCCCGTGCCCGGCTCCGCGCCGGAAGCCCGCCTGCTCCGAGAGGTCCCGGGCGCCCGCCGTGTGTCCCGGACCTGGGTTGCGGGCCAGGAGTGTGTCACCCGCGTGCTCCTCTCGACCCGGGTGCCGACGGACCTCGGGCCGCTCGTCGAGAAGATCGTGCTCCAGGGGCACGGCACCATGCTCGGGCTCATCCCCGAGGAGCTCCAGCTCACCCTCGAGGGCTACCGGGTGGCCGCGGGCCTGCCGCGCGACCTCGGGCCGCCCCACCCGTGGACCCACGCGGTCGCCGCCGGGGTGGACGCCGACGGCCACATCTCGATCTCCACCGGGTGGATCGAGGGCACGCCGCTCCACCACGTCGCCGCCCCCTCCCCCGAGGACGCCCGCGCCCGCGCCCTCGACGCCCTGCGGATCCTCGTCGCGCTGCACGCCTGCCTCGTCACCTACGGCGACTTCAAGCCGGAGAACCTCGTCCTCCGCCCCGACGGTAGCATCGCGCTCATCGACCTCGACACGCTGCGCCAGGTGGCCCACCCCACGTCCTACGCGCCCACCCGCGACCTCACCCGCTCCTGGGCCGCGCCCGAGCAGGAGCGCGAGCAGCGGACCTACCTCGCGAGCGATCTCTGGTCGTGGGCCCAGGTCGTCGAGCACCTGTTCCCGGGCGGGGCCCCGCCCGAGTGGCGGGCGGCCCTCGACGCCTGCCGGCTCGGCGATCCGCTCCGGCGCCCGCGCACCGAGGGCCTCCTCGCGCACCTCGAGCTCGGCGCGCCGCTCGTCGACTGGCTCGATCGCCCCACGCCGCCGCCGCCGGGCAGCGCCACCGAGCGCGTCCCCGAGGCGCCGGCCGGTCCCCGCGGCACGTTCGAGACCGAGCGCGTCCCCGAGCGCACGAGCACCGACGCGCTCCGAGACGGCGGCGGGCCGCTCGTCCGCGAGCGCACCGAGACGACCCGGTCGTCGCGCACCGTCCAGCGCGGCTGCTTGTGGACCGTCTTCGGGGCGCTCGCGCTCGCCGTCGTGAGCTGCGGCGGGCTGGGCTTCGCGTGGGACCGCGCCCGGGTGGCCGAGGCGAACGTCGCCGCGGAGGACGCGCTGAGCGCCCTGAAGGCCAACAAGACACGCCCCGAGCTCAACCGGGACCGCACCCAGCGCGAAACGTTGCGCTCGCTGGCGGAGGACGCCCGATCGATCCGCGTCACGCCCCGCTCCGCCGCGGTGCACGCGCTCGCGACGGTGTGGGCCCAGGGCTTCCAGGACGCGAGCGAGGGCTGGAAGCCCGACCGGTACGAGGCCGCGCGCGCCGCCGTCGCCCCCGTCGAGGCCAGCCGCGAGCCCGAGGCCCTGCTCGCGCGCGGCACCCTCGACGCCGCGGTCTGCCGGCTGAACCGGCTCGACGCCTCCGCCGCGGTCCATTGCAGCCGGGCGCTCCAGGCGCTCGCCACCTTCCAGGCGGAGCTCCCCGACGACGCCGAGCACCACTGGTTGCGCGTCGAGGGCACGTGGACCGAGGTGCTGGTCCGCAGCGAGCTCGTCGCGCAGTCCCGCAACGCGGGCCTCCCCACCGCGACCGAGCACCTCGACGCGGGCCGCGCCCTCTGCACCCGCGCCGAGGCGTGGTTCCCCTACGCGCCCGTGAACGGCCCCGAGCTGTTCGAGGACTGCATCCGCCTCGCCGGCGCCGCCGGGGATGTGCCCCAGTACCTCAACTGGGCCGATCTGCTCGTGCGCGCCGACCTCCTCGACGGCGCCGTCAGCCCCACCACCCTCCGGCACCTCTACACGGACGGCGGGCCGGGCTGCGAGGCGAGCACGGTCGAGAAGCGGCGGGGGGAGTGGCAGGCCAAGGGCCCACCCTGGTGCCTCGCGCTCGGACACGCCGCGCGCGGCTGCTGGGAGCTCGCCGCGCTCGTCGCGTGGCGGGATCGAGCGTCCGATCCCGCTCACCCCTGGGACGCCCTCTCCGCCGAGATACCCGTCGGGTCGACCACCGCGTGCGTGAACTGAATGCGCCCCGTCATCTACGCCACGCTCTCGATCCTCCTCGCGATGCTCGGCATCGTGGGCGTGCGCGAGGCCGCGAGCTTCCGCCGCGCGAGCGAGGAGCGGGAGCTCCGGATCGTGCGTGATCGCCTCGTGCTCGTCGTGGACCGTTGGGAGGACGCCATCGCCCAGCGCGTCGAGCTCTGGCTGACCGAGCTCACGTCGACCGACCGGGTGCGCGAGCGCGAGCAGTTCCTCCGCGCGAACATGCCGTGGTTCGACGCCTTCTACATCTGGGAGCCCGACGAAGTGGCGTGGCCGCCGCCCCAGATCGAGGAGGATCTCGCCCTCCTCCGGTCCGACCCGTGCCTCGCCCTCGCCGGGCGCGAGGCGGGGAAGGTCGATCCCATCCAGGCAGCGCTGCTCTACCGCACCTGCATCGGTCGGAGCCCGTCCGTCTCCCTGCTCGCCACCTCCGAGGCCGCCGAGCTCTTCCTGAACGCGGATCAGCCGCTCGCCGCCGAGCGGGTCATCCGCGAGCTCGGCCCGCTCTTCCTCATCCCCCTCCACGACGCCGCGACCTACGGGGTCAGTGCGCGGCGGCTGGTCTACCTCCGCCTCCAGCGTGCGCGCGCCGCCGACGTGCTCGGCCGCACCGACGTCGCCGTGAAGGACGTCGAGGATCTCGCCACCGAGATCGCGTTCCTCGACGGGGCCGCGCTCCAGTCGGTGCTCGACCTCTGGGTGTACCCCATCGCCCGCGACCTGCGGCAGTACGGCGGCCCGCTCCTCGGCGGCGAGGACGACGAGCTCTACCTCCGCGCCCAGCGCCGCCTCGCCGTGTACAACGAGGTCCGGACGCGCCAGTGGAACCTCCGCGACGTCCCGACCATCGCCCAGGGCCCGCGCCTGCTCGTCGATCAGTACGGCGATCCGCCCTACCTGCTCTTCTTCGCGCGGCTGGAGATGGGCGCGCTCCTCGCGGGGATCCAGCTCGATCAGCCCGCGCTCATCCGCGACTTCCTCAAGTCGGTCCCCGTCGAGCTGCGCCCGTTCGTGTCGGTGCGCGATCCGACGGGCCGCGTCCTCGGCGGGGACAGCGCCCCGCTCGCCGCGGAGGCCGCGTTCACCCGCATCCTGCCCCACCTCCGCGTGGGCGTCTCCGCCGGCGCGCTCGCGCCCGACACGGGGCTCCGCACCGCCTTCGTCCAGCTCATCCCCATCGGGATCGGCATCCTCATCGGCGTCGTCTCGCTCTTCGGCCTGATGCGCAGCGATCGCAAGCAGACCCTGCTCCTCCAGCGCCAGCGCGAGTTCATGACCCGCGTGACCCACGAGCTGAAGACCCCCCTCGCCGGCATCCGCCTCATGGCGGAGAACCTGGAGATGGGCAGCTTCCGCGACGACGCCCAGCGCGAGACCTTCGCGCGCCAGATCGTCAAGGAGGCCGAGCGGCTCGGCCAGCGCCTCGACGAGGTCATCCGCGCCGCCAGCCGCCCAATCGAGGAGGGCCGCGCGCCGCTGGATCCGGTCGAGCTCGCGCAGGGCGTGGCCGAACGGTGGCGCCCCCTCTTCGAGCAACAGGGCGTGAAGCTCCACCTCGAGGCGCGTCCGGGCCAGGGGCGCATGGTCGGGCGCCCCACGTACCTGCGGGACGCCCTCACCAACCTCGTCGACAACGCCCTCAAATACAGGCACCCGGAGCGCAGGGGCGAGGTGTGGATCCGCGTCCACGTCGACCGTCGGTGGGTACAGTTCGAGGTCGAGGACAATGGGATCGGCGTGCCCCCCAACATGCGCAAGGCGATCTTCGAGCGCTTCCGGCGGGTCGAAGGACCCGGACGTGGGCGCTCCGGCGGGCACGGCCTCGGGTTAGCATTCGTTGCGGAGTCCGTGCACTTGCACGGCGGTAAAGTAGAGTGCCGTGAAGGCGTCGAAGGTGGCGCCCGATTCATCATGCGCGTGCGACGGAGGTCATAGATGGAGACGCTTGGGGCCAGCATCCTCGTCGTGGAGGACGACGAGACGCTCGCGATGGGCCTGACCAGCGCCCTGGAGCACGAACGCTTCACGGTCACCCACTGCGACAGCGGGGAGGCCGCGCTCGAGTCCATCGAGGACGACGTGCCCGACGTGCTCGTGCTCGACGTGATGCTCCCCGGGATGGACGGCCTCTCCGTGCTCAAGCGCGTGAAGTCCGAGCACCCCGAGCTGCCGATCATCCTCCTCACCGCCCGGAGCGCCGAGGTCGATCGCGTGCTGGGCCTCGAGCTCGGGGCCGACGACTACGTGGTCAAGCCCTTCTCCCTCCGGGAGCTCATCGCCCGCGTGAAGGCCCGCCTCCGCGCGCGCCCCGCGGCGCCCCGCGCGCCCGAGGTCTCTCGCTTCGGCAAGAACGAGGTAGATCTCCGCCGCCGAATCCTCATGCGGGACGGCGAGGAGCATCGCATGACGACCCATGAGGCCGGCGTGCTCGCCTACCTCATCGCGCACCGCGGGCGTGACGTGAGCCGGGAGGAGCTCCTCCAGCATGTGTGGGGTTATTCGCCGAGCATGGCCACGCGCACGGTCGACAACCAGATCCTCAAGCTGCGCAAGAAAGTGGAGGACACCCCCTCCGATCCGCGCCACATCCTCACCGTGCACGGAACGGGGTATCGCTTCGAGGAGTGAGCCTTCGCGGGCAGGGTGGCGACGAGGCCCGTGAACGGCTACCGTCGCCGTCGTAGAGGCCACGATGCGCTCCCTTCTCGCCCTCCTGCTCCTCGTCGGTTGCACCGCTTCCACGGACGATGATGCGTCCAAGGACACGGGTGAGGCCGACGCGGACACCGACGCCGATACCGACGCGGACACCGACGCCGATCAGGACCGGGATGGGGACACCTACCCGGCCGGCGCCGACTGTGACGATACCCGCGCCGACGTGAATCCTGGCATGGCCGCCGACATGTGCAACGGGCGGGATGACGACTGTGACGGCGACCTCGACGAGGACGCCGACCTGGCCTGGTACCCCGACGAGGACGCCGACGGCTTCGGTGACGGCGGCGGCAGCCCCGTCCTCCGGTGCGCGGCGGTCCTCGACCACGTCACCAACACCGCCGACTGCAACGACGCCGATGCGCGCGTGTACCCCGGGGCGGACGATACGTGTGACGGCGTCGACAACGACTGCAGCGGCGCCGCGGACGACAACCCCAACTCGTGGACGACCTGGTACCCCGACACCGACGCGGACGGTTTCGGGGATGCCCTCGCCGACGGCGTCGCCACGTGCGACCCCGGCGCCAGCGGATTCGCGTCCAACCGGGACGATTGCGACGACAGCCACGGCGAGGTCTCCCCCGCCGCCTACGAGCGCTGCGACACCCTCGACAACGACTGCAACGGGGAGGTCGACGAGAACGAGGCCGAGTGGATCGCGTGGAACGCCGACGAGGACGGGGACGGCGCCGGTGGCGAGGACGTCGTCTTCGGCTGCACCGCCGAGTCGGCGGGCGGCGTCTCCAACGACTGGGACTGTGACGACACCGACGCGTCCGAGCCCCTGTTCGTCGATATCGCCGGCTCCAGCCGCGGAGCGGGCACCCTCTCCGACCCCACCTCCTCGATCCAGCTCGCCATCGGCATGGCGAACACCTGCGTGAAGGTCGGCGCGGGCGCCTACTTCGAGGACCTCGACTTCGGCGGGCGCGACCTGCTCGTCGAGAGCCTCTACGGAGCCGAGGACACGTACGTCTACGGCACCGGACGGGCGCCCGTCGTCACCTTCCGCAGCGGGGAGTCCGCCGCGGCCGTCCTCCGCGGCTTCACGTTGACGGGCGGCACCGGCTTCACCGAGACCACCACCTACTCGAGCGAGACCTACACCGAGTACGACACCTTCAGCTACGGCGGCGGCGTCTACGTCTACTACTCCTCGCCCACGCTCGAGGAGCTCGTCATCAGCGGCAACAGCCTGCCGGAGTCGTACGGCTACTACGCCGACGCCTACACGTACTACTACAGCAACGGTTTCGGCGGCGGCCTGTACAATTACGGGGGGGGGCCGACCCTCACCGACGTGGACATCGTCGGGAACTACGCCCCCATGGGCGGGTCGCTCTACAGCAACTACGGCACGCTCACTGCGACGCGGGTGCGCTCGCACGAGAACCGGGCCGACTACTACACCTGGTACGCGTACAGCACGACCGACGTTTTGGAGAACCTGGAGGTCAACGCCGACTCCAGCACCTACGGGTACGGCGGGCTGTGGCTCGACTACTCGACCGTGTCCATCCGCAATGCGACCCTCGTGAGCACCGACTACGGGGTGTACAACGGCTACTCGACCATCGCGATGAGCAGCAGCATCGTGTCGGGGGCCACCTACGGCCTCTTCGACGCGTCGCGTAGCGGATCCACCTGGGATCTGACCTACAACGACATCTACGACAACATCTACGACTACTACAACGTCGCCAACCCCACGGGCACCTACGGCAACGTCCAGGTGCTGCCCCGGTTCGTCAGCTACACCGACGACACCGACGCGGACACCGACGACCTGACGCTCTCGTCCAGCAGCCCGATGATCGACGCGGGCGATCCGGGCACGGTGTACGACGACGCCGACGGCACGCGGAACGACATCGGGGCCTACGGCGGCCCGGACGCGTGGCCTTGACCTTCGAGGGCGTCGGCAAGGCCCACCCGCCCGCGTCGTTCGAAGTCCTCGGATTCCGGATCGTGAGGCCGTGGGCGGGCGGCCGACGTTCGAGCTAGCCGACGGGGCCTCCCCGCCCGTCTACCACTCCTCCGACTCGCGACACACCTTCGTGTCGCACGTGACCGTGGTGACCCCCGCGGGGTTGACGGTGAGCCCGAGGATCTGCACGGTCTCGCCGCTCTGGAGGGTGACGTCCGCCGTGTAGTCGCCGACGGGCACCTCTCCCGA
>JAKFCH010000323.1:0-25161 GCA_036676765.1 Deltaproteobacteria bacterium
CCAGTTCGGTGCCGCTTGCCTCGGCGCCACTCTCACTCGGGGTGACTTGCCCCCGCCGCGCCGGCCCGCCGCCACCGCCGGATCGCTCGCTCCATGCTCAGGATCCTCACCGCGATGGTGCGCACGGGCGAGGACTACGACGACGCGCGCTACGTCGCCGCGCTGAAGGCCAAGGGCGTCCCGTGGATGGAAGAGAGCGCCGCAAGACGGTAGTGACGTCCTCCAGTCGCCTGGCGCGGCCTGCTTCGACCTCCTCCCCTACGAAGCCGCCGACCGCAGCCGCCCCGCGAGCCCCGTGTACCGCTCGTCTCCCCCGCAGCGCCCGACCGCCGTCCGCAGCGCGCGCGCGCTCGCGACCACGCACGCGAACCGACGCGCGCGGGTGAGCGCGGTGTACAGCAGGTTGCGACGCAGCATCACGAAGTGGCTGTGGTGGAGCGCCACGATCACCGCGGGGTACTCGCTCCCCTGCGACTTGTGGATGCTGATGGCGTAGGCGAGCTCGATGGCGTCGATGGAGTCCCCCACGAGGGTCACCTCGCGGCCGTCGAAGTCGGCGGTGAGGGCGCCGGACTCCACCGAGCACACCACCCCGACGTCCCCGTTGAAGATGTCGTTGTCGTAGTCGTTGCGGGTCTGGAGGACGCGGTCACCGACGCGGTAGGTCCGGTTGCCGCGGACGAGCGCGGCGCCGTCGGGGTTGAGCGCCGCCTGGAGCCGCTCGTTGAGCGCGTTGGTGCCGAGCAGGCCGCCGTGCATCGGCGTGAGCACCTGGACGTCGCGCTTCGGGTCGAAGCCGAGGGCGGGGAGCCGCTTCTGGATGACCTGGAGGAGGAGGTTCTGGGCGTCGGTGGCGTCCTCGCGGGTGAGCACGAAGAAGTCGCGGACCTCCCCCTCCTCGTCCTTTTCACCGGAGACGGGCACGACCCCGTGGTTGATGCGGTGCGCGTTGCGGACGATGCCGCTGTCGTTGGCCTGGCGATACACCTCGGTGAGCCGCGCCACGGGGAGCACGCCGCTGTCGATGCAGTCGCGCAGCACCTGCCCGGCGCCGACGCTGGGGAGCTGGTCGACGTCCCCCACGAGCACGAGGCGGCACTTCGGCGGCAGGGCGTCGAGGAGCGCGCCCATGAGCTTCAGATCGAGCATCGAGGACTCGTCGACCAGCACGCCGTCCGCTTCGAGCGGCTTGGCGCTGTTGCGGGTGAAGTCCATGTCCTGCATCGAGTATTCGAGGAGGCGGTGCAGCGTCTTCGCCTCCTGGCCGCTCGACTCGGAGAGCCGCCGCGCGGCCCGCCCGGTGGGGGCGGCGCAGAGCCACTTCTCGTTCCGCTGCCGCCCGGCCGCGAGCAGCACCTTCAGGATGGTGGTCTTGCCGGTGCCGGGGCCGCCCGTGATGATCGAGGTGCCGCTCGCGAGGGAGAGCTCGACGGCGGCGCGCTGGGCGGGGTGGAGCTCGAGCTTGCAGGCGACCTCGGCGCGGGAGACGTCGACCGCGCGCACGGGGGGCACGTCCGTGAGGTGATCGTGGAGCGAGCGCGCGACCTTGGACTCGAGCCGCTCGGTGGGCGGGCGGTAGATGGCACGTTGCTCCTCGACCGGGGCGCCGTGGCGCACCACCCGCCCGAAGCCCGCCATGCGGTCGAGCTCCGCGCGACCGGCCCCCTCGGGCACGTCGAGCTTCACCAGCCGCTCGACGAGCACGCTCTCGGGGAGGAAGCAGCTGCCCTCGTCCTCGGCCTCCTCCAGGCAGAACGACACGGCGGCCTGGACCCGGGAGGGGTCGTCCTTCGCGACGCCGTTGGCGCGCGCGATCTGGTCGGCCGTGCGGAAGCCCACGCCCTTGATGTCGACGAGCCGGTAGGGGTGGCGCGTGACGACGGAGAGGGCGTCGGCCCCGAACTTCTCCGAGATGCGCCGGCACAACACCGGGCCGAGGCCGAACCCGCGCAGGGTCACCTCGAGCTCGCGACCCGCCGCGTCACGTGCCCAGGCGGCGATGATCTTCTCCCGCGTCTTCTCGCCGATGCCGGGCACCTCGGCGAGCCGCTCCTGCTGGCCCTCGAGGACCTGGAGGGAGTCGAGCCCGAAGGTCTCCACGATGCGGCGCGCGAGCTCGGGGCCGACGCCCTCGATCGCGGCGGAGAGGTAGCGCTCGAGGCCCCGCAACGTGCGCGGCTCCTCGACGAGGCACGACTCGATCTTGAACTGGCGCCCGAAGCGGCCGTCGTTCACCCACTGGCCGTTCGCGACGAGGCGCTGCCCCTCGAACAGGTGCGCGATGGCGCCGACGGCGGTGACCTCGGCGCCGGTCTGCACCTTGATCTTCGCGACGGCGAACCCGCCGTCCCCCGACTTGAAGCTGAATCCCGAGACCTCGCCCTCGAGCCGATCGGCGTACATCACGGGACTCTATCGGGTGGAAGGCCGGGCGGCGTGGCGGTGGCGGGCCACGCCACGCGGGCGGGGCTTCAGACGCCCGCGAGGTAGCCGGCGACCTCGGGCTTCTTGACGTTGAGCATCGTCAGGACCGAGGCGCCGATGGCCAGGGGGTTCATGTTGCACACGCCGGCCACGATGCCGACGACGCCGATGCGCTTCGCCATGGCGTGGGGCGTGCCCTTGTTCATCGAGAGGCCGACCACGATCTGGAACACGCCGATGGCCATCGGCACGAGCCACATCACGCCGACGCACACCCAGATCAGCATGAGGAAGAGCAGGCCGCCCGTGATGATGTTCAGCGCGCCGCTCAGGATCGTGAGGGCGCCGGACTCGGTATATGCCTTGGGTGCTTCCACGGAGGACCTCGGGTCGCGGGCAAGGTGGCGCAGGGCCGTGCGGGTGTCAAGCGCTTCGTGGGCCTCTCCCTCGGGCAGCCCCGCGCGAGCCCCATCCCGACGGGCTCACCCGGCCTGGGTGCCGGCCATGCAGGCTTCGTCCTTGCGGTTGAAGTACAGCCACCAGGTGCCGTCGGACGCACGCGCCACAGCGGGCGAGTTGACCATGTAGAGGTCGGTGGCCGGGCCCCCGTTGACCCACTCGTGCCCGTCGAGGCTGGTCGCGAGCTGCAGGGTGCCCGTGAGCTGGTCGACGTAGTAGAGGCGGTAGGTCCCGTCGGGCGCGACGACGGCCTTCGGGGCCGACGCGAGCAGGCCGGGGGACACGTCGGGGAGCGTGCCGAACGCGGGGTACTGGGCGTTGGGCGCGGTCCACCCGAGCAGGCTCCGGGTGAAGTCGCCGAGGAAGAAGATCTCGCCGTCGGGCAGGTCGAGCACGGTCGGATCGGCGCCCCCGTGCTCGCCGGTCTCGCTCGAGATCACGTGGCCGGCGGTGGGGTAGGACCCGAAGCGCGGCGACACGGCGCGGAAGTAGTCGTGCGGGCTGCCCGTCTTGTACGGGTCCCACTCGACGCCGTCGAGCTCCAGGAACGGCACGTGGAAGGACACGAGGCGGTAGTCCCCCGCGGGCCGCAGGGCGAGGTCGGGGTCCACCACGAGCGCGAGGAGCGGGAGCGCGAGGTCGAGCGCCACGTCCACGAAGCCCTCCCCCCGGTCCATCGCCATGCCGAGGCCGCCCACGCCGAGGAGGCCCTGGCGCCAGAAGCGCGCGGGGTCCGTGCGGAGCGTGTCCGCGAACAGGCCCGGTCGGAGGTCGTTGAAGACGAGGACGTGGGCATCGTCGGGGGTGATGGCCACGTCGGGCACGCTCGCGTGCTCCCGCACCATCTCCGGCACGCCGGTGAAGAAGCGCCCGTCCGACGAGGACAGGCGATACACCGCGTCGCACCACACGCGGCCCTCGTCGAAGAAGGTGTCGATGAACGCGATGGCGGCGTCCTGGTCGGCCTCCGAGAGGCACCGCTGCTGCTGGAGCCGCCCGAGGAGCGGCGCCCAGGCCATCGAACGCTCGGGATCGTCGTCGTGCACGCACGGCTCGTCGGGCCCCCCGGTGTCGTCGGGGAGCGCCCCGGTGTCGTCGGGCCCGCCGTCGGTGTCGTCGGAGGGATCGGCGGTGTCGAGGTCGGTCCCCGGATCGTCGCCGGGATCCCGTTCGGGGCCCGCGCGGTCGGCCACCGCGTCGGGAGCGACACATCCGACACAGAGCAGGGCGAGCAATCGGTGCATCACGGGTCCGGGGTGACGCAGGGTACCGCCAGCTCGTGAAAAAGGCATCATGCGGTTGCGCATGGACGCCGATAGGGAGGCGCGGTCCGGAGCGCGCGTTGCCCGATCGCCTCTACGCCCTGCTCGCAGCGCACTTCTCGCTGCCCATGAGCTGGGCGGGCGCGCTCGCCACCGCGACCGCGATCCTGGTGTTCGGCACCCTCCTCTACCGGTGGGTGTTCCGGCTCCTCGCGCGCCTCTCCGACCGCACGCTCACCGCGCTCGACGATCTGCTGCTGCGCCGGATGCGGCTCCCCGCCAAGGTGCTCGTCGCCCTCGCGGCGGTGCACACGCTGATCACCCTGCGCGCGCTCGAGGTCCCCTTCCTCGGGAGCGCCATCACGACGGTGGAGCTGCTGCTCCTCGCCTACCTCGTGATCGAGGCCGCCGAGACCTTCTTCTTCCAGTGGTGGCTCGCGGAGCGCAAGGGCCTGCCGGTGCCCGCGGTGGTGCGCCACCTCGTCCTCATCGTGCTCTACACCGCCGTGGTGCTCACCGTCCTCGCGTCGGTCACGGGCATGAACCTCGTGCCGGTGCTCGCCACCTCGACCGTGGTCACGGTCGTGGTCGGCCTCGCGCTGCAGGACACCCTCGGCAACCTGTTCTCGGGCCTCGCCCTGCACATCGAGCAGCCGTTCACGCTCGGGGACTGGGTGATGGTCGAGAACGTCGACGGCGTCGTCGTCTACACCGGGTGGCGCTCGACCCACCTGCGCACCCTCTCCGGCGACATCGTCACGTTCCCCAACTCCGTGGTCGCCCGCGCGCGGGTCCAGAACTACTCGGCGCCCGACCGGCGCACCGCGCGCAACCTGGACCTCCCGGTGCGCCTCGGCGCGCCCCCCGACGCGGTGGAGGAAGCCGTCCGGATCGCGCTCGCGCGCGTCCCCGCGGTTCGGACCGAGCCGGGGCCGAAAGTCTGGCTCGTCGGCGTGACGCCGCTCCAGCAGCGGTACGTCGTGAAGCTGTGGATCGACGATTACCTCACCCACGACGATATCGAGTCAGATGTGCTTAAATCCCTGTGGTACGCCATGAATGACGCGGGACTGGCGTTGCCTGGACTCGCCGCGGCGCCGGGGGTCGAGCTCGAAGATGGCTCCGTCGCGAGCGCAACGTCGAAACCAGGGAGACGCTGAACGGAAGGGGGTCGCAACGCTCGGATCCGAACCTCGGGCCTTCATCCCCCCACAATCCGGCGCCCGCCCGCGGGCCCGAGCCAACGCGACACTCTTGCGAGAAGTCAGCGAGCAAAGCTCGTTCCGAACAGTCGCCACAGGCGCGTGGATCGCGGGACATACTCCCCGCCAAGGAGGAGGACGCTTCATGTCTCCGCTGGCTTCCTATGTGGCTTCCGTCCGTGGGCATCGGTACGACCTCGCGGTCTACAGTGACCACCGCGGCTTCTTCCTGCACGTGTACGACGGGCGCTCGCGCGATCTGGTGCCGCCCGTGCACCTCGATCCCGACGTCTACGGCATCGGCCCCGGCGGCGCGCCGTGGAGCCGGACGATCTGGCGAGCCTGGCTCCGCGACGGTGCGGAGCGCCTGCTCTACCGGGTGGGCCTGTTCCGATTCGCGGTCACCGCGGACGGGCTGGTGGAGGTGGGCACCCCGGAGGCCTGACGAGCACGGCATCCGGGGCGTTGCGGGGGCGGAGCCCCCGCCCCAATCAACGCGCGTAGACCTCGTACCGCTCGGGGTGCAGGTGCTGGAGCGCCCGGATGACGATGCGGCGGTTGAGGCGGGCCTCGAAGAGCTCGAGCATCGGGTACTCGTCGCCGTAGAGGAGGTCGGCCACGGAGGGGTGCACGTTGACGTACATGGTCTCCTTGCCGATGGACCGGGTGCCCTCGCGCTGGAGCTCGCGGAAGATCTCGTAGCAGATGGTCTGGCGCGACCGCAGGCTGCCGCGGCCCTCGCAGTACACGCAGGTCTCGGAGAGGTAGCGGACCACGTCCTCCTGGACGCGCTTGCGGGTCATCTGGACCAGCCCGAGCTCGGAGATCTTGAGCACGTTCGTACGCGCGCGATCCTTCTTGAGCTCCTCGTCGAGCGCCCGGTACACCTTGTCCCGGTTCTGCTCCTTGTCCATGTCGATGAAGTCGATGATGATGATGCCGCCGATGTTCCGCAGCCGGAGCTGGTAGACGACCTCCTTCACGGCCTCCATGTTGACGCGGACCGTCGTGTCCTCGAGCGACGCCTGGCCGACATACTTGCCCGAGTTCACGTCGACGCTGACGAGCGCCTCGGTCTGGTCGATGACGAGGTAGCCGCCCGACTTGAGCCACACCTTGCGCCCGAGCGAGCGCTGGATCTCCGTCTCGACGCCGAACACGTCGAAGATCGGCTCGGCGCCCTTGAACAGGTGCACCTTCTCCTTGAGGTCGGGGCTGAACTCGTCCATGAACGAGCACACCTCCTCGTGGAGCTTCGGGTTGTCGACGACCATGCGCTCCACGTCGTCGTGGAAGGCATCCCGCACCATGCGCAGGACGAGCCCGTGGTCGATGTGCAGCGGCGCGGGTGCGCGGCGGTTCTTCGACGCGCCCTGGATCTTGTCCCAGGTTGCGAGCAGGTAGTTCATGTCCTGCTTCAAGGTCTGGTTCGTCTGGTTCGCGCAGATGGTGCGGACGATGAACCCGGCGCCCTTCGGGCGGTTCTTGTCGACGAACTCGCGGAGCCGGCGGCGGTCCTTGTCGCGCTCGATGCGGCGGGAGATGCCGACGTGATCGACCGTCGGCATGAACACCATGTACCGGCCGGGCAGCGTGATGTGCGTCGTGACGCGCGCACCCTTGGTCCCGATGGGATCCTTGGCGACCTGGACGACGATCTCCTGGCCCTCGTTGAGGAGGTCCTGGATGGCGGGCTGGCCGGGCTTCGGGGCCTCGCGCGGCGGGCCCTCCTCCACCACGGTCATGTCGGGATCGTCGGTCTCCGGCTCTTCTTCGCCGTGCTTGTGGTCGAGGAGCTGGGGGAAGATGTCGCCGACGTAGAGGAACGCCGCGCGTTCGAGGCCGATGTCGACGAACGCCGCCTGCATGCCGGGCAGCACGCGCACGACCTTGCCGAGGTAGACGTTTCCGACATAGCCGCGGTCGGTGCCGCGATCGACGTGCAGCTCGACGAGCTGCGAGTTCTCCATCAGCGCGACGCGGGTTTCCTTTCCAGTTGTGTTGACGAGGATCTCGGTGGGCAAGGCGGTCTCCTAGGGACCGCCGCGGCCGATCGCAGACGAATGCGGCGCACACGAATGCGGCGCGGAACCGTGGGGGGAGCCAGCACACGCCCCGCGCGGGCAGACTGCCCGGGGGATGAACACAGGGACGTGGACGTTGTCCGTGTCGTGGCTGCTCCAGCTCATTTCGGCTCGGGGCGCCCCGCCGCGGGGAGCGGCAGGAGGGGGAGGCGGCGGCCCAGGCTGTGGGGGGAAGAGTGGGGTGAAGGATTACGTGAACGGAACTCGAATCAAAACCGTGGCGTGCGACGCACGCCTGCACTCTCATGTTGCACGTACGAGCGTCCGGGTCAAGGACCGAGCAGCCCGGAAGCCGCGCAGGCATGCTCGGATGCGACCGACCGCGGTCGTCGCGAGCCACGGGTGAGGCTCCGCCCCTCCGTTCCACGCCGCTACGGGACCTCCACCTCCTCGCGGCGGATCCAGCCGCGGGCGCGCGCGACGTCGGCATGCGTGCCGAGCAGGAGCACGATGTCGCCCGGCTCGACGCGGGTGTCGCCCGGCGGCTCCGTCCGGACGGTGGCGCCGCGCGAGAGCGCCACGATCGAGGCCCCGCTGTGCTCGCGGAGGTTGCTCGCCGCGATGGTCGTGCCCGCCAGGCGGTCGCCCGCGCGGATCGCCAGCGGATCGAGCGCGACGTCGGGCAGCTCGGCCTGCTCCCCTCCCCCGAGCCGCGTCTCCGGCCAGGCCCGGCGCTGCTCCCCCGGGCCGGTCCCGCGCCGCCGCACCACGCGCTCGACCACCTCGAGCACCGTCTCCCACTCCTCGCTCACGACCTCCACGCCATGCGCGGCGAGATCCCGGTCGACGAGCCCGGCGCGGTGCACGCGCGCGAGCACGCGGAGGTGGGGCCACCGTCGCTTGGCGAGGACGGCGGCGCGTCGGATCGCGTCGATGTCGGACAACAGCAGCACGAGCGTGGTGGCGTGGGCAGCGTTGGCGGCCCGGGCGAGCACCTCGGCGCTCGACGCGTCGCCGAAGCGGACGTTGCGGCCCTCGAGCTGCTCGGCGCGGACCTTCTCGGCGTCGATGTCGAGCGCGACATGGGGGATGCCGGCGACCTCCAGCGCGCGCAGCAACGTGCGCCCGCCGAGGCCGAGCCCGGCGACGATGATGTGGTTGCGGAGCGGCGCGCCGGGCCCCTCCGGCTCGCGGCGCGCGCCGAACACGCGGTCCAACCAGCGCGTGAGCGGGTGTGCCTCCGCCGCCCGCGCGCCGAGGAAGAGGAGCAGGGGCGTGACGAACATCGTGAGCACGCTCGCCGCCAGGAACCGCGAGGCCGCGTCCGCGTCCGCGAGCCCGACCCGCTGGCCGTCCTGGAGCAGCGCGAACGAGAACTCGCCCACCTGGGCGACCGCGAAGCCGGCGCGGAGCGCCACGCGCGCGGGGAAGCGGAGGACGAGCCCGACGAGCGTGGCGATGAGCAGCTTCCCGACGAGCAGGGCGCCGAACCACCCGAACACCTCCCCCGGCGCGGCCGCGATGGCGCCGGGGTCGAGCAGCATGCCGACCGACACGAAGAACAGGCTGGCGAACGCGTCGCGGAACGGGCCGAGCTCGCTCTGGACCTGGTACACGAAGGGGGTGTCCGCGAGGATGACGCCGGCGAGGAAGCCGCCGAGGGCGAGGGAGAGGCCGAGCTGCGCGGTGCCGAGGGCCACCACGAGCGAGATGGCGACGACGGCGAGGAGGAACACCTCCCGGCGGCGCGAGGCGGCGAGGTGGCCGAGCAGCCACGGCACCGCGCGGCGCGCGAGGATCACCGCGACCACGAGCACCCCGACCGCGCGGACGAGCGAGAACAACAGCGCGCCCGCGTGGAGGTCCTCCGTCGCGAGCATGGGCAGCGACATCATCATCGGGACCACGCAGAGGTCCTGGAACAGCAACATCCCGAGCGCCAGCCGCCCGTGTTGCGCGTCGAGCTCCGCCCGCTCCTGCAGCGCGCGGAGCACGATCGCCGTGCTGGAGAGGGCGGCGAGGTAGCCCCAGAACAGCGCCTCGCGCAGCGGCATCCCGACGAACAGGAGCACGAGGACCGCGACGAGGATGGTGAGCGTGACCTGCAGCCCCCCGCCGAGGAGGAGCGACCGCCCCATCCTGTGGAGGCGCGCCATCGAGAGCTCGGTGCCGATGATGAACAGGAGCACCATCACGCCGATCTCGGCGAGGCCCTCGATGCGCCGGGTGTCCGGCACGAGGCCGAGCCCCGTCGGCCCGATGAGCCCGCCCGCCACCAGCAACCCGACGACCGAGGGCAGCCCGACACGGCCGAAGAGCCCCACGGTCGCCGCCGCGACCCCGAAGATGATGGCGAGGTCCACGAGGACCCCCGGTGCCGAGGTCGTCACCCTGCTCTCTATACGGCCCGGACAGCCCCGGACCAAGGCGGCGGAGGGCGTGGTACCCTCCCCGCGTGACGCCGAACGCCCTTCTGCTCGCCTCCCTGCTGGTGCCCGCCGTCGCCTTCGCCGCCGCACCGGTCGATCCGTTCACCGAGCCGGACGACGCCGATCTCTACCGGCTCGACGAGCAGATCGTGACGGTCGCGGCCCGCTATGCGCAGACGGTGAAGGACGCGCCGGCCATCGTCACCGTACTGACCGATCGTCAGATCCGCGAGCGAGGCTTCCGTACGCTCTCGGACGCATTGCGTTCGCTCCCGGGCGTGTACGTCACGACCACGAAGGAGTCGCGCAAGATCGCGTGGTTCCGCGGCGTCATCAGCGCCGACGACAACAAGATCCTCCTCCTCGTCGACGGGGTGCCCTGGTACGACGGCGTGTACACCCACGCCTGGATCGACGAGTACCTGCCGCTCGAGAACGTGCGCCAGATCGAGATCATCAAGGGCCCGGGCTCCACGATCTATGGAACCAACGCGTTCTCCGGCGTCATCAACGTCGTGACCTACACCGCCGAGGAGCTCTCCGGCGGCTTCGTGCGCGTGCTGGGCGGCACCACCGCGCGGCGCGGCGTGTCCGCGGTGGTCGGCCAGCCGTTCGAGCTCGCCGGCATCGACGGCGGCATCACCGCCTACGCCCGCTACTACGAGGCCGACGGGGACGGCCTCGACATCAGCCCGCGCGGCCGGACCAACGTGAGCGGGGACGATCCCAAGCGCGCCGTCAACGCGGGCGTGAAGCTGACCCTGGGTGACTTCGCGCTGCGTTGGGACGGCGTCGACTACCGTCACACCTACTACACCAACGAGCAGGACGACGCCTTCGACGTATTGCTCATGGACGAGCAGGCCTTCTGGCTCCAGTACCACGACCAGCAGGCGGCGGCGTCGTACGCGCTCTCCGTCGGGCCGCGCCTGACGATCACGCCGCGCGTCTCGTGGCGGCGCCACGACGATCCCGGCCAGTACGCCTTCTTCGGCCCGCCCGTCACCACCGCCGTGACCGACGATCTCGGCGCCACCACCTACACGACCGAGTGGGACACCACCCTCGTCGAGACCTTCAAGCTCACCCAGGCCGCCACCTTCGGCATCGACGTGGAGGCGCGCCCGATCCCCGCCCACGTGATCGTCGGGGGCGTGGGCGGCGAGGCCCTGTTCGTCCAGCGCATCGCCGACGTGTACTACGAGGATCTCTCGCACGACGGCATCGAGGGCCGCTACGAGGCCGATCCCACCACGCTCTGGGGGCTCTGGGCCTACGCGCAGGACACGTGGACCGCGCTGCCGTTCCTCGAGATCACCGCGGGCGCCCGCCTCGACTACCACGGCACCTACGGGGCGTTCCCCTCCCCGCGCGCGGGCGTGCTGCTCCTCCCGTCCGAGTCCGTCGTGTTGAAGGTGCTGTACGGTCGCGCCTTCCGGGCGCCCACCGCGCGCGAGTGGCTGGTCGACGTCTCCACCGACGCCGAGGGCCACAACGACTTCACCGCCGGCAACCCGGATCTCCGGCCCGAGTCCATCCACACCGTGGAGACCGAGCTCGCCGTCACCCCCACCCGCGGCGTCGAGCTCCGCGCGACCGGCTTCTACTCGTCCATCGCCGGCGAGATCAACAAGGTCACCGTCGCGACCCCCGATCCCGAGCTGGGGGACGACTACTACGCCAACTCCGGCGGCGCCGACATCTTTGGCGGCGAGGCCCAGGCCACCGTCACCGTGGGCGCCTTCGACCTGGACGGCAGCTACAGCTACACCTTCGCGACCGACCGCGACACCGGCTTCCAGCAGTACGAGTTCCCCGCCCACATGGCCCACGCGCGGGTCGGCTGGCGCCTCGTCGACGCGCTGCGCGCCAGTGTCCTCCTCGACGTGATCGGTCCGCGCACCCGCGCCGACTGGAGCCCCGACGCCGGTGCTTTGGACGCCCCCGCCTACGCCCTCCTCGGCGCCGGCCTCGCCACCGACACCCTCGGCGGCCGCGTCCGCGTCGACGTCGCCGCCTACAACCTCCTCGACACGCCCTACACCACCTGGCTCTACCGCGACGACGCGAACGAGATGTCCGGGGACGAAGCGCGCTACCCCGTCGATCCGGCGGGAGAGGGGCGGTCGATCCAGGTCGGGGTGGAGGTCGCGTTCTGAGGGTTGGTCGGGCGGGGGTTCATGGGGCGGGGGTCCCCCCCGCAACTCGTCGCCCCGCCCCGCCCATTCACCGTCCGCGCCCGCGCTGTCGCGCGTCCACGGACCGGCGAACGGTCGGGGGCCCCCGGGGCGCCGAGGACTTCGTGTTGCACCCGGATGTCGCCGCCGTCGGTCGCCCCCTGCCGGGTGCTCCCTTTGGGCAGCTCCTTGTCACCGCTCCGGGGAGTCACTACGGTCCGCATTCAAGACCGGGCATCGGTTAGCAGGCTCCCATGACGACCGACTTCCAGCCCCCGATCACGCAGGAGGGCCGCACCTGGGCCTACCTGTCCTACGCGTCCATGTTCCTGGGGCTGCCACTCTTCATCGTCCCGTTCATCCAGCGGAACGACGCCTTCGCGCTCTACCACGCGAAGCAGGCGGCGGTCGCGTACCTCATGATGGTGGTCCTGGTCGTCCTCTACTTCGCGATCTCCATCGTGACGTGCGGCATCGGGACCCTCCTGTTCCCGATGGTCATGCTCCCGTACGTGCCGATGATCCACGGCTTCGTGCTCGTCTCCAACGGCGAGTGGAAGGAGCCCATCGGCATCCTCGGCCTCGGTGACAAGCTGTTCGGCGGCGTCAAGCTCGAGTCTCGGTAGGTTCGGAGCCGGCGGCGCAATCAGCGCCCCTCGGTCTCCCGCACGACCTCGTCGGCGAAGTCGAGCATCAGCTCGTCGATCTCGAGGCCGATGCCGTCGAGCGTGTCGCGGTTGAGGACCACGCGCATCGAGCCCGGGGGCAGTGGCTCGATGGTGCCGGGGAGCTCACCGGCCTCGAGGATCCGGCGCGCGAGGTCGGCGGCCTGCTGCCCGGCCACCTCGCGGTCGGGGGCGACGCACAACAGCGCGCCGGCGCGCACGAGGTTCTCGGTGCTCGCGAGCACGGGCAGACGGCGGCGCATGGTGTCGTTGCGGAGCCAACGGAACGCGTCGGGGGCCATCACCACCGGGTCGGGGAGGAGCCAGAGGGCGTCGACGTTTCCGGCGGTGCGGAGCCACGCGGCGCGCAGGTCGCGGGCGTTGGTCACGCGCTGGATGGTGGTCTCGAAGCCGAGGCGCTTCGCGGCGGAGAGGGCCTCCGCGACCTGGGGGGCGGTGTTGTTGGCGGAGAGCAGGACGCCCAGGCGCTTCACGTCGGGGGCGAAGAGCTGGAACTGGGCGAGCGTGGCCTCGGCGGGCACGTCCATCGACACGCCGGTCACCTGGGTGCCCGAGATGCCGTACCGGGCGGGGTCGAGCACCATCGCGTAGACGACGGGCACGTCGGGGAGGTCGTTGACGGCCACGTACGCGGCCTTGGCCCCCACCGCGAACACGAGAGGGGGCGGATCGGCCTGGAGCTGGCGTACGATGGAGTCCGCGCGCGCGCGGTCGCCGTCGATCTCGAACACGGTGACCGGCCGCCCGACGGCGTCCCGGAAACGCTGGACCGGGGCCTCGTAGGCGTCGAGGCGATCCGATACGAGGATCGCGATGTCCGCGCGGGCCCAGGCATCGGACACGAGGACCGCGGACAGGAGGAGGAGCAGGGACGACATCCCCGAACGATACCAGAGCCCCGTAAGGAACCGGCGAGGGCCGGCGTTGTCGGGCCACTCATCTACCCGGAGCGCCCCGTGGAACGTTGGCACGTCACCCTCCTCCTCGCCGCGGCGGCCGCGGTCGGCGCCCTGGTCGCGCCCACCCTTCACGCCCCGTTCCGGGAGCCGCCCCCGCCGCTCGACCCCGACACCGTGATCCCCGAGGTCGGGGCCTCCGAGGGCCCGCTCTCCCTCGACCTGAGGCTCGACCGGAGCGCGCTCGCCCAGGATGGGGAGAGCCTGCGCTACCTCGTCGTGAGCGTGACCGCGCCCGAGGTCCAACGGGAGCGGGTGCCCGTCGACATCGCCCTGGTGGTGGACACCTCCGGCTCGATGGGCCGCGAGGGCAAGATCGAGGCGGCGCGCGCGGCGGCCGACGAGCTCGTGGACGCCCTCCGGAGCGGCGATCGCTTCTCGATGGTGAGCTTCGACGACCACGCCCGCCTGCTCGTGGAGGGCGCGGGCTTCGACGGCCCGCATCTCGCCGACGAGCGCGCGCGGCTGCACCGGGTGGTGGCAGGCCTCCGAGACGACGGGGGCACGAACCTGTGGGACGGGCTCACCCTCGGCGCGGATCAGCTCGCCGACGGGCACCCGGCGCGCAAGGTGCTCGTGGTGTCGGACGGGCAGGCCAACGTGGGCGAGACGAGCCAGGACGCCTTCACGACGCTCACGCGGACCTTCGCGTCGGGAGGTGTCAGCGTCTCGGCGATCGGGCTCGGCCGGGACTTCAACGAGAACCTGCTCGAAGCCATGGCCGACACCGGGGGCGGGTCGTACCAATTCGTGGGGAACCCCGAGGAGCTGCCCACGGTGATCGCCGCCGAGCTCGAGCGGACCACGTCCACCCTGGCGCGGCGCGCCCGGGTCCGCATCGACGCCGCCGAGGGCGTGCGCATCCGCGAGGTGTACGGGTGGACCGCCACGCCCGTGCGCGCGGGGGTGGCCGCCGACGGAACGGAGGTGGAAGTGGGCGACATCAGCGCTGGGCAGACCCGCAAGATCGTGCTCGCGATCGACGTGCCGACGGGCACGACCGGCGAGCGGAGCGTGGCGCGCGCCGTGTTGACCTGGGATCCCGTCGAAGGCGGCGACCGCCGCGCGGCCCGCGCGAGCGTGGGCGCCTACGTGACGACCGACGCCTCCGCGGTGGACGCCTCCCTCGACGAGGGCGCCACGATCGCCGCCACCCGCGCGCGGGCCGGCGCGTACTCGCGCGCGTCCGCGGACGCCTGGCGCCGGGGCGACGGCGAAGGGGCGCGCGCGATGATGCGCAGCGCCGCGAATGTGATCGCCGAGACCCTCGCCGACGTGGACGCCCCGGCGCTCCACGCCGACCGCGAGGCGATGTTCGCCATCGAGTCCCTCGGTACGACCGAAGGGGCGTCCTACGCGGCCAAGGCCGCAAGCGAGGCCGGCCGTGAGCTCTCCCGATAGTTCTCCGCTCCCGTCGATGTGGTCGCGCTACGAGCTCCCGTCACAGGACGGGCGCCGCCTGCTCCGGCGCCAGCTCGCCTGGGCGTCGGCGCAGGCGCTCACGTTCGGAGGGCTCGCCCTCACGGGCCTCGACGGGGATCCCACGCTCTCCCTCGCCATCGCCACGGGCGTCGGCGTCGCGGCCGCGCGACCGGCGCGCGTCTACCTCCTCCCGCTCGTGCTGGTGTTCGTCGTCGCGGCGACGCTCCTGCTCGCCGGGCTCGGCCTCCCCGCCGCGGTCGCCGCGGGCGCGGCCGCCGGGATCGCCGTCGGCGGCGGCGACGGCGTCGCGCGCATCGAGAGCCTGCTCGCGGGCGTCGCGGGCGCGGGCATCGGGCTCTTCGCGGCCGATCGGCTCGGCCTGCTCGACGCCTTCAGCCCCACGGCCGCCTTGTGGACCGGCGCGGTGGTCGGCCTCTGCACGGCGCAGGCGCTCCTCCCCGGCGCGCTCCGGTGGTCGCTCCCGACGCGCATCCCCTCCCCCGGTCGCATCCAGGTGACCCTCGCGGCGCCGTACCGCGCGGCCGCGATGCGTGCCTGGCAGCTCGACCAGTCCTTCGACGGACAGGCGCCCGACCGCGTCACGCGCGCCGGCCTCTCCGAGGTGGCGGCGTGGGTCTACCGCCTCGCGCTCACCCTCCAGACGCTCGACACCGACCTCTCCCGCATCGATCCGATCTCGGTGGGCGCGCGGCTGTTCGCCCTGCGGGACGGCGGGCCGGACGAGGATCCGTTCATCCGCGAGCGCCGGCAGGGCACCGCCTCCCACCTCGAACGGCTGCTCGAGCACCGCGCCACGCTGGCCCTGGAGCGCGCCCGCACCGAGAGCCTCCAGGACTACGCGCTGGCCTACCTCGAAGAGGCGCGGGCCGGCCTGTCGCTGGCGCGGGTGCTGCCCGGGGAGCACACGCCGGAGTCGCTCGGCATCGTGCTGGAGAAGCTCCGCGCGCACGCGGCCGAGAGCGGCGCGCGGCGGCAGACGGCGCGCGAGATCGAGCTGCGCTGACGGCGAGGGTCGTCGTCAGGGCTCGTCGGAGGGGAGCCCTTCGGGGAGCGTGAAGTAGAAGGTCGCGCCCCGCTCGACCTCGCCCGTCGCCCACACGCGCCCACCATGCCGGCCGACGATGCGTTGGATGGTCGCGAGCCCGATGCCCGTGCCCGGAAACTCGTTGGTGCGGTGCAGGCGCTCGAAGGGGCGGAACAGCTTGTCCGCGTAGCGGCGGTCGAAGCCCGCGCCGTCGTCGCGGACGTAGAAGGCGACCTCGTCGCCGACGAGGGTGTGGCCCACCTCGATGTGCGCGCGCTCGTGCTGGCTGGTGAACTTCCACGCGTTGGCCAGGAGGTTCTGCAGCACGATGCGGAGGAGCCCCGGATCCCCCCGGGTGGTCAGGCCCTCCTCGATGGCGGTGGTGACCACGCGGTCCGGCTCGCCCTCCCGCAGCTCCGCCAGGATCCCGGCGGCCATCTCGCTGATGTCCACGACCTCGTGGCGCACCTCGGCGCGCCCCGCGCGCGAGAGGGAGAGCAGATCGTCGATGAGCTGCCCCATGCGGCGGGACGCGGCGCGGATCCGCCCGAGGAACTCGGCGCCCTCGGCGTCGAGGGCCTTCGCGTGGTCCTCGAGCAGCACGCTCCCGAAGCCGTTGATGGCGCGCAGCGGCCCCCGCAGATCGTGGGAGATCGAGTAGCTGAAGGCCTCCATCTCGTTGTAGGCGACCGCGAGCTCCGCGGTCCGGCGTTCGACGCGTTGCTCGAGCTCGATGTTGGCGCGGCGGATCTCCTCCTGCGCGCGCCGCCGCTCCGTGATGTCGGCCAGGGCGCCGATGATGCGCGTCGGCCGCCCGTCCGCGTCGTAGAGCAGGTAGGCGTTGTCGAGGACGTGGGCGTAGGTGCCGTCGACACGCGCGACGCGGTACTCGGACATCCAGGTGCGGGAGTGGGCCTCCATCGCCTCCTTCCGGCTCGTGCACACCCCGTCGCGATCGTCGGGGTGCAGGCGCGCCATCCACTCGCAGGCGTAGGTCAACGCGCCGAAGAGCTCGCGGAAGCGGTCGTTGCGCCAGATGGCGCCGGTCGTCAGATCCACGTCGTAGATGGCGTCGTGCGTCGCGGCGACGACCAGGGTGAGCCGCTCCTCGCTCCGTCGGAGCGCCTCCTCCGCGCACTTCCGATCGGTGATGTCGGTCGACATCCCCCCGACCGCGTAGGGCACGCCGTCCTCGTCACAGAGCGGGAAGCGGACCGACACGAAGGTGCGTTCGCCCTGGGTCGTCGGGACGTTGTCCTCGAAGGACACCGCCCGCCGCCGCCGCACCACCTCCTCGTCCGCTCGCTCGATGTGCGCGGCGAAACGCGCGGGCCAGAGGTCCCTCGCCGCCCGCCCCACGATCTCCGACCGGGGTCGTCCGGAGATGCGCTCGAACTCCCGGTTCACGAAGAGGTACCGGTGATCGACTCCCTTCGCGAAGACGACGGCCGTGGAGTTGTCGATCATGTCCTGGAGCTCCCGTTCGCCACGCCGGCGCTCCATGAGCGCGGCGGCGAGCGCCAACGAGGACAGGGTGCCGAACGAGAGGTAGGCCTGCAACGTGACGAGCCGCGCGAGGGGAGGCCCTTCGACCGCGGCGAAGAAGCCCCGGCCGCGGGTGGTGTGGTAGGCGGCGAGCACGTTGAAGATCGCCGCCGCCACGGTGACGCCGCGCAGCTCGAACCGCACGGCGATCCAAAGCAGGATCGGAAAGGTGAGGAACCCCGGGACCAGCCGGAAGGCGGCGACACCCGGCGCGCCCCCGAACATCGCCTGGGTCGCGAGCACCATCGCGACGAGCAGCACCGCCCCGAGGAGCCGGTCACGCCCGGAGTAGCGCGCGTGCTTGCAGCCGAGCCAGACGTACAGGAGCGGGGCGACGACGAGCACGCCGACGGCGTCTCCGAACCACCACGTCATCCAGCTCATCGCCCACGACGGGCTGTCGGTCCAGACCACGGCCGCGGTCGCGGCCAGCATCGCCGCCACCGCCGGGCTCACCACCGCTCCGACGCCGACGAGGGCCATGAGGTCCCGGAGGCGGCCCAGGTTGAAGGTCATCCCCCCGGGGCGCAGCAGGAACGCGGAGAGGAGCGGCTCGCCGCTCGCGACGACCGCCCACACGACACACACGGGCAGCGGCATCCCCTGCAACGCCACGCCGACGAACTCGCCCACGAAGATGGCGAACGTGTAGGCGGGCCAGGCGCGGGGGGTCTCGAGGAGGAGCGCGGCGAGGCACAGGCCGGTGGACGGCCAGAAAACCCCGATCCCGGCGTACGGGGGGAACGCGAACAGGTACCCCGCCTGCGTCATCAGCATGAACGCCAGGAAGAACAGAATCACCCGGAAGGCGAGCGGAAGCCCTCTCCGGTCACCCCAGGTGGTGCCGGTGATGGGAGGGTCCAACGGCCGGTCGTGAAGCTCTGAATCCCCCATGTGGCGGCGGAGTTCCTCACCCTGCTCGTGATCACGCCGCGTTGGCCGGCTTGTGAAGGGAGGTCATTCCTGGCGGACGGTGGAGCGCTCCGAAGCTTCCTTCACGGCCGGCGATGCCGCGCCGCGGAGACAGGAACGTCGGCGCCCGCCATCGGGTCACGGGTGCCCGCGAGGAAGGCGGCGCCCCCCTCTCCGATGGCCGCCGCGACCGCCTCCGCCTCCTCCCTCGTGCGGGTCGGCCGGGCGAAGTGGAGTCCGGCGCCGTAGAGCACGGCGGCCCCCTCGTCGACGCCCTGCACCGCCGCGCCCAGGCATCGACCGAGCGCTTCGAGATCCCGGTCCTCGGGGCCGGCGCACCCGGCGAGGGCGGTTCCCCCGGCGGCCTCGCACAACCAGCATTCGACCTCCCCCCGTAGCGCCGCCACCCGGAGCGCCACGTCACCGCCTCGGGCGGGGCAGAGGCCGAGCGTGACGGCCGCGCCGTGCCCGACGCGACGCGCCTCGGCCGGTGGGAGCGTGTCCAGGCGGCGGTTGACGGCGGCCGGGTCCGCGCAGGGCGCCACCATCCCCTGCCCGAGCCCGTCGAGCGCCGCGGCGGAGACCGCCCGCGCACGCGCGGCCGCGTCGTCGAACCCCCGGATGCCCCCGGCCACCTCGCCGCCGAGCCGCAGCCCGTACATCCGCTGGAGCGTGGCGCGCGCGCGTGGATCCGCGCGGGACGCGTCGGTGAGCACGGCGTCGGGCAGGCGCGCGGCGGCCACCCGGACGAGCTGCGTGTCGTCGGTCGCGCGCAACGCGAGGGCGCCCAGGTCGGTCGGCCACACGGTCACGCGCGCCCACGCCGAGAGGTCGGCCACGAGCGGGAGCGCCACCAATACGACGGCGAGCCTCCGCCACCCCCGCGCCCACGCTGCGCCCGCGCCCGCCGCCACGACCAGCGTGAGGGCGAACGCCCAGGGCGAGTGGTAGCGGATGTTGTTGATCGGCATCCGCGCGCCCAGCAGGAAGATGGGGAAGCGGGTGACCGCGTACAGCGTGCCGTACGCGACGGCGAGCGCCGGAAAGACGGCATGGCGGGGCGTGCGGAGCGCGCAGAGCGCGGCGACGAGCGCGGCGCCGAGCCAAGCGGCCGCACCCCACGCCATGCCGGTCACCGGGGCGTACAGGCGCGGGGCCGTCCGGGTGGGGACGAGCAACGTGCGGGCGCGTTTCCACATCTCCGCGGGCGGCTGGCCCAGCGCGTCGTGCATCTGGTAGAAGCCGGCGTCCCCGTCGGCGGCAGGGACGGCGAGCAGCGCGAGCCCGGCGCCGAAGCCGAGCAGGACGCGCAGGCGCTGCCCGGGGAGGAGGAGGAGCGCGGCGGGCACGAGCACGAGGGCCTGGTAGGCGGCCGTGCGCGCGAACCAGACGGCGAAGCCGAGCACGAACCCCGTCGCGAGCCCGTGGCCCCGCCCGAGGAACAGGAGCGCGAGCACGCCGAGGAGCGCCGTCTCCTGGTGGTTGCCCCAGAGCATGAGCGACAGGTCGGACATGCCCACGGGCGGCACGGCGAGGAGCACGACGAACGCCCAGGCGCCCGCCCGCCCGACGAGCCGGTCGAGCGCGTGGAAGCCCACCACCATGGTCGCGGCGGTCCACGCCAGCGCGAGGAGCTTCCAGAGGACGAAGCGGTCCCCCAGCGCGAGGAGCGGGGCGCCCGCCGCGGCAACCACCGTGCAGCCGCCGCAGAAGCTCCGGTACTGGAGCGTGAACAGCTCGGGCCAGAGGCCGCCGTGCGCGAGGTACCACGCGACCGTGGCGTTGTACGCCTCCTCGAAGTTCCAGAAGCGGAGCGGATCGGCGAGGAGGCGCCCGCCCGTGAGGGCCATCCGGAGGCCCACGAGGGCGACGAGGAGGGCGCGTTCGCGGTTGGACACGGGGTACGGTAGCACGCCCGCTCGCGCCCCCCGACGGCCCGGTTCCGGTGCTACGGTGCGGCACCCCCGGTCCACGATGCCGCTCCGAACCGCCGCCCTCGCCCTCCTGCTCGCCGGCTGCACCGGCGGCCTCGTCCAGATGGACACCGCCTCCGTCGACCGCCGCTGCGGCAACGGGCTCTGGGGCGAGTCCTTCGCCTCCGTCGACGAGCTGGAGTGTGGGCTCGGACCCGACGGCCCGGTGATGTGTCACTGGACCCTGGCGTTCGGCGTCGGCACCTACGAGTGGTCCTACTCCGACGTGGGCGACCACGGCACCGTCACCTGCGACGGCACCACGCTCGTCGGCACGTCCAGCGGAGGGGCCGTCCGACACGGCACCTTCCAACGCTCCACCGGGCGGGTGGTGTGGGAGGGCGTACCCTACGTGGGCGCCGACTGACGCCCACGCGCGCCCTCCCGACACCGCGCACCTACGGGCCGATCTCGGTGCGGACCGCGTCGGGTCGATCGAGGAGGTACTCGAGGATGTCCTCGTGATCGCACTCGTCGTCCTTGCGCGGGTCGGCGGCGCAGGCGGGCCCGATCACCTCGGCGACCCCCGCGGTCCACCCGTGGAGGTCCTCCGTCTCCCACATGTCGAGCACGTCGCGCACGCGTTGTTCGAGCATCGGCCCGCACGTGGTGTCGTTGATGCACGCGCTCGCGAGGCGCCCCTTGATGCCCGCGTAGAGCGGCCCGCCACCGCGGAACGCCGTGTCCTGGCCCCAGGGCACGAACGACCACCGGTCCGCCACGGTCGCGTGGTAGAGCAGGTAGTTGTTGGTGTTTCGCGAGTAGCCGTCCCAGTTGGACGTCGCGAGGTCGATCGCCAGGTACGTGAGGGTCTCCTCCACGTCGAAGCGTCGCTCGAACACGTCGAGGAAGTTGCCCGAGTCGAGATCGCCGACGAGCGCGCGGAGATCGTCGTAGGCGGTGGCGGGATCCCCCTCCTGGAGGTCGAAGTTGACCACTCCGAGGCCGGTCAGGTCGGCGTAGACGAACGTCGAGTCGTAGAGGTTGCCGTTGCCGTCCCCCGGGAAGGCACGGTCGAGGAAGTTCTCGTCCAGCGTCTCGATGAGGCTGTAGAGCCCGTAGTCGGCGCCGTTGATGACGAGGTGGGCGTACCCGGTACGCGACCCGGGCACGTCCATCTGGTCGAAGAGACGATACGCGGCGGCCTCCCGCAGCTTCGTCGGGTCGTACTTCATCGAGTTCATCGTGAGGCGCTCGACGCCGAGGAAGCTCCCGTCCTCCTTGAACGCGCTGAAGCTGACCTTCAGCGAGGGCTTGCCGTCGAGGTCGTCGAACGTGCTCGCCCCCTTGAGGCGCACCCCGACCTCGGCCTTCAGCCCGTCCAGGTAGAACGTGCCCGGGACGTATTCGCCGTTTCGTTCGAGCGCGTCCACCGACGCGGGCGGCAGGTCCAGCGAGAGCTCGAAGACCTTGTGCTCCGCATACGGGAAGCCCGCGCCGGGGGCGGGGCCATCCGGTGAGTCGGTGCTGGTGTCGTACAGCTCCGAGTCGGGGTCCTCCGCGCGGGGATGAAACGGGTTCAGGCGCTCCACCATCGAGCAGCCCGAGATCAGGAAGACGAGGATGTACATATGTTCTTCAGCTCCATCTTCTGCTCGAAGATAGAGCCCGGCCCCGTCGGTGACGGTCACGAGTTGCCGAGGGGCCACGCGGGCGGCGAGCTGGATGCCCGCTCACCGAGCGTTCAGCAGTCGTCCTCGAACGAGTACGCCTCGCACCCCTGGTCCACCGCGGCGTCTTCGCAGTCGGACTCCGAGCCCACGTCGTCGGGGGGCGTGTCGTCGTCGGCGCAGTCGGTCAGCTCGCACGTGACACAAACTTCGGATGTGTCGGATGTTTCAGCGCCCGAGCCGCTGCCGGTGCCGCCGGGTGGCCGGGGCGGCTCCGGCGGGCCGCACGCGGCCAGCACGAGCGCCACGACGAGCGACAGGTCGGCAGGCCTCACCCGAGGGTCTCCGCGCGCCGCTTGAAGGCCTCGAGCGTGGCCGGGAGGTTCTGCTCGAGCAGGGTCTTCAGCACGCTGCCGGGCACGAACATGCCGAGGTCGATCTCGAGGGTGTAGGTGGCGCGGGTGCGTGCGCCGCCGTCGAGCGGCTCGAGCTCCCAGCTGCCGTTGTTCGACTTGAAGGCGCCCTCGACCAGGGCCCAGCGGAGCCGGGTGTCGCCCTCCCGCACGTGATCCAGCGTGTACTCGACGCGGCGGATGATGCGGATGGCATATCGGACGGTCCACCGCTTCGGCGACGATGCGGGCTCGGAGCGAAGCACGGTGGCGTCCTCCATGTCCGGGAGGAAGCGCGGGTACGCCCCGAAGTCGCAGATCACGCCCATCAGCACGGACGGTGGCACGTCGATGACGATGCTGCGTTGGGCGATCGGCATCCGGGCCTATCTTCCGCGACGCCGGCGGCGACGGCGGGCGTTGGCGTCCAACGCGGGAGGCGCGGCGGCGGCGACCACGGCGGCGGCGGCGCCGCTCCCGTCGGGCACCGAGTCCTCGCCGAAGCGGGCCCGGACCAGGTTCAGGAGCGGCCGGTGCGCCCGGCGCTTCAGGCCGGGGTCGACGTTGAGGAGGCGCACGGCCTCCTGGCGGGTGCGCACCATGAGATCGCGCTCGACGACGGGATCCGCCCAGGCGAAGTCGGGCGCCTCGGCGGCGCGCTCGCCCAGCGTGGCCTCGATGCCGCGGTGGCGGAGGTCGAGCTCGGCGATGCGGTAGCCGTCGGTCTCCTTCAGCAGGAGATCGATGTTGTGGCGGGCCTCGGGGCGCGGATCGTCCCCCACGACGATGAGGCACTGGCCGCGGCGCCAGCCGTTGCCGATGTGGCCGCGCAGGCGGTGCAGGCGCACCAGGTCGAACTGCTGGGCCTGCTCGACGATCATCACCGAGGCGTTCGGTACGACCGGCCCGTGCTCCACGAAGCTCGTGGCGAGCAGGACCTCGGTGCGGCGGTGCTGGAAGTCGTCGTAGGCGCGGAACCGCTCCTCGCGCGACATGCCGCCGTTGAAGATGCCGACGCGGGCGCCCGGGAAGGTCTCCGAGCCGAGCACCTCGGACAGCCGGCGGGCCTCCGACGGCGAGAGCAGGTCCTGGCCCCGGATCACCGGGAACACGATCATCACCTGCTGCCCGGCCTCGATGGCCTCGCGGCCGATCTTGTAGGCGTCGTCGCGGCTATCGGCGTCGAACGACGAGGTGTCGACCCCGCGCGCGGTCCCGTTGCCGATGACGCTCAGCGCGAGCTGCCCGTAGAAGTTGAGCAGGAGCGCGCTCGGCACCGGGGTCGGCGTGAACACGAGCAGGTCGGGGCGCGCGCCCTGGACCTCGAACGGGGTGATGTCGGCGGCGCCGTAGGTGCCCTGCTCCTCAAACACCACGAGCCCGAGCTTGCGGAACGTGGGGACGTCCTTCGCGAGCGCGTGGGTGGCGTAGATGATCAGGGACTCGCCCTTCTTCAGCTGCTCTGCCTGCGCGCGCGTGGGCGGGCCCACGAGCAGCATGGGCTCGAGGCCCACGGACTTGAAGAAGGACTCGGCGAACAGGAAGCGGTGCTCGGCGGACAGGGCGTCGGGTGCCAGGAACAGCGCCTGGTGCTTGGCCTCGGCCACGAGCACCATCGCGGCCTGCACGACCGCGTGCTTGCCGACCCCGACATCCCCCTGGAGGAGGCGGGTCATCGGCTGCGGGCGGCGGAGATCGCGCCGGATGTCGTCGAAGGCGCTCTCCTGCTCGTCGGTGAACTGCCAGCCGGCCATCCCGTGCGCCTGCGCCACGAGGGCGTGGCTCACGGGGTTCGGGACGCCGCGCTCGCGGCGATCCCGCGCGCGGAGCAGGGCCACGCCGAGCTGCACCTGGAGCAGCTCGTCGAACCCGAGCCGCGAGCGGCCCTTGCGGCTGGCGTTGCTGGGGAAGTGCACGTCCCGCAGGGCCTGCGAGAGCGGCAGCAGCCGGTAGCGCTCGATGATCTCGGGCGGGAGGTGGTCCTGGAGGCTGTCCGCGTGCTTGCGGAGGGCGGCGCGCATGGCGGCGCGGGCGCGGGCCTCGTCCAGATCGGGGATGCCGTAGCGCGGCAGCCAATCGCCCCCGCGGCCGTCGATGCCGAGGGGCTCGCCCTCGTAGAGAACGGCCCGCCCGATGGCGGCGGCGCCCTCGGCGCCCTCCGCGGCCTCGGGGTCGATCTCGAGCGTGCCGGCGAAGCCGGCCTCGACGCCGGCCCGCAGCACGGAGACCTCGGCCGGGACGGGGCCGAGCCAACGGCAGGACACTTCGCCCTTGTCGTGGGCGAGGATCACCTCGTGGCGGCGCACGCCCGGCGTGAACCGGGTGAGCCGCGCCTTGACGGTGCCCCGCACGATGACCGGGCCCTCGGGCGCCACGCCCGGAACCCAGCGTTCACCGGCGCGGTCGGTGGCGACCGGCGGGCGGAGGAGGAGGTCGGCGACCGTGGTCACGTCGGCGGCGGCGAGGCTCGCGAGCTCGGCCGGCGAGAGGACGCCGAGCGCCTCGACGGGCTCGCCGGTGCCCTCGGTGTGGCCGAGGGGGAAGGTGCGCGGCTCCGGGGGCGGCGGCGCCGGCTTGGGCTCGGGGGGCGCCTCGGCCCGGGCGGGCTCCGCGCGCTCGTCCGCCCGACGTTCGCCCGCGCGA